>QYPX01000082.1 GCA_007280205.1 Comamonadaceae bacterium
GCGATGTGGTTCGCCAGACAGAGACAGACTTCACGATGGTGGAGTGCTTTGACCCCGCCCACAACGACTGCCGACTGATCGGACATTGCCGTCTGAAGGGTGTGCTCAATCATGCTCTGCAAAGCTATCTGCAGGTGCTGGACCGGGTCACGCTGGCCGATCTGGTGCCGAACACCGGCTCCGGTGTACCCCTACTCTGAATCCAAACCCATGACCCACACTCCGATACTCAAGATCCTCGAACCCGTCGCCCCGGCTCCCCGTGGCGTCGCCTTTTTTCGCCTGGGTTTTCGACCCTTCTACCTGGGTGCTGCCGTGCTGGCGGCGCTGGCGGTGCCGGTCTGGATGATGTTGTTCCTGGGGCAATGGGTCTGGGCACCGGCACTGTCGCCGCTGCTCTGGCACGCGCACGAAATGCTGCTGGGTTTTGCCTCGGCGGTGATCATCGGATTCCTGATGACGGCGGTGAAGGCGTGGACCGGACTGGCCACACCACGCGGCCTGCCTCTTGGCGCTCTCGCGCTGCTGTGGCTGAGCGCCAGAATCGCGGCGTTGACGGCGCCCTATGCTGTTTACGCGATGCTCGATACCCTGTTGTTGCCCATCGTTGCCCTGGTGCTGATCCGGTTGTTGCTGCGCGCCGGCAATACCCGCAATCTGCCACTGGCAGCCCTGCTGCTCCTGCTCAGCGCAGCCAACGCGACCTTTCACCTGTCGGTTATGGGGCTGCTGGATTTGGCACCTACCCGTGCGCTGCACGCAGCACTGGCGGTGATTGTGATGGTCGAATGTGTGATGGCCGGGCGCGTGATTCCGGGCTTCAGCATGAGCGCCCTCCCGGGCCTGCGAATCACAGCCCTGCGCTGGCTGGAGCGCTCGGCCCTGGCGCTGACCGGCCTGGGCCTGCTGCTCTGGGTGCTCGCTGCGCCGGGCTGGATCGCTTCGCTGACACTGGGCCTGGCCGCAGCGGCTCATGTCTGGCGCCAATGGCGCTGGAAGCCACTGCTGTCAAGGCAGCGCCCGATCCTGTGGGTTCTCCATCTGTCCTACGCCTGGATACCGGTCGGACTGGGCTTGCTGGCGCTGGCGCAGATCGATCTGCTTGCGGCGTCACTGGGCCTGCACGCCCTGGCCGTGGGTACCACCGGAGGCCTGATCATCGGCATGATCACGCGCACCGCCCGGGGCCACACCGGACGCACCTTGCAGGTGGCGCCAGCTGAAGTTCTGGCCTATGTGCTGGTGGCGCTGGCCGCGCTGCTGCGCGTGTTGCTGCCGCTGCTGTGGCCTGATCTGCTGCTGGTCTGGCTGAGCGCTGCGGCAGCGGCGTGGAGCGTGGCGTTTACCATCTATGTCTTCATCTATGCGCCGTGGCTGACGCAGACCCGCATCGATGGGAAGGACGGATAGGGCGATGGATTACCTCGTCCTGCGCCATCTTCACATGAGCTGTGCTGCCATCAGCATTACTTTGTTTGTTGTGCGCGGCACGTGTCAGACCGCAGGATGGCCATGGCGCCAGTGGCGCTGGCTGCGTATCGCGCCGCATCTGGTTGACACCGTGCTACTGGGTGCGGCCATCAGCCTGGCTTGGCGGAGCCAGCAGTACCCGTTTGCGCAAAACTGGTTAAGCGCTAAAGTGGTGGCCCTGCTCGTGTACATTGGTCTGGGCAGCCTGGCCTTGCGAGCGGGCGCCAGCCGCGCTGTGCAGCGCAGTGCGTTCGTGGGGGCGCTGCTCACGGTGGCCTATATCGTCGGCGTGGCATGGACGCGCTCGGCCAGCCTGGGGCTGATTTGGCCGCTGTGAACGAAGCCGGGCGCATGCGCATGCAGTCGCACCGGATGGCGCTGTCGATTGGCACCAGCGAGACCGCCGCCCTGCCAGACCAGGTGAAGGAATTCAACCAGAGTCTGGCGACCTTGCGCAGCGCTTACCCCGAACGACCCTTGTTTGTACCCTGGGACGACACTGTGCATGCGCGCTTCGACATTGTCGAGCAGGATTGGGCGCATTTTCGTGCTCGCTGGATCGACTCCAATCCCAGCGTCCTGCACGACCTGCTGTGAAGCAGGGCAAGGTCGGGAGTGGTCAGGGCAACGGAGTCGTCGACCCGCATCCACCTCCATTGCACCGCCGGTGCTGGCGCGTCCAGACCAACAAAATGGGTTGAGCTGAGCAATCAGGAGCGCCCTGAGAGGGTCCATCGTGCCTTGCTTAATCCTTATGTCAGATTAAGGACGTATTCACGTTAGCAGGCGATTATCGGGTCGGCTGCACACAAGTGTTGCAGCCCCGCGTTACGTGTCTGTCGATAAGTACCGTTGCTATTTGGATTACAAAAAAATATGGAGTCAAACTGATGAATAACTTACGCTTGGCTAGTGTTGCGGCAGCAATGCTGTCGACCCTGCTCTTTGGCGCGCAGGCGCAGGAAAAGCCGCTGGCGCCTACGGAAAAAGCCTATCAGGTCGGTGATTCGTCGCCGGTGGGCAACGTGCCCTTGGTGCACAGTCTCAACCCGCAAGCGCCGCCGATGACGCTGGCCGAATTTGCCGCCGGGCAAAAGATCTACTTTGAGCGTTGCGCCGGTTGCCACGGCGTGCTGCGCAAGGGTGCCACAGGCAAGGCCCTGACCACCGACAAGACCATTGTCAATGGCACTGAATACCTCAAGATTTTCATCAAGTATGGTTCGCCCGGTGGCATGCCGAACTGGGGTACGTCGGGCGAGTTGACCGACGACCAGGTTGACCTGATGGCGCGTTACATCCAGCACGAGCCACCAACACCACCTGAATGGGGCATGAAGGAAATGATGGCCTCGCTGAAAATTTCGGTGCCGCCCGAGAAACGCCCGACCAAGAAGATGAACAAGCTCGACCTGGGCAACCTGTTCTCGGTCACGCTACGTGATGCAGGCGAGATCGCCCTGATTGATGGCAAGACAAAGGGAATCGTCAAGATCATCAAGACCGGCTACGCGGTGCACATTTCTCGCATGTCCTCGTCGGGTCGTTACCTGTACGTGATCGGCCGCGATGCGCGTATCAACCTGATCGACCTGTGGATGGAAGAGCCGACCAACGTCGCTGAAATCAAGGTCGGTCTGGAAGCGCGTTCGGTTGAAACTTCGAAGTTCAAGGGCTATGAAGACAAACTGGCGATCGCCGGCAGCTACTGGCCGCCCCAGTTTGTCATCATGCACGGTGACACTCTGAGGCCGATCCGCATTGAATCGACCCGTGGCACCACGGTGGGCACGCAGGAATACCATCCTGAGCCCCGCGTGGCTGCCATTGTGGCTTCGCACTACAACCCCGAGTTCATTGTCAATGCCAAGGAGACCGGCAAGATCCTGATCGTCAGCTACAAGGATTTGAAGAACCTGAAGATCACCACCATTGATGCGGCGCAGTTTCTGCATGACGGTGGCATGGACTCAACCGGCCGCTACTTCCTGACGGCTGCCAACGCATCCAACAAGATCGCTGTGGTGGACACGAAGGAAGACAAGCTGACCGCGTTGATTGAAGTTGGCAAGGTTCCGCACCCTGGGCGCGGCGCCAACTTCATCCATCCGAAGTTCGGCCCGGTCTGGGCCACCAGCCACCTGGGTGACGAAACCATCAGCATCATCGGCACCGATCCGGTCAAGCACAAAGACCAGGCTTGGCGCGTGGTGGAGACCGTCAAAGCGCAAGGCGGTGGTTCGCTGTTTATCAAGACCCATCCGAAGTCGACCAACCTGTGGGTTGACACGCCGCTCAATCCGGACGCCAAGTTGTCACAGTCGGTCGCCGTCTTCAACATCAAGAGTCTGGACAAGGGCTTCGAGGTGCTACCGATAGGCGACTGGGCAGGCATCAAGGACGATGGTGCCAGGCGCATCGTGCAGCCTGAATACAACATGGCCGGCGATGAAGTCTGGTTTTCGGTTTGGAGCGCCAAAGACAAGATCTCTGCCCTGGTGATCGTGGATGACAAGACACGCAAGCTCAAGGCGGTGATCAAGGATCCGCGACTGATCACACCGACCGGCAAATTCAACGTCAACAACACGCAACACGACGTCTATTGAAACCTTGTGGGACAGACCAAGAGTTACGCGAAGCGAACTTTGCTCTGTCCCCAACCGATTGAGACTCACGACTCGGGGCCCGAAGCGGCTCCTTTAAACCAAAGGAAACTGAAATGAAGACATTGAACTTGCTGCTGGTCGCCAGCGCGGCCCTGCTGAGCGTCGGCGCGCAAGCCGCCACCGGCGAAGAAATCATGACCAAGTCGGGCTGCATGGCTTGCCACAAGGTTGACGCCAAGCTAGTGGGGCCGGCGTTGAAAGACATTGCCAAAAAATACAAGGGCCAGGATGTGCTCGCCAAAATGCTACCGAAAGTGCGTGCTGGCGGTCCCGGCGTCTGGGGTCCGATTCCGATGTCGCCCAACCCGATCGAGAAGATCAGCGACGCGGATCTGAAAACTGCCGTGCAGTGGATCTTGTCTTTGTAGGGTTTGATTGAGGCTTGCGTAGCTCATCACAGCGGGGGCTGTCATAGCGATGGCCGCCTCGTTCCTTCTCGCGATGACGCGAGTGCCCCTCTTGCTTGCCTTTGGCGTACTCCACGCCGGTGCCGCGACTGATGGGCCGCCAGGTTCTTCCCCGCAGTGGGGCCAAGCGAGCATTCGTTCTTCCAGAGTCGAGAAGCCGGGGGCCGCAGCGCTGCCGCCAAAGCCGCAGTGGCAAGCGGACCCCCTGAACCTGTTTGTCGTCGTCGAAGCCGGTGACCACCATGTGTCACTGGTCGATGGTGACCGGTTTGAAGTCCTTCACCGTTTCGCCTCGCGCAGCGCACTGCATGGTGATCCGAGATTCACTTCGGATGGGCGTTTTGTTTACTTCGGCACGCACGATGGTTGGGTCACCAAGTACGACTTGTGGAATCTGACGCCGGTGGCCGAGGTGCGCGCTGGCCTGGATATGCGCAATGTGGCGGTGTCGGGCGATGGTCGCTGGGTCATGGCGGCCAACTACCGGCCCAACAACCTGGTGCTGTTTGACGCCGATCTGAACCTGGTGCGCAGCTACCCGGCGAGCACACTCGATGGTAAGACCACCTCACGGGTTTCGGCGGTGTACGACGCCACGCCACGCCATAGCTTTGTCGTTGCGCTGAAAGACATACCTGAACTGTGGGAAATATCCTACAACCCCCTGGCGGAGCCGATTTTTGACGGACTGGTGCATGACTACAGGATGGGTGAAGGCATTGCCAAGCCAGGCTTTCTGGGGGTGCGGCGCACGCGTCTGGATGAGCCGCTGGATGTTTTCTTCTTTGACCAGAGCTACCGTCACGCGGTCGGCAGCACACGCAGCCAGGGTATCAAGCCTGTTGGCGCCCAGGTCGTGAATCTGGATGTTCGCCGGCGCATTGCCGAATTCCCGCTGCCGGGCATGCCGCATCTGGGTTCTGGCATCACCTTTGCATGGATAGATACCGTGGTGCTGGCCGCACCGAACCTGAAAGACGGCGTGCTGGCAGTGGTGGACACGAACACCTGGAAGGTGCTTAAAACCATCGCCACGCCGGGGCCTGGTCTCTTCATCGGCAGCCACGAAAACTCGGCGTACGCGTGGGTCGACTCGGTGCTGAGTCCCGGCGCCCGAGACAGCCTCACGATCATCGACAAGCGCACGCTGGCGGTGGTCGCCCAGGTGCGCGAACCGGGTCGCACCCTGTCGCACATCGAGTTCACGCGGGACGGTCGCTACGCCCTGGTCAGTCTGGGTGAAATGGATGGCGCCCTGATCGTGTATGACGCGCGGACGTTCAAGGAATTCAAGCGCCTGCCGATGTCCAAACCGGTCGGCAAGTACAACGTGGGGAACAGAATAGCCCGCTCCGAAGGCAGCTCGCACTGAAGCCGGGCGCCTAGCCTAGTGAGCGCCGTAGCAGGCCAGGCGCGTCACGTCGACGATCCGGATGTCGCGCTTGTCGATCTCGATCAGCTTCTCTGCCTCAAGTTCATGCAGCACCTTGGAGAAGTATTCCGGTGTCAGCGACAGGCGCGAAGCCAGCGTTGCCTTGCTCACCGGCAGCGAGACCGTGAAAGTCTGCGGCGCATCGCCGGCTCCGGCCTGGCGCTCACTCAGAAGGTAGCCGATGACGCGCTGCATGCCGCTGTGCAGGGCGCCCGACTCGATGTCGCGCACAAGACCGTGCAGGCGTCTGGAAATGCCCGCCAGCATGCGCATGGAAAAGCGCGGATCGCGTTCGATCTCGTCGAACACGGATTGCTTGCTGACGGTCAGCAGCAGCGTGCTGGCCAGCGACTCGGCGTTCAGAATATAAGGTTTTCCGGTAAACATCAGCGCTTCGGCAAAGCTGTGACCGGGTGCCACCAGTTCAATGACCTTTTCCTGGCCGGTCGGCGAGATGGCAAACAGCTTGACCTGTCCCGAAATCACGACGTGAAACTCTTCGCAGTGCTGACCGAAGCGAAAAATGGTGTCGCCGCGCCCGAGCCGACGCACCTGACAGCCTTGCGCTACACGCTCCAACTCGGCTGGCGATAGATCATGGAACAGGGGTAGCACCGCCAGAAAGCGCGGAATATTAAAATCTTCAACGTCCATTGGACAAGTCTCCATCCCGGTTGTATCCAGGCTTTGGCGAATTGTAAGGATAACTACGATGGGTGCTTCAGCAGGGATACAAGCGCGCCCGCGAGCAGGGGCGCCAGCATGGCGTGAACAAAAGACAGCGCGACGGAACGCTCGTCCTGCCCCGTCAACAGATAGCCCAGCAACAACTGGCCCGCCAGCAAGCCAGCGACGACCCAGCGGCGCCCGCCCGTCCCGGGTTTGCTGCGCTGATCGAGCAGGACCGACCCGATGAGGATGGCGCAGAACAATCCGGACGCCAGGTGCACCAGAGCCGGCCAGTGCACCGCGTGCATTTCCCATGCGCTGGCCGCCGCACCGGTGCCGACCTGCACCAGCAAGGCGCCCATGGCCGCCCAGGAAAATGCGTCGAGCGGTCGGTTCCCGGCCGCGTCTGGCGCTGCGGATTCGCGCAGCCACCAGAAGGACAGCAGGAGCAGCACGCCGCAGCCCACGTTCACGACGGTGACCCCAGCCAGACGATAGCCGGGTGTGAGGGGGCCGATCAAGGCCAGGATCACAGTTGTGGCAACCATCCCGAGCACCGCTTGCTTCATCCGCGGCGCTGCCTGACGCTGCTTCCAGTACAGCGCGACGGCAAACAATGCCAGCAGCGCGACGCTCGATGCACAGACCCGGTGCAGCAGCCGTATCGCCTGCTCGGTGGGCGCTGCCAGTGTCGAACGGGCATGCCCCTGCGGGTCAAGCACGCTGGTCAGACGCAAAAAGATGCTGGCGCCGAGAATGCTCAGCGCCAGCAAGGCGCCCAGCGCGCCAATGCGCCGCCACCAGGCGTTCGAGCTGGCATCGGTCGTCGACAAGTTGGCAGTTTCTCTCATGCCTTACTGCC
>QYPX01000163.1 GCA_007280205.1 Comamonadaceae bacterium
GGATAGGGGGGGGAAATAGAAAATGAAAGAAGAACGTTTGAAGATCGCCATCAGCGCCTGCTTCCTGCACCCCGACCCAACGCGCACGGTATTTGCGAAGAAAACGCTGCAGTACATCGAGCAATCGATGGCGCACTGGGTCATGTCCACCGGCGCCTTGCCAGTGATGATTCCATCGCCGGCAGGCGACAGCGTACAGGGCGAACCGCATTTTGAGGACTACGCGCTCTGGCTTGACGGTCTGGTGCTGCACGGCGGCGCCGATGTCTGGCCTGGCAGTTACGGTGAGGCGCCGCTGGAAGAGCGCTGGAGTGGTGACCGACTGCGCGACGAATACGAACAGGCATTGGTGAAGGCCTTTGTTGCTGCCGGCAAGCCGGTATTTGGTGTGTGCCGCGGTCTGCAACTGATCAATGTGGCTTTTGGTGGCACGCTGTACCAGGACATTGGCACACAGCGCCCCGAGTCGCTGGTGCATCGTGACGCAGATCGCTACGACCACAACTTTCACCAGCTTGAGATCGTTCCCGAGACACGCCTGCAAGAGCTGCTCTCCGGTGCGCAGAGTTGCAAGATCAACAGCATCCACCACCAGGGCATCAAGGATCTGGCCAACGGTTTTGTGGTGGAGGCGCGCTGCCCGGACGATGGCATGATCGAAGCCATTCGCCACACCGGTCCGAGCTACATCGCCGCGGTGCAATGGCATCCGGAATTTCACCGGCAAGAGCTCGAGACGCTGGACGACACACCGCTGCTCAACGATTTTCTGGACGCGGCGCGTGCCGCCAAACTTGAAACGGAAAAATGAAATGAACCAACTCGCCATCCATAACCCCGCCAACGGCGCCCTCATCACCCAGGTGAGCGCCGACGACGCCAACTCCGTCGCAGCCAAGGCGGCAGCCGCGCGCGCGGCACAGCCAGGCTGGCTGGCAGTGCCGCTGCAGGAACGCAAAGCCTGCATAACGCGCTTCCGCGCCGGCGTGGTCGCCGAGCTCGACACACTGGCTGGCATCATGACCAGCGAGACCGGCAAGCCGATCAAGATGTCGCGCAACGAGCTCAATGGCCTGCTCGGTCGCATCGACTTCTTTCTGAAAGAGGTGGACGCGCTGCTGCAGACCGAGACCGTGTTCGATGAAGGCGGCATGACCGAGAAAATCGAGCACACGCCGCTCGGCCTGGTCGCCAATATCTCGGCCTGGAACTACCCCTGGTTTGTCGGCGGCAATGTCTTCATCCCCGCGCTGCTGACCGGCAACGCGGTGCTGTACAAGGCCTCCGAATACGCGACGCTGACCGGGCTGGCGATGGCGCGGCTGCTGCATGCCGCCGGCATTCCGAAAGATATTTTCATCGCCGTGGTCGGTGCTGGCGATGTTGGCGCCGCGCTGATGGCACAGAAGATTGATGGTCTGTTCTTCACCGGCTCGCACGCCACCGGCGCCAAGATTGCGCAGGCACTTGGACCGCGCCTGGTCAAGCTGCAACTCGAACTCGGCGGCAAGGATCCGACCTATGTCTGTGAAGACGCGAATCCGAAAACGGCGGCCGAGTCGCTGGCGGACGGCGCCATGTACAACACCGGCCAGAGCTGCTGCTCGGTCGAGCGCATCTACGTGCACGAGAAACTTTACGACACTTTTGTGGCGGCATTTTTGCAGACCGTGCACGATTTCAAGGTCGGCGATCCGGCGGCGGAGGACACCTACATCGGTGCCTTGACGCGCGCGCAGCAACTCGATGTGCTGGACGCCCAGGTGGCCGATGCCAAAACCAAGGGTGCCACGCTGCTGTGCGGCGGACACCGCCTGAACGGCCCCGGCAACTGGTATGCGCCCACCGTGTTCTCCGAAGTCAATCACAGCATGGAATTGATGCGCGAGGAGAGCTTTGGCCCGATCATCGGCATCCAGAAAGTCTCGGGCGACGCCGAAGCAGTGCAGCTCATGAACGACACGCGCTACGGGCTCACAGCAGGTGTCTTCACACCCGACCAGGCCCGCGCCAAAGCGCTGCTGTCCCAGCTCAACGCCGGCAGCGTCTACTGGAACTGCTGCGACCGCGTCAGCCCGCGTCTGCCCTGGAGTGGCCATGGCGACTCCGGTGTCGGCCTGACCCTGTCCACCTACGGCATCCAGACATTCACGCGGCCAAAGGCATGGCATCTGCGGCAGGCATGAGCATGCCCCGCGCCGCCACCGCGCCCCCAGGTTGTCATTGCGCCCGGTATTGTCATTGCGGGCCCCGACCCGCAATCCATGGCGCGCGTGGCACTGGATCCCGGATCAAAGCTTGCCCCGGGCTCGATCCGGGGTCCGGGATGACAGTTTCGGGTTCAAGGTCTGTGTGTGGTATCTGCCAGCTACACGAAGCTCGCACTGACGAGAGGGTGATGAACTGATGAAGCTCACCTTATTCGACCTCGACCACACGCTGCTGAACGGCGACAGCGACGTCTTGTGGTGTGATTTCCTGATCGAGCAGGGTCTGCTGGAGCGCGAGAGTTTTGCTGCGCGCAACGCCGACATGGATGCGCGCTACCGCGCCGGTACCGTCGGTGTCGAGGAGTTTGCCAATTTCTACGTCGGCACGCTGGCCGGTCGCACCCGCGCGCAGTGGGAACCGCTGCGCCAGCAGTTTCTGGCAAACGTGATCGTGCCGCGCATTGGCAAGGATGCGATCCATCTGGTGAAGCACCATCTGGATACCGATGACCTGGTGGTAATGACCACCGCCACCAATCGTTTCATCACCGAGTTGACCGCCGGCTATCTCGAGATCGAACACCTGATTGCCACCGAGGTTCAAGTCAATGGTGCCCACTTCACCGGGCGCACCGAGGGCACGCTCAATATGCGCGAAGGCAAGGTGCTGCGCCTGCACACGTGGCTGGCCGACATCGGCTACACGCTGGGTGACTTTGACAGCCACGCCTACAGCGACTCGATCAACGACCTGCCCCTGCTGCAAGCCGTCGGGCGCGCGGTGGCAGTGGACCCGGACGCCCGACTGCGCGCTGAAGCGGATGCGCGCGGCTGGCAGGTTATCCAGTTGCAGCGTTGATCCGGACATCGCGTCACGGCAGCAAAGCTCAGTTCGCGTTCACGAAACAAGCACAAGCTTGATTTAGTGATATTGACTTGCCAAAAAATATAGAGGACCATCTTTCGCAGGCTTTAGCAGCAATCGTGATCATAGGGAGTGAACCATGGCAGCCAGTACCGTCGGAAGTGTCTTTATCCCCCTGGCAACGCTCGGCAATGATGACGCCGCCACCAGCGTACTGGTGCAGGCGGACGGCAAGATCATCACGGCTGGTTGGGCCTACAACTCAGCTAGTGGCTCCTACGACTTTGCCATCTGTCGACGCAGTGTTGACGGCACCGCTGACCTGGGTTTTGGCGCGGGTACCGGCCAGACGCTGCTACCGGTCGGCAGTGCCGAGGACCGCGCCTACAGTGCTGCGTTGCAAGCCGATGGCAAGATTGTGCTGGCCGGCTACTCTTATGTGGCGGCCACTTCAAGCTATGACTTTTCTGTAGCGCGCTTGAACAGCGACGGCAGTCTGGACAGCAGTTTTGGCAGTGGAACCGGCAAAGCCCTGCTGGCCGTCAGCAGCACGGCAAGCGCTTACGCCATGACCTTACAAGGCGATGGCAAGCTGGTGCTCGCCGGCTACTCCTACAGCGCCACCGGCAGTACGGGCGACGACTTCACGGTCATGCGTCTGAATGCCGATGGCAGTCTTGATTCGACTTTTGGCATGGGCTGGGGCAGTGTCATTTTGTCGCATGCAGGAACGGACTTCGGTCGCAGTGTTTCAGTCCAGAATGATGGCAAGATCGTGCTTGCCGGCACCTTCGACACCGGGCAATTTGGTGTCGCCAGGCTCAATTCCAACGGTTCACTGGACACCGGTTTTGGCGCTTCAGGTTACGCGACGATAGCGGTAGGGTCCTACGGTGTCGCTTCGGTCTACGGCTCAGCCCTGCAAACCGACGGCAAGATTTTGCTGGTCGGTCTGGGCAACAACGATGCCACCAACAACAAGAGCTTTGCCGTTGTGCGCCTGGCAAGCGATGGCAGCCTGGACAGCAGTTTTGGCGGCGGCACCGGTAAGGTATTCATACCGATAGGCGACATGGACAATGGTCGCAGCACCACGCTGCAAACTGACGGCAAGATTCTGATTGCCGGTTACACCCGAGTTGACCCGCAGCCCTTTGTGACCGGCACGACCGTGTTCGCCGTCATGCGGCTCAATAGCAACGGCACACTGGACAGCAGCTTTGGCCAGGGCGGCAAAGTCACAGCCTATGTAGGTTCCTCCAATGCTGAGGCCTACAGCCTGGCACTGCAATCGGATGGCAAGATCCTGGTGGCCGGTCAAGCGGTCAACCCGGACGGGCACTCGGGCCAGGATTTCGCCTTGCTGCGCCTGAACACCGATGGCAGCGTGGACAACAACTTTGGTGTTGCAGCCTCCACCACCTTCACCGGTGACGCAACCGACAATTACTTCACTTCGGGCGCCGCTGGCAGTCATACCTACGATGGCGCTGGCGGATCTGACTACGTTGCTTACAGCAACGCCATCGGCCCGGTGGTGGCCAATCTGACAACAGGCAGCGCCAGCTGGCTCAATGGCAGCGATGTGCTGGTCAGCATCGAGAACCTGTTTGGCAGCAACTATGACGACACACTGACCGGCGATGCGGCAGCCAACTACATGGTGGGTGCAAGCGGCAGCGACTCGATGTATGGCGCTGCCGGCAACGACACGCTCTCCGGTGATGCCGGCAACGATCTGCTGGACGGCGGCAGCGGTACCGATACCGCTCAGTACAGCTACATGGCCTCGGAGTACACCGTTACCAAACTGGCCAATGGCTACAGCGTCACGGCCAAAACCGGCACCGATGGCACGGACACCCTGATCAATGTGGAGCGCATCAAATTCTCAAGCAGCACCCTGCCGCTGGACGTCAGTGCCACTCAACCGACTGGCGGAGCATTGCTATTGCTCGGTGCCGTACTGCCTGGAGCGCTGGTGTTTGCCGCTGACAAGCAGGCGCTGCGCAGCGCTGCGATTGATCTGTTCGATCAGGGGTATAGCCTGCAAACGCTGGCTGGGGCGATCATGCGACTGCCGATCTGGGATGTGCTAACTGAAAAAGCGTCACCAAGCAATACCGATATCGCCACCTACCTGCTCAAGAACGTTAACGGTGTGACACCGGATCAGACAACACTAGACAGTGCAGTGGCAGCGCTGAATGCGCAGTATGACATTGCCCGCAACCAAGGCGCATTCCTGGCGCAACTGGCTGAATCGAACGCGAATCAGGTAAGGGTTGATCTGGTCGGTCTGGCCACCAACGGGCTGCCACTCAATTTCTAGGCTGAATCCCTAAGCGCTCGCGCAGGGCGGTTTTCAGGACTTTGCCGTAGTTGTTCTTCGGCAGTTCATCAACGAAGCGGTACTGCTTGGGCCGCTTGAAGCGGGCTATTGCTTGCAGGCAGTGCTGGTCCAGATCCTGCTCCGTGACGCTGGCACCGCTCTGCAGCACGACGAAGGCGACTACCACTTCGCCCCATTCGGCGTCCGCTGCGCCGACCACGGCCGCTTCTGCTACGCCAGGCGCCGTCAGCAAGGCTTCTTCGACTTCACGCGGATAGATGTTGGAGCCGCCGCTGATGATCAGGTCCTTGCTGCGATCCTTCAGGGTCAAAAACCCATCTACGTCCAGGCTGCCGACGTCACCGGTGAACAGCCAGCCGTCCTGAATAGCGGCAGCGCTGGCTTTCGGATTCTCCCAGTAGCCGGCCATCACGCTGTCGCCCTTGACCAGCACTTCGCCCACCTCGCCGCAGGGCAGGGCCACACCACGCTCGTCACTCACACGCAGCTGCACCGGCGTCTGCGCCACGCCGACAGAGGCAATGCGCTCGCGGTAACGCGGATGCGCAGTGTCGGTCAGGTGCTGGCGTGACAACGCGGTAGCAACCATGGGTGTCTCGCCCTGGCCGTAGATCTGCACAAAGCGCGGCCCCATCACGCGCAGTGCGCGCGCTATGTCGGCCACGTACATCGGCGCGCCGCCATAGACGATGGTCTTGAAGGACGCGGCCGCATCCTGTTGCGTCAGACCGGCATCCTCCGCGTAATCCACCAGACGCTTGACGATGGTCGGCGCAGCAAAAGTCGAGAGGGGACCGATGGCGCGACCCAGTTCAAACAGTTCAGCCGGATCGACGCCACCGGATGCTGGCACGACGTGGCGTGCGCCAGCCATCAGGTGCGGAATGGCATACAGGCCCGCGCCGTGCGACATGGGAGCGCCGTAGACGATGGCGTCGTCGCTGGACACCACATCGACGTCCACAAAATAGGTCAGCCCCATTGTCATCAGATTGCGCTGCGTGATCATCACGCCTTTGGGTCGCCCGGTGGTGCCGCTGGTGTAGAACAGCCAGGCCAGCGAGTCCTGGTCGCGCTCGACCAAGGGCTGCTTGCTGAAGTCGGTCATGGGTGCGAGCAAAGCATCAGCTTCGCCGCTCTCGATGTCGATCTGACGCTCGAGCCCGCCCAGCGCCGCTGGAGCCACGTCGCTGGTAACAAAACCCCAGCGTGCGCCGGCGTTTTGAATAATCCATTCGACTTCAAGCGTATGCAGCTTGGCATTGACCGGCACCACCGACAGACCAGCCCACCAGGCACCAAACAGGATCTCAAGATAGCGCGGGTGGTTGCGCATGAACAGCAGGACCCGATCCCCCGGAACCAGACCTGCTTCAATCAGGCGCCGCGCCAGACCGGCGCTGCGCGCCGCCCACTGGCCGTAACTGGCGTGCGGCACGGTGCCGTTGTAGATCGCGCTACGGTCGGGCTGTTGCAGTGCCTGGCGCAGTAGCAGGTTGGCGAGGTTCATGGTTTGGTTCGATCTTATGCTGGACCGGGGATCAGCCTGCAACAATACACGCGAAAAATGAGTAGGTCCGACAAAGTCTCCAAATCAATCCTGTTTTGCGACATTTGCGCTGTCGCATCATTGCCGCATTGGTGCAGTACATAGGCCACGCTCACGGTGCTGGTCGCGTAAACTGGTAATCGCCGATATGGCTCGACTTTATTGGGTCATCGACGCCAAATACAAACGCCACGCGCAGTTGGTAGGCTATGGCTTGTACGGTTTAAATAATCATGATTGGCAGGTACAACACCGCGAAGATTTGTTGCAGTGCCTGGCCTACACCAGCCTGTTTGACGCCCCTCGGGTTGTGGCCTGTCTAGCCTACCCGACCCCTGATGACCAATGGAATCTGCTCAGTCAACAAGGACGCGTGCTGTCACGCGCATACGTTCGTCATGGCCTTCGGCAGGTCGAGGTCGCGTTGCTGGCAGTGCCAATGTCAGGTGATGTGAAAGAAGCGGCTAGGCAGTTGGGTCGACTATTGCTTTGACCTTTGGACAGGCAACACACTCTTATCCGTCAGACGATATTTTTGTGTCGGGCTGTTCGGCGAATCCGGTAGTGTCATCTCAATTAAACCCGCCGCCAGCGCAGGCTCCAGGTAATTGCGAGAAAAATTGACCCTGGACTTCAATCCAACAGCAGCCATCAGTTCTGCGCGCGTTTTTTCACCTACTGCCACTTTCAGAAGCAGTCTTACTTGCTCTGTTACTTGCTCTGTTACTTGCTGGATCTCCCCGCCCACATGCTCCAAAGCCAGCCCCGGCTTGCGCCAGATGGTGGTCACAAAGCCGTCGGTCAGGGCAAATGTGGGCTCCTGCAGCCCATGGGCGGTGCAGCGTTCGATCATGTCGCCGGTGCCGGTGCCCATGCGCTCGATGTACTTAGCAAGATACAGCGGCTCCGCTATCAGCGGGTTGGCCGGGTACGAGCCGTGCGGCTGGCGCAGCGACTGCAGACTCAAATTGGGTGGCAGGCCGCCAGGGTTCCAGACTTCCAGCCGATCTGCAAACAGCATCACCTGCACGCTGGCCGTGCTGGTGTAGTCACGATGCGCGATGGCGTTGACGATGGCCTCTGAAACGACCTCCGGCGGAATTTCATAAGCGGTGGGTGCTTGCGCGCTCAGGGCTCTGGTGCCTACGGCCAGGTTGATTTTGGACAACACAAAGTTGACCGCCTGATCGACCAGCTCAAACAGCGTACCTTTATAGACTTGGTAGAAGGGAATCGGCTTTTGCCGCTGAGTGCCGTGAAAGTGGGCGCACTTCACTTCCGAGTTGTAGATGAAGCGCTGCGGTTCTTTGCCAAACAACAGCACGGCGGCGTGGGTCGGGGCGTCATTCCTGAGCAAGCGCAACTGGGTCAGCACCGTGTCGGGTGCGGCATCTTCAGCGAGCGGAAAGTTCCGCGCCATGCGTGCAGTGCGCAAAAAACTCCGGATCTTTTCCACTGACAAATCTTCCTGCGTGGCTCCCTGACAGGCGCTGGCATCAAACGGCGTAAAGCGCAACAACTCATGCGCCTGCAGGTAGTCCACCAGAGACGCATACACGGCAGGGTGCAGATTGGCACTGTCTGTAAAACGCCGGCGGATTACCTCGCTACTGGCCCGCTTGATTAGCGCCTGCATTTTTGGCTGCTTGTCATGATCAGGCTCGCCTTTGACCTAGACGAGACGTGCTTTGCGCAGTTCGGTCGCGCAATTGAATTCGTGCTCGGTGGGAGATACGCCCTGGCTGTCTTCAAATCCGTAGCTGTCGCCAAACAGGCCCAGATAAATATCGCAGCTTGCCACTTGGCTCAGGTAAGCGGTGCTGGTTTGCTGGTCTTTGGCGGGAAGCTCCTCAAACAAGAAGGGCTCGAAAAAGCGCCGCAGCAAAGGGTCGGTTCGAAAGTAATCAGCCAGCGCTGCGCGCTCGGCGGCGAATTCCCTTTGCACGCTGCTGATGAAGATGCGTTTCATCCTTAGTGACCTCCCGTTCAAGCTGCCATCAACACTTGTGTAGTACCACGTTGATCACCGGAAGTTGGTCGAATCAAGAAATCGACGTCATAGCCGAGCGCGTTAAAAAATTCCAGAAGTTTTTCTGAAGAAAAATTGTCCAGCCGATAGTTCTGCAAAGCAGAAACGTTAGGTTGCGCCAGCCCCAGCCGGGCACCAATTTCTGTTTGTTTCAACTGCAGCGCCTTGATGCGTTCGTTCAATCGCACGGCCAGCACCAGCTTGGTCTTGAGCTCTTCCGGCTGAGCCAGACCCAGATCGGCAAAGACATTACCGCTGCTGCGCTCGAACTCGGCACCCTTGATTTTGGTTTTAGCTGGCTTTGCCATAGTGCTCCTTTCCATGAACAGTTCCACCCCTGATTGTCATTGCGTCCCCGGATCAGGTCCGGGGCCAGGATGACAATTTCGGGTTCGAGGTCCGTGTACGCAATCTGGCCGGATTCGGGAGGCTCGCAATGACGCCGGGTCAGCGTGGTATCAAAGCGGAACGCGCGGATTCTGGCTGGCAGAGCGCGCCTTCACGGCACGGGCCTCGGGGTAGATCATCTTTTCTTCCAGATCAATATGGCCGCGCGTCAGGGCCAAAAAAATTTCGGCGTTGTGCTGAAACTCGGCGCTGTCGATCCAGTTGTTGCCTGATGCGATGGCGCGCAGCTGCGGCGCCAGCTCAAGCCAGTCTTCCTCGATCCAGCAATGGTCCTGCTGCAATACCTGCACCAGCGCAATCAGCTCGGCATCGCTGCCAGCCAGCAGGGGCGGGAAGACGTTCTTTTCTTCGTCCGCGTGATGCTGGCGCGAGGTGCCTGAAAAAAAACTTTCGATCACACCAGCCTGGCGCTGGGCCTCGGCATCGATGCCAACCTGGTCGATGTGCTGCGCCAAATCCGACAGCATCGACAGGTGCACCAGCATCTGCTGGTGGCAAGCGTCCTGCGCTTCAAAACCGGCCGCTGGGGCGTTGGGGGCTGCACTCATGATTTCTCCGGATCAAAGAACTGCGAATACCGCATGGTAGCGGAGCGCGCGCCGCTGTCCAAAACAATTCTTCGGGCAAACCCCTAGTTACAGCGTGGCACATGTATTGCTAGTATTCATTGCAGAAGCTGACTGAACGGTCAGTTTCTGTTTGTTTCTGCCTCACTGCACAGGAGTTGCCAGCGTGTCCACCTCTGTTCATCCTGACCTTCGCCCACATCGTCTGGGCGCCGACGAGTACGCCTTGCGCTTTGCCGATGCCAGCCCGCGCCTGAGCAAGACGCAAGCGCTGCTGGAAGCGGAGCGCTGCCTCTACTGCTTTGACGCCCCTTGCGCAGCGGCCTGCCCAACGCACATCGACGTGCCGTCCTTCATCCGGCGTATCGCCGAGGACAACCTGCGCGGTGCTGCGACGTCGATTCTGGATGCCAACCCGCTGGGCGGCATGTGCGCGCGGGTCTGCCCGACCGAGAACCTGTGCGAGCAGGTCTGTGTGCGCACCACGCAAAGCGCGCAGCCGGTCGCCATTGGCCGCCTGCAGCGCTACGCCACCGACGCACTGATGGAAAGCGCACAGCCGCAGATCTTCACGCGCGCCGCCAGCACCGGCCGAAAAGTCGCCGTGCTGGGCGCCGGGCCGGCCGGGCTGGCCTGCGCCCACACACTGGCGCGCCTGGGTCACCAGGTGCTGCTGCTCGACGCGCACGAGAAAGCAGGTGGCCTCAACGAGTACGGCCTGGCCAGCTACAAGACCACCGACAACTTTGCGCAGACCGAGCTGCAATGGCTGCTGGGCATTGGCGGCATCGAGTTGCGCACCGGCTGGAAGTTGGAGACCGCAGCGCAACTCGATGCACTGCGAGCTGACTTTGACGCCCTCTTTCTGGGCATTGGGCTGGCCGCCACGCATCAACTTGGGATGCCGGGTGAAGATTTGGCCGGCGTGCAGGATGCCGTGGATTTCATCGCCGCGCTGCGTCAGAGCGCCGATCTTTCAGCACTGCCGATCGGCCGGCGCGTGGTCGTGATTGGCGGCGGCATGACGGCCGTCGACGCTGCGGTGCAGGCCAAGCTGCTGGGTGCAGAGGACGTGCACATGGTTTACCGTCGCGGTCCCGAGCAGATGTCTGCCTCCAAAGCAGAACAGGACTGGGCGCAAACACATGGTGTGACGATTCATCATTGGTTGGCGCCGCTTGAAGTGACCGGCAGCAACGGGCACGCCAGCGCCGTGCAGTTCGGTCGCCAGGCGCTTGTCGATGGCAAGCTATGCGCTACCGGCGAGGTACAGACGCTGGCCGCTGACATGGTGCTCAAAGCCATTGGCCAGCGCCTGGGCAACCCGGTGCTGGCGCAGTCGGGCCTGCAAATGCGGGGCGACCGCATCGCCACCGATGACGTCGGCAAGACCAGCCTGCAAGGTGTCTGGGCCGGCGGCGACTGCCGTGCAGGCGGACTCGAACTGACGGTTGAAGCCGTTGCGCATGGCAAGCAGTCGGCGCTGGCGATTCACGAGCACCTTATGAACCCAACCGTGTCATCCCGAACGCCTCAAATGTCATCCCGGACCCCGGATCGAGCCCGGGGCAAGCTCTGATCCGGGATCCATGGATTGCGGGTCAAGCCCGCAATGACAAACCAGAAGCCCGCAATGACCAATCCAAAAACATCCGACGCCTGAGATAAGAGAGAGCAACATGGCTAATCTGCAAATCAACTTTGCCGGCATCAAGAGCCCGAATCCTTTCTGGCTGGCTTCTGCGCCACCGACCGACAAGGCCTACAACGTGAACCGCGCCTTCGAGGCCGGCTGGGGCGGCGTGGTCTGGAAGACAC
>QYPX01000218.1 GCA_007280205.1 Comamonadaceae bacterium
CCTGCACCTGCACCAACATCAACACCTGCACCGCCACCTGCACCTGCACCAACATCAACATCAACATCAACACCTGCACCGCCACACGCACTCAGGGCAGTGGATACCAGTAGGGTGACCAGCAATTTGTTCATTGTTCTACTCCAAAAATTAGGGACACTTTGTGCCTGCTGGTCACCCTGATGCAGTTGCGCTTCACTTCACTCACTGTGACCAGCTCGTGGCGGGACTTGCCCGCAGGAATTACAGGCCAAATATCCGCACAATCTCTGTGCCGATGAAGTCAGATACCGCATTGCTGTAGGTCACCGTGGGATGAACGCCATCAATCACACTCGAAGCCGTGGGCATGGTGCTAGGCACCGGACCTGGGGCACCAAATGGGAGGATGTACGGATAGTTTTGCTGCCCCGAGATAATGCGAATAGCCAGCCGGATCATTGTGGCCTTATCCATGAAGGCGGACGCCATTGCTGTGCGCTGCTCCGCGGTAAAGCCGGGGTATTTCGCGGCGCTGAATTGACCATCAGGGGAAGCGAGAAATGCAGTCAGGTTGGTGTACGGAGTCGCCACCAGAACCGGGCGCTTGCCAGCACCAACCACGTAATCACACATGGTCAAGCAGTCAGCCGCAATCGACAAAGCATCGGCACCAACGTAACCCTGCGAGTCAGTGCTTGGAGGAAGGTTTTCGATAAATGCACCTGTAGTCTGATTCACACCAGCCGGTTGGTCATTTCCACCCAATGAGATAACAACGATGTCACCATCATCAGAACCAGCCAAGTGTTCTGCAAAATCCCAACTATCCCACAGGTTTGTGAAACCGGTGGATGTTGCACCGGCTGCAGTTGTACCACGCAGAGTTCCGTAGAAAGAAGTACCGCCAACAGCGAAGTCATTCACACCGGCGGAAAACTTGGGGTTGAGGCGGAGGCGTTCGGCGGTCGATTGACCGCCAGCCACCTGGGGGGCGGTGCGCATGCTATCCCCATAGACGGAGACTTTGTTTGTTACTTTTGTCATACAAATCCAAATAAAAAGAAGAAATCGGCGTCACCCTTTCGGATGTGGTTACCTGCTCAGACTTATCGTTGTGACCCCCTGTTCAAAAATTGTTTTTTGAAACAACTTTGGCAGTTGCAAACTCAGATCCGTTTCTTGGCTGTTTTACAAGCACCCCGTAGGTCGAGGCTGGGGCTCTGACGTTTGTGCGCTGACCACGATCAAATCCAAGACTGCGTGATACGTCCTTTCTCCTGCTTGCTTTCATTGTTCGAGTTTTTCGTTGCAGAGTGATGACTCTGTGGCATGAACTCCGACTTGCGGTAGTCGAGGCAACGGTAACGCCCCGCCACTGAATAGATTTCCCCCTACAGGGGCTTCCAAGCCAAGCAATCATTGATGACAGCATTGGCCCAAGTATCAGGCGCTCTCATCAACTCGTACATCCCCCAATGGAGGCAAGGGCAAACCCTCGGCGGGATCCACTGCCACGCCACCACTGGATTGCGGATCAAGTCCGCAATGACAAAGACGGGCGCAATGACAGATATGGGCGCAATGAAAAAACATGAAAGATCTGGCTGTTGGGGCGCTCAGCGCAGCGGCATAAAGGGGGAGTCCGCAGGACGGAGGACAGCCGCGGAGCTGAGTGCCACAGTAGCCAGATCCACCCGGCATGCTGCACGCCCTACCCGCCCGTCGAAGGATTAGTCTTGTCTTAAACACTCAATCGGCAGCAAGCGCGAAGCACGTCGCGCCGGGTAGAAGCCAAAGAACAGGCCAACGGCGGTGGAGAACAGGACGGCGGTCAGCACATGGCTGGCGCCCAGTGCCATCTCGAACTTGCCGGTGCTGTTGACGCCCCAAGCGCCCAGCGCGGCCAGCGCCACACCGATCATGCCGCCCAGAATGCACATCACCACGGCCTCACTGAGAAACTGCACCAGCACGTGCATCGGTTTGGCACCGATGGCCATGCGGATGCCGATCTCGCGCACGCGTTCGCTCACGCTGACCAGCATGATGTTCATGATGCCGATGCCACCCACAATCAGCGAGATCGCACCGACCACACCCAGACCAATCGACAGGCCGGCGCCAATGGCTTCGCCGGTCTGCGCGATGCTGGCCAGATTGGTGATCTGAAAATCGTCGAGCTTGTCGCCCCGGATGTGGTGGCGATCACGCAGCAGGTCGGCAATGTCGCGCTCGGCCTCCTTCATGCTGGCTTCGTCCTTGGCCTGGGCGTTGATGTAGTGCACGGTGCGGGGTCGCGGCATGCGCACCGGAATGGCGGTGATGGGCACCACCATCAGCTCGCCCAGGTCGGTGCCGTCGAGCGTGCGGCCGCTGCCGGCGAGCACGCCAATGATGGTGAAGGGCCGGCCATCGACGCGCAGCGTCTGGCCAATCGGATCGCGCCGGTAGTAGTAGGTGGCTGCCACATTGGAGCCGATCACGATGACCCGATTGGCAGATCGCACATCGCTGTCGGCCAGGGCGACGCCGCGCTCGACCTTCCAGTTGCGCAGCACAAACATGTCGGGCGTCACGCCCAGCACCACCGAGTTGCTGTTGTCGCCGCCATACAGGATCTGGAAGAAGCCCTGCAGCGTGGGCGCCGCGCCGCGCAGACTCGGCAGTGCACTCAGGGCCACAGCGTCATCGATGGTCAGCGTCGGCGACTCGTTGGTGCGCCGGCGCGCGCCGCCTTCGGTTGGGGTGCCGGGTTGCACGATCAACTGGTTGCTGCCGAGCACGGCGAGTTCCTTGTTGATGAAGGCGCGCACGGCGTCACCGACGCTGAGCATCAGCACCACCGAGGCAATGCCGATGATGATGCCCAGCATGGTCAGCCCCGTGCGCAGGCGGTTCGCGGCCAGCGAGCGAAAGGCTTCGAGCAGAATCTGCGCCAGGCTCATGCAAATTCCTCCTGCTTCTCGCCAGCCGGGATGCCGTCATAGACGACGACGCCGTCCTTGAGTTTGACCAGGCGCTTGGCGTGGCGTGCCACATCGGCCTCGTGGGTGACGATGACGATGGTCAGGCCCTGCTCGCGATTGAGCTGCCCGATGACTTCGAGCACTTCGCTCGTGGTCTTGGTGTCGAGGTTGCCGGTGGGCTCGTCGGCCAGCAGCAAGGGCGGGCGGTTCACCAGCGAGCGGGCAATCGCCACGCGTTGCTGCTGACCGCCGGAGAGCTGATTGGGCATGCGGTGCTCATAGGTGGCCAGGCCAACCTGTTCCAGCACTTCCCGCGCTCGCAGGCGCGCTGCGGCGCGCGACTGGCCGGCGTAGAGCAGGGGCAGCGCCACGTTCTCCAGCACGTTCATGCGCTTCAAGAGATTGAAGCTTTGGAAGACAAAGCCGATGGTGCGGTTGCGCACCTCGGCATGCTGCGCTGCGCTCAGGTCGGTCACGTCCTGACCATCGAGCCGGTAGTGGCCGCCGTCAGCGCGGTCCAGCAGCCCGAGCAGATTCATCAAGGTGCTCTTGCCAGAACCGCTCGGACCCATCAGCGCCACATAGTCACCCTGACTGACCTGCAGGTCGATGTCAAACAGAACCGGCGTGACGACGTCGCCGGTTCGATAGCTCTTGCTGATGCCCGAGAGCTCGATCAGGCTCATTTTTTCACCGGCGGCTCGACCGTGCGCGTGATCACCTCGTCGCCCGCTTTGAGGTCGCCGCTGATCAGTTCGGTAAAGCGGGTGTTGGCAATGCCGATGGTCACGTCATGAAGTTTGGGTAGCTGCTTGTCACCAACCGTGTAGACGCGGTAAATCTTGCGCCCGGTGCGCGTCGCGGTGAGCACGCCATCGTCATCGGCACGTGCCTTTTCTTCGGCCGTTACCGGTGCCGAGGCGGCGCTGGCTGCTGGCTTGGCGCCCTTGGCCTTCAGACTGTCTTCGTCGGGCCGAAAGCGCAGCGCCGCGGTCGGCAGGCGCATCACCTTGGGTTTGCTCGAGACCACAATGCGGGTCTGCGCCGTCATGCCCGGCTTGAGTAACTCGTCCGGATTCTCGACGTCAACGATGATGGTGTAGGTGACCACGCCCTGGGCGCTGGCCGAGTTCAGGCGGAACTGCTGCACCAGGCCCTCAAACTCGCGCTCCGGATAGGCGTCGACCGTGAAGTGCACGCTCTGCCCGGTTTTGATGAGGCCGACGTCGGCCTCGCTGACATTGGTCTGGATCACCATCTGGCGCAAATCTCGCGCCAGCAGGTACAGGTCGGGCGTCTGAAAACTCGCGGCCACCGTCTGGCCAACGTCGGTATTGCGCCGGATCACGACGCCGTCAATCGGCGAGCGGATCACCGAGTTGTCCAGATCGGTCTGCGCCGATTCCACTTGAGCGCGACCCAGTTCCACGTTGGCCACAGCGGCGTCCACCTCGCGCTTGCCCTGGTCCAGCGTCAGCGCTGAAATAAACCCTGCCGCCACCAGCTTCAGGTTGCGCTCATAGGTGGCGCGTGCCAGCACCAGCGCGGCGTTGCTGGCGGCCAGGCCGGCCTGCGTCTGGCGCAGTCGGGCTTGTAGAGTGGCCGGGTCCAGGCGCAGCAGGATCTGGCCCTTTTTGACGCGGTCGTTGAAGTCGGCACGCCGCTCCAGCACGGTGCCGCTGACTTGCGTGCCAACGTTGACCGTGATCACCGGCTGCAGCGTGCCGGTGGCCAGAACGACTTGTGTGATGGCGCCTTCGTCCACCTGCGCGGTGCGGAATTTGGGCTCCTCCGGCCGGGGGTTCTTCTGCAGGTACAGCCAGCCGCCGCCCAGCACCACAGCCAGTACGCTGGCGGCGATGGCAGTTCTCTTGATCCACAGTTTCATAGTCGGCGCTCTCTCCCTTGGGGAGTCAAAGTGTAAGCGCCTCCAACGTTCTTTCCTTTGCCTCTTGCCGTCGGTAGGATAAGCTTCCTACATGGCCAT
The DNA here is from genome assembly GCA_007280205.1 of Comamonadaceae bacterium. Classification (GTDB taxonomy): domain Bacteria; phylum Pseudomonadota; class Gammaproteobacteria; order Burkholderiales; family Burkholderiaceae_C; genus Rhodoferax. The sequence continues at coordinate 4,936 of QYPX01000218.1, forward strand.
CAAGAAATCCGACCTTTACGCTTCTCTCTGGGCCTCCTGCAACGAGTTGCGGGGTGGCATGGATGCCAGTCAGTACAAGGATTACGTGTTGTTCCTGCTGTTCATCAAGTACATCAGCGACAAGTACGGCAACAGCGACGACTTTGCCCCGCCGGTCACCATTCCCCCCGGTGCCTCATTCCGCGACATGGTTGCCCTCAAAGGCAAGAGCGACATCGGCGACAAGATCAACACGCAGATCATCGCGCCCCTGGTCGAGGCCAACGCCCGCTTGTCCAAAAGCGACTTCCCCGACTTCAACGACCCCAACAAGCTCGGCGAAGGCAAGGACATGGTGGAGAAGCTCTCCAACCTGGTCGGCATCTTCCAGAAGCCCGAACTCGACTTCTCGCAGAACCGCGCCGAGCATGACGACATTCTTGGTGATGCCTATGAGTTCTTGATGCGCCACTTTGCCAGCGAGAGCGGCAAGAGCAAGGGGCAGTTCTACACGCCGTCTGAAGTCAGCCGCATCATTGCCAAGGTCATCGGCATCGCGCCCGAGAACGCACGAGCCTCCACCACCGCCTACGACCCCACCTGCGGCTCGGGCTCGCTGCTCTTGAAGGTGGCCGCCGAGGCGGGCAAGCACATCACGCTGGAAGGGCAGGAGAAAGACGTGACCACGGCCGGCCTGGCGCGCATGAACATGATCCTGCACGACTTCCCGACTGCCAACATCCTGTCGGGCAACACGCTGGCCGCGCCCAAGTTCAAGGACGGCGAGCAGTTGCGCACCTACGACTACGTGGTCGCCAATCCGCCGTTTTCAGACAAAAGCTGGAGCACCGGCCTGACACCTGGCGCCGACCCCTTCCAGCGCTTTGCCTGGGGCGAGCCACCGGCCAAGCAGGGCGACTACGCCTACCTGTTGCACATCCTACGCTCCATGAAGGGCACTGGCAAAGCGGCCTGCATCCTGCCGCACGGCGTGCTGTTTCGCGGCAATGCCGAAGCGGTGATCCGCGAGCAACTGCTGCGCTCGGGCATCCTCAAAGGCATCATCGGTCTGCCAGCCAACCTGTTTTATGGCACCGGCATCCCGGCCTGCATTCTGGTGCTCGACAAGGAGAACGCCACGGCGCGCAAGGGCGTGTTCATGGTCGATGCCTCCAAGGCCTTCATCAAGGACGGCAACAAGAACCGCCTGCGCGAGCAGGACATCCACAGAATCGTGGACACCTTTACCCGGCAGGTCGATACCCCGCGCTACGCCCGCATGGTGCCGCTGAGCGAGATTGCCGGCCCCAAGAACGACTACAACCTGAATCTGCCGCGCTACATCGACAGTACCGAGCCGCAGGACCTGCAAGACATAGCCGGCCACCTGCGCGGCGGCATCCCCGAGCGCGATCTGGACGACCCCGACAACGCGCTGGCCGCCTACTGGCAGGTGCTGCCCGGCGTGCGTGCCGCCCTGTTTGAGACCGCTGGGCGCCCCGGCTATGCCCGCCTCAAACTGGCGCTGCCCGAGGTCAAGCCGGCCATCTTCAGCCACCCCGAGTTCACAGCCTTCAACCAGACTGCCACAGAGCTCTTTGCCGCTTGGCGCCGCGCCACCACAGAGCGCCTCACCGGCTTCGGCCAAGGTAGCCACCCCAAGGCGCTGATTGAGACCATCGCCGAGGCACTGCTCGCCACCTTCAAAGCCGCCAGGCTGCTCGACGCCTACGACATTTACCAGCACCTGATGGACTACTGGGCTCAGACCCTGCAGGACGATTGCTACCTGATTGCGCTTGAGGGCTGGCTTGCCAGGCCGGCGCGCATCCTGGAGAACGACAAGAAGGGTCGCTCCAAAGACAAAGGCTGGGTCTGCGACCTGATTCCCAAGCCGCTGATTGTTGCCCGCTACTTTGCGCCGCAGCAGGCTGCCATTGAGCTTAAGCAGGCCGAACTGGAAGCGGCCAGCGCCAGCCTGGCCGAACTGGAAGAGGAGCATGGCGGTGAAGAAGGCTGCCTGGGCGCGCTCGACAGAATAGCCAAGGCCGAAGTCAATGCCCGCCTGAAGGAGATCAAGCGCGACCGGCAAGCCAAGGACGAGGCTGCCGTGCTCAAGCACTGGCTGGAACTCGCCGAGAGCGAGGCCGCGTGCAAGCGCGCCGTGAAAGAGCAGGAGGCCGCGCTCGATACGCTGGCCTATGACAAGTACCCCGAGCTCAACGAGACCGAAATCAAGACCCTGGTGGTGAACGACAAGTGGATGGCGCACCTGGCCGCCGCCGTGCAGGGCGAGCTGGACCGCGTCTCGCAAACCCTGACCGGGCGCATCCGCGAACTGGCCGAACGCTACGCCACGCCGCTGCCGCAGTTGACCGAAGAAGTGGCAGCACTCGCCAGTCGGGTCGAGGACCATCTGAAAAAAATGGGGTTTGTCTGGCGTTGAAGAGCTCTTTGTTAAAGAAAAAGCCATTAAACTTAAATAAGCGACGTTCTTATTAAAGACCAGGAATCCATGAATCGCGACCAGAACGGCCAGTATGTCAGCAGCGTTGCCGGTGGCGAGAGCGTGCGCGCTTACGTTCCGGGTGTTCTGCCGCCCGTGCCGCCGCTGTTGTTCGATAGCGCACGGCACGCACGGTTGGAGCGCGCCACCCTCGCGCTCGGGCGCTTGGACAGTGTTGGCGTGCTGGTTCCCGATCCCCAGCTCTTTCTGTATGCCTACGTTCGGCGCGAAGCCGTGCTCTCCTCGCAAATCGAAGGCACGCAATCATCGCTTTCCGATCTGCTTTTGTTTGAGCTGGACGAAGTGGCGGGTGTGCCGTTTGACGATGTGGTCGAAGTCTCCAACTACGTGGCCGCGCTGGAGCACGGCATGGCACGCCTGGGCGAAGGCTTCCCGCTGTGCAATCGGCTGCTGCGCGAAATGCACAGTCAACTCATGGCGCGCGGGCGGGGCAGCGACAAGTTGCCCGGAGAGTTCCGCCGCAGCCAGAACTGGATTGGCGGCACACGCCCTGGTAACGCGCATTTTGTGCCGGCACCGCCGCAGGAGGTGGAGTCTTGCATGGCGGCACTGGAGCAATACCTGCACGACGAAAACAGTGGCCAGCCGGTCTTGCTCAAAGCCGCGCTGGCGCATGTGCAATTTGAAACCATCCACCCGTTTCTGGATGGCAATGGCCGTCTGGGCCGGCTGTTGATCGCCCTCATGCTGCATGAAAGCGGCGCGCTGAGCCAGCCCCTGCTTTATCTGAGCCTCTATTTCAAACAGCATCGCCAGGTCTATTACGACTTGCTTGACCGCGTGCGCCGCGCGGGCGACTGGGAGGCCTGGGTGGATTTCTTCCTTGAAGGAGTCGAGCAGACAGCGCAAGGCGCGGTGCAGAGCGCGCGCCGGCTGGTTGATCTGTTTGCGGCCGATACCGCACGTCTGCAAGAGGGCGGGCGCGGATCGGCCAGCGCCTTGCGCGTGTTGTCGGTGATGCGCCAGCGCCCGCTCACCAGCCTGCGCCAGATCACGGCCCAGGCCGTCATGAGCTTTCCCACCGCAGCCAAAGCCATGCAGCGCCTGGTCGAAGCCAGCATCTCCCGCGAACTCACCGGCCAGCGCCGCAACCGGGTGTTTGTCTACGACGCGTATTTACGCATCCTCAATGAAGGCGGCGAGGCGCTATGAAGCCAGGAACGCAGACGGAGCGTGGTGTGGAAGTGAGGGCTGGGTACAAGCTGACGGAAGTGGGGGTGATTCCGGAGGAGTGGGAAGTTCGGACTCTTGGCTCGATCACCAGCCTCCTGACCAATGGATTTGTGGGGACGGCAACCAGTGCTTATGTGGATGGAGAGGATGGCGTGCTTTACGTGCAAGGCTATAACGTGCAGGAGAACGGTTTCAACTTTCACGGAATCAAGCGCGTCTCAAGGGCATTTCATGCCCGCAATCAAAAGTCCTGCCTTCAGGCCAGCGACTTGCTGACGATCCAGACTGGCGATATAGGTGTTACTGCTGCCGTTCCTGCGCAACTGATCGGCGCGAACTGTCATGCCCTAGTTATTTCACGGCTTCACGACACGACCTCCGACCCTCACTACTACTCGCAGTATTTCAATTCCGAGACAGGTCGCTCCGCTTTCAAAAAAATCGAAACCGGCACGACGATGAAGCACCTGAATTGCGGCGACATGAAGGAGTTGTTCCTTCCGGCGCCGCCGCTCCCCGAACAACGCGCCATCGCGGCGGCGTTGAGTGATGTGGATGCGCTGCTGGGCGGGCTGGATCGGCTCATCGCCAAGAAGCGCGACCTGAAGCAGGCCGCCATGCAGCAACTCCTCACCGGCCATACACGCCTCCCTGGATTCGGCGGTGAGTGGAAGGTGCGTCCATTGGCGTCGGCAGTTGCCAGCTTGGACGCTGGCGTGAGTGTCAATTCCGTCGAACACGGCAAACCGCTTCGTTCGGGTGAACCTTGCATCCTCAAGACCTCAGCGATTTTTGATGGCTGCTTTGATCCCGAAGAATGCAAACTCATAGACCGACGTGACATCAGCCGGGCAAAACTGAGCCCCAGGCGGGACACCATCATCATCAGTCGAATGAACACCCCCAACCTCGTCGGAGAGGTGGGCTATGTACCAGACGACTTCCCAACTCTGAATTTGCCAGATCGGCTTTGGATGACCCGATTCGATCCAAATTCAGACGTATGTGCGCGCTGGTTGGCCTATGTGATGAGTAGCCCACAGGTCAAGGAAAACATCAAAGGGCTTGCCACGGGAACCAGCGGCAGTATGAAGAATATCGGCAAAGGCAAATTGCTCGCTTTGCAACTTGAATTTCCAGCGGGCAAAGAACAATCCGCCATCGCCGCCGTCCTCTCCGACATGGACACCGAACTCTCAAAACTGGTGGCACGGCGCGACAAGACGCGCGACCTCAAGCAGGCCATGATGCAGGAGTTGCTGACGGGTAGGATTCGCCTGGTATGAAACCCGTTCGCATCTTCATCAGCAGCGTGCAGAAGGAACTGGAGCTGGAGCGTGCCGCCGTGGCCGGGCTGATCTCCACCGATCCCTTCCTGCTCCAGCACGGTGTGCCCGTGCTGTTCGAGAAAGAACCACCGCCACCCCGGCCAGCAAGCAAGCCCTACCTTGCGGCGTTGAAGGCTTGTCAGGCGTATGTGCTCATGATCGCAAACGAGTATGGGGGCCCGGACGGCGAGATTTCCGCAACACACCACGAATACCGGCTCGCGCAGGAATTGAAGTTGCCCACGGTCGTGTTCCTGAAAGGCGCCACCGATGGCGCGCGGTCGCCACAAGCGAAGGCGCTGATTGCCGAGGTCAAGCAGGAAGGCTTCACCTACAAGCGTTTCCACGACCGCGAGGATTTGCGTCCGCTGATGCTGGAGGCGCTGCGCCAAATGCTGGCGCAGGAGTTCGATCTTCAGGCCACACCGGACGAGGTTGCCGAGGGCGAGCAGCAAATGGAAGCCGCGTCACCGTTTGAAACCGTGGTACTCACCAATGCGTTTGTGACCGGTCTGGACAAGGGGCTGATCGACCGCTTCAACGGCAGTATCGTGATGAACACGGCGGAGCCGCTTTTCCGCTCCGGCGGTGAGGCGCTACACGCACGCGGCCTTGCGCTCAGCGCCGGGGTGAGAGATCGTTTTTATCCGACGGCGGGTGCATTTGTCCTGTTTGCGCCCAAACCAGCGAACCGATTCCCCCAGTGCGAGATTCTGGTCGACGCCTACGAGGGGGTGCGCATCACGGGTCGCCCGAAAGGACAAGCGGGTATCAATGCGCCGCTGCCATTGGCTCTGGAGCAGGTGCTGAAGTTCATCGACGACCACAGCTTTCACCCGCGCCGGGTCGTGGGCCTGAACAACGTGCGCCTGGACGAGTATCCGACGGCGGCGTTGCGCGAAGTGCTGGTCAACGCGGTGGCGCACCGCAACTACGAGGATGCGGCCCGGAAGATTTTCGTGCGCGTGTTCAGTGACCGCATCGAGATCGCCAGTCCAGGTTATCCGCTGAAGCCGCTGACGCCCGCGCGTCTGCGCCGGGGCGGCTACCGGCCATGTTCGCGCAATCCTCTGATCTCGCAGGCTCTGGCTACGCTGTCCCTCATGGAGCAACGTGGCACGGGGTTTGCCCGGATGCGGGACGCCATGCTGGACCACGGACTTGACGAGCCGAAGATCGAGCAGCAGGACGGGTTCTTCGTGGTCACACTGCCCGGGTCGGCGGGCAACTTCGACCGGATCAAGACTCCCGCTACGGTCACCGGCCCGGTGACCCCGGCTATTGAGGCACGACTCAATGAGCGGCAGAAGCGGATCTTTGCCAGGGTGATGGCCGAGGGAATGGTGTCGCGCGGCTGGTGCGTGACTGAGTTTGGCGTGGCCAATGACACTGCGGGTCGTGACCTGAGGGGCTTGACCGAGCTTGGGCTTTTGGAGCTGGTTGGCAAGGGGCGCGCCGTGCGCTACGTGGCCAAATCGACCGACAATCGACCGACTCAATCATGAAATCGACCGACACGGAATCAACCGGCAATCGACCGATGCTTTTTGGAAATCGACCGATGATCGTCCGCACAACAACGGGCTATGTGGAGTCCTGGGGCCGCGGCATTGAGAAAATGCGCCGCGAATGCGCTAACCACGACGCTCCCGCGCCGATTTTCGATACCAGCATGTCGGGGCTGATGCTGACTTTCAAGGCCAATCCGGTGCACTTGGCAGCGATGGGTGAGCACTCTGGCCGTGCCACCCAAGAAGCCACCCAAGAAACTACCCAAGAAACTACCCAAGAACGAATTTGCCGCTTGCTCCGGAAGGAGCCCGAGTTGACTCGTCGTGAACTTGCCGAGCACCTGTCTTTGACGCCAGACGGCGTGAAATATCACTTAGAGAAACTCAAGGCCTCAGGCCGGATTCGACATGTTGGGCCAACCAAGTCGGGGCGCTGGGAGGTTCTGAAATGAATGCACGGGAAGCCGGCCATGTTTGAAGTCCCTCGCTCCGAACGCAAGACGCA
>QYPX01000246.1 GCA_007280205.1 Comamonadaceae bacterium
CGGCGGACTCGGACTGGCGCAGCAGGTGACACTGCTCCCAGCCAAAGGCCGCCATGCCGTGCAGGTAGGGCACATCCTGCGCTGCAGGCAACGCGGCGAGTGCCAGCTTGAGCATGCCCGGCGCGTTGCCGATATTGAACAGGTGGTACTGGCCCAGCTTGAGCGAGGCCAGGTCGCGCGGATGCTCCTGCACCTGCTCCTGATGCAGGCGGATGGCCTGCGCCATGTCGCCATCAACCCAGGCTGCGATCGCTGCCACAAAGCGCTGTTCGCGCTGCGTGACGCCCGAGGTCGACTTCAGACTGGTCCGGGCGCGTGCTATGTAAGGCCTGGCATTCAGAGGGCCCTGCGCCGATTCGGCAAACATGTGCAGCGCGGCGCAGCAGGCTTGCACCAGGGGGCTCTGGTCGCTTTGCGCCACCTGCAGGATGTTGGCGACGCGCGCCTCGCAGGAAATAAAGCCTTCGACAAAGTCGTTGACGGCGCTCAGGCTCGCAGCGTCCTGCAATGTGACCGGGTTACCCAGGCTGTCAGTCAACATGGCAGGTGGCGATTATCGATATTTCCGAAATTCATGACACTGGCAAATAGGAACGGATGCTGCATTGTCATTGCGGCCCCGGATCAGGTCCGGGGTTTCAGCAACCGCAATCCAGTGGCGGCGCAGCACTGGATCCCGGATCAGGTCCGGGATGACAGTTGTCGGGTCCGGGGTGACAGCGTGTGCCATTGTGCGCGACATGACTTATGGAAAGCTCACAATACTTCAACCTTGGGGCGGCTCGGGCCAGGCGCGTTGGGGCTCGCGCAACAGTTCGAAAGCTCGTGACACCTGCAGCACACCCAGGTCATCGAAACGCCGGCCGGCAATCTGCAGACCGATGGGCAGGCCGCTGCGCGTGTAGCCGCAGTTGATGGAGGCTGCCGGTTGCTCCGACATGTTGTAGGGCACCGTGAAACCGATGTGCTCCAGCGGGTGCAGTGGATCGTTGGTCGGCGAGGGCAGTTCTGCCGCAAATGCCGGTACCGGCGATGTCGGTGAAATCACGAAATCAAAGGGCTGGCAGGCACGCACACTGGCCAGGCGGGTAGCGTGGAACTGGCTGAACGCGACAAACGCTTCGGGACCGCTGAGGCCGGCGGCGCTGTCAGCCCATTGCTGGATGTAGGGCAGCACGCTGGCGCGTTTGTTGGCCGGCAAGGCTGCCAGATCGATGTGCGAGCGCAGCCGCCAGGCGTGATCCATGCCGTCCAGCAGGGCTGGCGTCATGAAAGGGGCCATGGGCGTGACGATGGCACCGGCGCGCTCGAACAGGCGCGCCGCAGCTTCAACCGCCGCCTGCACTTCCGGCTCCACCGCCATGCCACAACCGGCATCAAGCAGCAGGCCGATCTTGAGGCCGCGCAGGATGCTCACCCCTTGGTCAAACTTGTTCCAGGCCAGGGCCTGCCAGGGCAGGCTCATGCTGTCGCGCGCGTCTGGCAGTGACAGCACCTGCATCATCAGCGCGGCGTCGGCCACGCTGCGTGTCATGGGGCCGGCAGCGCGACCGGTGTAGGGCGGGTCAATCGGGACCCGACCCAGGCTGGGTTTCAAACTGAAAATGCCGCACCAGCCCGCTGGCAGGCGCAGCGAGCCGCCTATATCGGTGCCGATGTGCAGCGGGCCGTAGCCGGCTGCCGCAGCCGCGCCGCCACCGGCGCTCGAACCGCCCGGTGTCTTGCTCAGGTCCCAGGGGTTGCGCGCGAGCGCATGAAAGCTCGACAGGCCGCTGGAGAGCATGCCGTAGTCTGGCATGGTGGTCTTGCAGACCATCAGCGCACCGGCCTCGAACAGGCGCGCCGCTGGCGGCGCATTGGCGCTGGCCGGCGTCAGGTCGGTCGCCAGTGTGCCCAGCGGCACCGGGTCGCCACGGGTCGCGATGTTTTCCTTGATGGTCACCGGCACACCGTCGAGCATGCCGCAGGGCAGCCCCTGCTGCCAGCGCGCCTCGGAGGCGCGCGCCTGCTCCAGCGCGAGTTCCGGGCGCAGCAGGTAACTGGCACAGATGTGGGGTTCCCATGCTGCTATGCGCTCAAGCACCGATTGCATAACCTCCAGCGGCGAGAACTCGCGCCGCTGGTAGCCGGCAATCAGCTGATGAACGCCGAATTCGTGCAGTTTCACGACCAGGACAGGGCGCCGATGTCGTTGACAAAAATCGGCATGTCCTTCCACAAACCCTTGAGGCCCTTGTTGGCCACCGTGATCCACTGCGGCTGGTACAGAAAGCCGTGCACCGATTCATTGGCCAGCATGCGCTGGGCGTCGCCCAGCAACTTGGCGCGATCGGCCGCGCGTGGCGCGTTCTGGATCTTGTCGAACAGGGCGACGAACTGGGGCGAATCGTAGTTCCAGTAGTAGCCGGACTTGGCAAAGTTGCCCAGATCAAAGGGCTCGACGTGCGAGATGATGGTCAGGTCGTAGTTCTTGTTGGTGTAAGTGCCGCTGAGCCACTGCGCCCATTCCACGTTCTCGATCTTGGCGATGATGCCGATCTTGGCCAGTTGTGCGGCAATCACTTCACCGCCCTGGCGTGCATAGGGCACGGGCGGCAGTTTCAGGCTCAGCTCAAGTGGTGTCTTGACGCCGGCTTCTGCCAGCAGCGCCTTGGCCTTTTCGATGTTGAACGGGTTGATGCCCGTGGTATCAACGAAGCCAAAAGCGCCCGGTACGTAATGGCTGCCAATGGGCACGCCGTAGCCGTCGGCAGCGCCTTCAATGACGGCCTTGCGGTCAATCGCGGCAGCGATGGCGCGGCGCACGCGCACGTCGTCCAGCGGTTTCTTCTTGTTGTTGATCGCCAGAATGGTCTTGGCACGCGAGCCGCTGACCACCACCTGGAACTTGGCGTTGGTCTTGAACTGCACCACGCTGCGCGGCGTGACGCGCGGGAAGGCATCGACGTCGCCGGCCAGCAGGGCCGCTACCTGCGCTGCCGGGTCGCTGATGAAGCGGAAGGTCACCTTCTTGATCTTGATAGCAGCCGCATTGCGGTAGGCATCCCATTTGCTCAGCGTGACCGATGAACCCTTGTTCCAGGCCGAGAGCTGGTAGGGGCCGGTGCCGACTGGCTTGGTGGCGTTGGTCTCGACACTCTTGGGCTCGACGATGATGGCGGTGGCCTGACCCATCAGGAACAGGAAGTCCGGGTCCAGTCCCTTGTTCAGGACCACCACCGTGTAGTCGTCAATCGCTGCCACGCTGTCCATGCCGGCGAAGGTGCGTTTGTCCTTGTTGGTGCTCTTCTCGGCAGCAGCGCGCTCAAACGAAAACTTGACGGCCTTGGCGTTGAAGGGTTCACCATTCTGGAACTTGACGCCCTTGCGCAGCTTGAAGGTGTAGGTCTTGAGGTCGGGCGAGACTTCCCAGCTTTCAGCCAGCAGGGGCGAAACGGTGCCGTCGCTGTTGATCTTGGTGAGGGTCTCGAAGACGTTGTATTGCACGATCTCGGCGATGGCAGAAGCCGCGCCAGCAGTCGGGTCCAGCCCCGGCGGCTCCAGCGTCATGGCCAGCACCACGCTGTCTTTTTTGCCTTGTGCCTGGGCGGCCCATGGCAGAGATGCCATTGCGGCGCCGCTGGCTGCGGTGCTGAGTACTTGACGACGATTGATCATGTTGCTGCTCCTGTCAAAAAATAAGTTGCGAAACAAAAAATGGGGGAACCCTCAGAAACCGAACGATACCACTGCCGAGCGTCAACCCTCTGGCGCGCGGGTCGCGGCGAAATGGCAGGCCACCTGATGTCCGCTCGCCAGGCTCAGCAACTCCGGGCGCTGCTGCGCACACAGCGCCTGCGCCTGCGGGCAGCGTGCGGCATAGGGGCACTCGGCTGCGCCCTGTGGCCGCGCGGCCGGCGCTGCTGGCGCGCGCTTGCGGGAGGCGCGTGTCTGCAGGCTGGCAATGCGTGGCACGGCCTGCAGCAGGGCCTGGGTGTAGGGGTGGGCGGCGGCCTGGAACAAGGTCAGCGGCGAGCCCTGCTCGACGATGCGTCCCTGGTAGATGACGGCAACCTCGTCGCACAGGTAATCGACCACCGCCAGATCGTGACTGATGAGCAGGTAGGTGACGCCAAACTGCTGCGACAGATCCTGCATCAGATTCAGCACCTGGGCCTGCACCGAGACGTCGAGCGCGCTCACGGGCTCATCGGCGACGATCAGGCGCGGCCGCGTGATGAGCGCCCGCGCAATGGCGACGCGCTGGCGCTGACCGCCCGAAAATTCGTGCGGGTACTTGCCCAGATCACTGCTGCGCAGGCCCACTGCACCCAGCACTTCCTGTGCCCGCTGCTGCTGTTCTTTGGCGTCGGCGCCGCCGAGCGCTGCCAGCGGTTCGGTGACGATGCGCTGCACCGTCTGGCGCGGATCGAGTGAGCCATAGGGGTCCTGAAACACCATCTGGAAATTGCGCCGCGCTTCGCGCAAGGCAGCGGCACCGAGTTGATTCAGGTCCTGACCCAGCATCCGGACCGCGCCGCTGTTGGGTGCTTCCAGTCCCATGACCAGGCGTGCCAGCGTCGATTTGCCAGAGCCCGATTCACCCACGACGCCGAGATTGCTGCCGCTTTGCATGCGCAGGCTGACGCCGCGCACGGCGTGCACCTGAGGTGCCGGGCCCCACAGGCGCTCCCGTGTCAGCGTGTAGCTGCGCGTCACCTGGTCGAGTTGCAGCAGGGTCTCGCTCATGGCTGGATCACGCCGGTTGGAAGTTCAAGGTGCAGACAACTCACCCGGTGGGAATGACCCAATTCTGCGGGCTGGGGCAGCGCGCTGGCGCAGTCGGCGCTGGCCAAGGCGCAGCGCTGCTGGAACGGGCAGCCCACCGGCAGGTCGGCCAGTTCCGGCACCGTGCCCTCGATCGTGCTCAGGCGCTTGCCACGCGCGCCGCCAAGCTGCGGTCGTGCGCCAAACAGGCCGCGTGTGTAGGGGTGTGCCATCTGGCCGAAGACGGCCTGGGTCGGGCCGCTTTCGACCACCGTGCCGCCGTACATCACCAGCATGCGTGAAACGTTTTCCGCGATCACGCCCAGATCGTGCGAAATCAGGATCAGCGCCATGCCACGCTCTTCTACCAGTTCGCTGATGAGGTCCAGAATCTGCCCCTGGATGGTGACGTCCAGCGCGGTGGTGGGCTCGTCGGCGATCAACAAATCCGGCTCGCAGGCCAGTGCCATGGCAATCGTGATGCGCTGGCGCTGGCCACCCGAGAACTGATGCGGATAGGCATCAAAGCGCCGCGCCGCGTCAGCAATGCCGACCCGCTCCAGCAGCGCAATGGCCTGACGTTTGGCCGCCTCGCGCGATGCGCCGCGGTGCAGCCGCAGCGGCTCGGTCACCTGGTCCCCAATGCTGTGCACCGGGTTCAGGGCCGTCATCGGTTCCTGAAAAATCATGCCAATGCGGTTGCCGCGCAAGTGCCGCAAGGTGGCGTCGCTCTGCCCCACCAGTTGCTGCTGGTCAAAGCGGATGCTGCCTGAGACCACCGCGTTGTCCGGCAGCAAACCCATCAGCGCCATGGCGGTGATCGACTTGCCGCAGCCCGATTCACCGATCAGGCCCAGTGTTTCGCCGCGCTCCAGGTTGAAATTGAGGGCGCGCACCGCCATCGCCGGCCCGCGCTGGGTCTGCAGTTGCACGCTTAGGTTTTCAACTTCGAGCAGTGCCATATCGGTGTCAACGTTTGCGGGCCAGGCGCGGGTCGAGCAGGTCACGCAGACCGTCACCCGCGAGGTTCAGACCCAGCACCGCCATGGCAATCGCGATGCCGGGAAAGACGGCCAGCAAGGGTGCCTGAAACAGCAGGGTTTGCGCTTCCGCCAGCATGCGGCCCCAGGACGGCTGCGGTGGCTGCGTGCCCAGACCGAGGTAGGACAGGGCCGCTTCGGCCAGAATGGCCAGCGCGAACTGAATGGTGGCCTGCACGATCAGGGCCGATGAAATATTGGGCAGCACGTGCTCGATCGTGATGCGCCACGGGCCTTTGCCGCAGGCACGTGCGGCCAGCACGAATTCACGCGACCAGATGGCGTTGGCGCTGGCGCGGGTGATGCGGGCAAAGGTCGGGATGTTGAAGATGCCGATGGCGGTGATCGAGTTGACGATGCCCGCACCAAAGACAGCGGTCATCATGATGGCACTCAGGATGGCCGGAAAGGCGAAGGTGAAATCGGCCAGACGCATGATCAGTTCTTCAACCCAGCCGCGTCGCGCCGCCGCCAGCAGCCCCAGCGCCGTGCCAACCGTCAAGCCGATGCCCACCGCAATCACACCAACCAGAATCGAGTTGCGCGCACCGACCAGCAGCAGCGAAGTAACGTCCCGACCGAAGGGGTCGGTGCCCAGCCAGTGCTCGGCGCCGGGCAGCTGGAGCTTGGCCGCCATGTCAATTTCATACGGTGACCAGGGTGTCCACACCAGCGACAGCGCGGCGGCGCCCAGCAACAGCAGGGTCAGCACGGCGCCAATCACAAAGCTGCGATGGTGCAGGGCGCGCGCCATGAAGCTCGGGCTCTGGTTCATATGTCGCTGGCCTTCACGCGCGGATCGATCACCGCGTACAGCACGTCAACGACGAAGTTGACGACGATGACCATGGCGGCCAGCAGCATGACGCAGTTGCGCACCACGATCAGGTCCCGGTTCGAGATCGCCTGGAAGATCAGGCGCCCCAGACCCGGCAGGTAGAAGACGTTTTCAACGACGATGGTGCCGGCCAGCAAATTGGCAAATTGCAAGCCCATCACGGTGATGACAGGAATCAGGGCGTTGCGCAGCACATGGCCCCACAGCGTGGCGCGGCGCGACAGGCCCTTGGCCCGCGCGGTGCGCACAAAGTCTTCGCGCAGCACTTCGAGCACGGCCGAGCGCGTGATGCGCGCCAGAATCGCCGCCTGCACCACTGCCAGTGAGATGGCGGGCAGTAGCAGCGATTTGAAGCCCTGCAAAACGCCTTCGTCCCAGCCGGCAAAGCCGCCAGCCGAAAACCACTGGAGCTGCACAGAGAAAAACAGGATGAGCAGGATGGCGAACCAGAAGTTGGGCACGGCGATGCCAATCTGGGCCAGTGCCATGGTGCCGACGTCGCCAGCCCGGTTGTGCTGCGAGGCCGCATAAATGCCGGTGACCAGCGCCAGCACGGTAGTGAGGAGCATCGCCATCAGTGCCAGTGGCACGGTCAGCGAGAGTCGCTCCAGCACCAGTTCAAGCACAGGTGTGCTGTAGCTGTAGCTGATGCCAAGATCACCCACCAGCAAGCCGCCGACCCACTGCCAGTAGCGCGTCATGGGTGGCAGATCGAGCCCCAGTTTGACGGCCAGCGCCTGCACTGCCTCGGGCGAAGCGTCCGGTCCCATCAGGATCTGCGCCGCGTTGCCCGGCAGTATCTCCAGCACCAGGAAAATGACAACCGAGGCGCCAAGCAGCGTGGCCAGCAGGGTACCCAGACGTTTGAAAAGAAATAAGCCCACAGGATGGTCAGAATGCGGCGTCGCCGATAATTTGCTGCATGTTAGGGGGTCAAACCATGATTCACGATGTTATGAATGTTAAGCGATGGCATTGACTATTACCGACGAGTGCATCAATTGCGATGTCTGCGAGCCCGAGTGCCCGAATGACGCCATCTTCATGGGAGTCGAAATCTACCAGATTGATCCTGGCAAATGTACCGAATGTGTTGGTCATTTCGAGACGCCGCAGTGCGTC
>QYPX01000192.1 GCA_007280205.1 Comamonadaceae bacterium
GGCCACTCGACCCCGAATTCGTGCGCGCGCTGGCGCAGGATGTGGACGCGATTCTGGTGGTGGAAGAAAAGCGCCCGCTGCTCGAAGAACAGATCAAGTCCATTCTGTACGACCTGAATCTGGCAAAGAAGCCCAAGGTGATTGGCAAGGCGCTGGGCTCGCCAACCTACGCCCTGGAGCGCGCGCCGCGCGTATTCCCGAACAACGCCGAAATCTCGCCGCTGATCGTTGCCAAGGTGCTGCTCGACGTCATGCTGATGCTGCAGCCTGATTGCGGACTGCAGCCTATCAGCCTGCCGGGTCCGAAGGCGCCTGGGCCGGGATCGGCGCAGCGCAACGCCAGTTTTTGTTCCGGCTGTCCGCACAACCGCTCCACCAAGGTGATCGAGGGCTCGCGGGCACTGGCCGGCATTGGCTGCCACACGATTGCCATGCTGAACAACCCGCGCACCACCGGCACTGTCTCGCACATGGGCGGCGAAGGCGCGATGTGGCTGGGCCAGCAACCCTTTACGGATGAGCCGCATGTGTTTGCCAACATGGGCGACGGCACTTTCTTCCACTCCGGTTTTCTCGCCATTCGCCAGGCTGTAGCCGCCAAGGTGCCGATGACCTACAAGTTACTGGTCAATGGCTTTGTCTCGATGACCGGCGGACAGCCGGTGGACGGTGATCTGACGGTGCCGCAAACCATTCGCGAGCTGTTGGCCGAAGGCGTCAGCGAAGTGGTGCTGGTCAGTGACGAGCCCGAGAAATACGCTAACGCGAATTTGCCTGCCGAGGTCAAGGTGCATCACCGAGACGACATGCCGACTGCTGGCCGACCTGATGGTTAGCGTAGCTGCGATGCGCCGGGGAATCGACAAAGCGGATCTCGCTGATGATCAGAAGAAGACAGCTTTCGTCCAGACCTTCAAGCGCGACCTTGTGGCACTGGTGAGAGCTTGTAGTGTTGACCTACTTGAGGTTCACGCCTTTCGCAAGGATGATGCTGAAGTCGCAATTCCTTCTTGGGAAAGCGGTCGCTGGGAATCCGATGTTCTCAATCCGGACCTGTTGCTGAACGACGGGCAACGAATAGGCACAGGTGCGCTCGTAGGCGGTGCGGTCGGCTTTGCGGTAGACCTACTACTCCACGGCTTATCGTTGGGGGCTGCGTCCGCCCTTGGGGCGACGATCGGCGGTGTCCTCGGCGAAGGATTGGGGCAAGTGCCCCACAAAGTCATCAATCTCGTCCGGGGCAAAAAGGATCTCACTCTCGGAGATGAAGCGCTCATTGACCTGATCCATAACATGATGCGCCTGATCAGTGCTCTCGAAATTCGTGGCCATGCCTCTATGGACAAAGTTGGCACCTCCGCCAGCCTAACACCAGAGGCTACAGCACGAGTCAGGGAAGTTGCCAAGGCATTGAAAGCAGCGCGAAGCGACGCCAAATGGGAACGACGAATCGGCAGCCCACGCCCCAACAACAGGAAACGCGAGAAATTGGTGGGGTTGGTAGAAAAGCAGCTTCTCGGCATCCTCCGGCTTTGAGTCGGCACAACGCGCGTTCGGGCTCCAAAATACGCCAGCATCTGCAAGCCCACGAGTGGATCAATAACTGTCTACTAAATGCAATAATGCCCACAAGATCGTGCAAACAGTCATGCAACCCTGACGACGCCTTGAATATTCTGACATGAACTCAGCCTCCTATAGCGAGATCAAGCCTGGTCTCGCACCGGCGCTGCGTTTCTTCCTACTTTGCTACGCTTATCTTGCGACGCTTGGGCTCGTCTCTTGGCAGACAAGGGCACTTAACTTGCTTTGGTTTGGCATTTGGGTGCTACTTCTTTCGGCCTTCATGATGCTAGCGTTGTGGCACCATAGCACTATCCGGCGCCATATATTTTCGAGTCAATTCCAGCAGGACACGTTTTTGTACAGGTGGCGCAGTCGGCGCGTCTTGAGCACATTGCTACTCGCCGCAGTCGCGGTAGACTCTTTAGCATTAACGATCACTACCTGTGCTTTTTCGTTGATGTACTCAAACGGTGCGTAACAAACCTCCACCGAACCGTCGCCGGTGATGCGCAGTTTGTCGAACAAAGTGGGAGCGCCACCGAGTTCGTTGGCAGAAAGGGACCGGATGACCGAAGAGAAGCGCTGGAAAGTTTGAAATTGCATATGACCTTAAGGTGAAAATTGGGACTCAGCTGGATGCTTTCTAGTTAATGAACCGTTGATGACTTCGCCAGGATTTCGAGAAATTCGTCAAGTCTTTCTCTTTCTTCCCGGCTGATAGAACTCAGATATGGAACGCCTGTCACGTTGCGCAGTGCTTTCACCATGCGTAGTTCGTCAGGTGAGATGGCTGCTGTCAGATGCAGCCTGATTGCTTCCCAGACATCCGGGTAGTACTCTTGCAAACAGAGCTTGAGCAACGCAACAGGATCCGCGCCGACTGCCTTGGCAAACGATCCAAGGCGGGCCAGAGGCAACTTAGTGTCGCCAGTCTTGAGCATTGAAATCATGTTGGGCTTGACCAGACCGATCGCGCCGGCGATTTCTTTGCGGGACTTGCCGCTGCCGTCAATTAGCTCGGCAAGAACGTTGGCTACGTTCTTCGGATCTGCAATCGTTGGTGTGTGCATGTTTTGGAGGCTCCAGTTAGAAATTGGTCAATCAGATACGCGCAGCTTTGACTAATGGGTTGAAAAGCGCCCGGTGCGGTGACCCGCAGTAATGACAGTCATGTCATCAGTGACTACGGCATAGACATCCAGGTGGGCATCAAGAAGGCCGGCCAGGGAACCTGCGTAGGCCTTTACCTTGCGGCGTGAGGCCTTGTCAAAAAATACCTTGGACACACCTGCGCCTGAGCGCTCGCTGGATCCAAATTGCAAAAGCAAATCAATCAGCATCGGAGGGATGGCGCGTTGTTGAGTGCGAGTTTGGGCGTGCTTGGTCAATTGCATGGCAGATCCTGGTGGTTAGAGACGAATTTGAAGTTGGCGATGGGTCAAGACTTCTGCAACTGCTTGAGTTCCCATTCGCAGCTTGAAATGCGTGACTTGAGTGCAGATTCCTTGGCTCGGATCTTCAGCAGACCAGGCGGCAGGTCCAGCAGCGCTGCAATGGATTCGATAAGTTTGTCATTGCAAAGATCATCGAAGCTGAGCATGGACAAATCTTCGACCTGATGAGCACTGAGCACTTTTTTTATTGATGCTTTGAGTGCCTCGCGATTGGTAGACTTGTCGCCAACAAATGCCAGTCTGTCGTCAAGCATGTTCTTGAAGTCACCTATGGAGTCAAATCGCGTTTTTGTTAGATCGATCTCAGCCGACAAGTGACCAATGACCACGGGTTGGTAGCTAAAGTGGACACCCGAGTCAAGAACGCACGCCTGTATGAGGTCAGTGGAGTCGACCGTAAGAACGTTACTCGTTGAAGACAATTACCTTGGCCGCCCGCGTTGCCTCAGAAAGAAATGTTACTTGATAGCTGGTTGGTGAGGTTGCCCTGTTTTCCGGACTCCATAGCCAGCCCATTATGCGGTTCTCCTATCCTTCAGCTGGGCCGCGAACCAGAGCCTCTCAAACGCCATTGGACCGACATGGCCCAGCGTCTGGTGCCGGGTTGGCTAGTCTCAAGAATAGCACTCAGGCAAACAAAATTGCGCCCTCGACCTCACCGTCCAGGGCGCCTTTTGCTTCTTTCCCATCAACCCCGAAAACCTACAAGGATAGGTTCAATTTGGACATTGCTTTCTCCACACAAAAATCGGACTTGCATTCAGGCGTAGAAAGGCCAGAATGGCAAGTAGAAGGACCGAGAATTTGAGTGAGGTGTGGTGGTAAATCTGCGGGTTGCTGAAAACCACCCCGCATTAGAGCGACAGCTATTGGCAACGATTCGATGCACGCGCCCGTTTCAATGGTTGGTTGGGAAGTGTGCCGAACTCCACCACCAGTTCAAAAAGCCAACTGTTCTCAGTTGGCTTTTTCATGTCTGTGCTTTCCCCAAGCCACGCGGGCTTCTGGCCGTTTCTGCCTGTGCCACACGGTCCATGGTTATCGGAATTAACTGCGGTTTTCGCGCCGGTTCGATTCTTTTCTGCTCTCTGTTCTCAAAAAATAATGGAGAACCGCGTCGATTTGGCACAGGCAGAATGCGTTTGAATTCAACAGCTTGTGCGTGTGTCGGTGAGGGAAGTTCTACGAGTAAAGTGGTGCAGCAGATTGGGTCGTGAACCTTTTAAAGCCTTCACCAGGCCAGTCCACTGTCGCGTTGAGCAACCAAGCGGTGCGGATGGGCGTTCAGAATGCGTTTACGACGACGTGAATTGAATTCCAAGAGCGAGATTTTGCAAGAAAGTAAGTTGAAGTGACCGACCGATCCCAGATGGAAATCTCGATAGAAGATCTAGCACGCCTATTTGCCCAACACATGCCACATGGTCGGGACATTGGTATGCAGATGGACGCGCCGAGCGCCGATGGCCGTACCCGAATGCACCTTCCCCCTCAGCCATTCCTGTCTGGCGACGCGAGCGCAAATTTCTTCTTCCCGGGCGTACTGTTCAGTATGGCTGACACAGCCTGCGGCATGGCAGTATTTCGTGCGCTCGGGCGCTACGTCCCAATCGCCACGATCGACATGCGAATCGATCATCTAGCCCCTGCGACGATGGATGCTGATTTGGTGGCCTTGGCGGAGTGCTACCGTATGACTCAGTCCATCGCCTTCGCCCGCTGCGAACTCCTGTGTGGCCCCCAGTTGAAAGTGGTAGCCATTGCTGTGGGGACGTTCATGCTGCAGTCCCGTTCGGCCAAGAAGCCCGGCATTAACAGGCAAGATGAAAGGCAGCAATGAGTACAACGAACGATCAGCACTCGCCCGATCCGCAGATTGCGCGCGATCGGGTTGTTGCCACGCTGCAAGCCATGCCCTATGCGCGCCATCTGGGCATACGCCTTATGGCTGAACCGACCGACTCAACCGTGTTCCATTTGCCGTTTGACGCGCGCATTATCGGCAACCCTACGCTGCCGGCGATCCATGGCGGCGTAGTGGCGACCTTCATGCAGGCAGCGGCGTTGGCATCGACCTACGCTCTCATGCAAGAGGATGTGCCGCCCAAACTGGTGGACTTTTCCATCGACTATCTGAGTTCGGCCGGACCCACTGACCTGTTCGCCCAGTGCGAAATGCATCGCGTCGGCAAGCGGATCGCCTCGGTGGGGATTCGGTGCTGGCAAAAGAATTCTGACGCCCCTGTGGCGCTGGCTCGGGCACACATGTTTGTGGCGCCATCGGCCTCAGATGCATCTGTCATGGAAGCGTTCTGAGTCAGTCGATCGGACTGACATCAGGCAAGAGATAAATCCCTGTCCTGCAGATTGAAGTGACGGGTACACGTACAGGCCAACTCCGGCGCGTGGCAGTTGAATGCTGGCGGCGCTGGCCGATGAGCAAGCCTCGACCTGGGCTAAGCACGATGGCACTGAGTCTGAGCGTCAGGTACCGGCGACGGTGACTGTCTCTGAAAGACAC
>QYPX01000152.1 GCA_007280205.1 Comamonadaceae bacterium
AGGCAAGGAAATGGTGATGCCGGGCGACAACGTCTCGATCACGGTGAAACTGATCAACCCGATTGCGATGGAAGAAGGCCTGCGTTTTGCCATCCGTGAAGGCGGCAAGACAGTCGGTGCCGGTGTGGTTGCCAAGATCATTGCATAAGAATAAGAAATGTGTTTGTGGGACAGACCAATAAAGGCGAAGCCTTTTTGCTCTGTCCTCAACTGATTGAAAAGTAGGGGCGTAGCTCAATTGGCAGAGCGTCGGTCTCCAAAACCGAAGGTTGATGGTTCGATTCCTTCCGCCCCTGCCACCTGACTGTGTATGGAAGGTGGATTCCGAGCCCGCCGCTTGAACGGCGGCCCTCAGCGTTCAGGAGATTGCTGAGTTTTGATTTCAAGAAGATGTGTGAGATAGATAAAAATGGCCACCCCACAAGTTCAAACTGTCAGTACCGGAGTCGATAAGGCAAAGCTGGCTGCGGCAGCGGCGTTGCTGGTTGCGGCGCTGGTGGCTTTTTATATGTTGAGCAAGCAGGGGCAACTCGTTCAGTGGGCTGCTTTGCTGGCAGGGATTACAGCGGCTGCGGTGGTGTTTTTCACTGCTGAGTCGGGCAAGGCCTTGTACGCCTTTGGGCACGATGCCTGGCGCGAGGTAAAGAAAGTTGTCTGGCCGGCGCGCAAGGAGGCGATTCAGATGACGGCCTATGTGTTTGCCTTTGTGCTGGTGATGGCGCTGTTTCTCTGGATTACCGACAAAACGCTTGAGTGGCTGTTTTATGACCTGATTCTGGGGTGGAAAAAATAATGACTGATGTTGTAGAAAATCCGCCCGTTGAAGCCCTTGCCGCTGCGCAGGTGCTGGCGACCGCGCCGACCAACCCCGATCTGCGCTGGTATGTTGTGCATGCCTATTCGGGCATGGAAAAGGCCGTCGAGCGCAACATCCTTGAGCGGATCAACCGCGCTGGTATGCAGGACCGGTTTGGCCGCATTCTGGTTCCCATGGAGGAAGTGGTCGAGATCAAGAATGGGCAAAAGAAGACCACCGAACGCAAGTTTTTTCCGGGCTACGTGCTGGTTGAAATGGTGATGGACGACGACACCTGGCATCTGGTCAAGCACACCAACAAGGTCACCGGTTTTGTCGGCGGAGCCAAAACCCGACCAGCTCCGATTTCTGAAGCCGAAGTCAAGAAGATCGTTTCGCAGATGCAGGAAGGCACCGAGAAGCCGCGCCACAAGGTTGAGTTTGTGGTGGGTGAGTTTGTGCGCGTGAAAGATGGGCCTTTTACCGATTTCAATGGTTCGGTGGAAGACGTGAATTACGAAAAGAGCAAGGTCCGCGTGGCGGTCACGATTTTTGGTCGTGCCACGCCGGTCGAGCTTGAGTTCTCGCAGATAGAGAAGACCTGAAAGTTGCAAACGTGTCTCAGGTGGCGGTTGTCATTGCGGACGTGATCCGCAATCCAGTACTAGCCCGCCACTGGATGCCCCCGGATCAGGTCCGGGGCAGGCTCCTCAGGTCCGGCATGACAAGTTGACAGCTGGGTAGTGGTTTGATTAGGCAGTTCGCATTTTCCGACTCGGTGCGAATGTAGAGTGAGTGAGTCGTTAACCCCGGGGAGCCCGGACCTGCAGTTTCACTGCATGGCCAGGCGTTATTACCCGCAAGGAGAAAAGCATGGCGAAAAAAATCGTCGGTTTTGTCAAACTGCAAGTGCCAGCAGGCAAAGCCAATCCATCGCCGCCGATCGGACCCGCATTGGGTCAGCGCGGCTTGAACATCATGGAATTCTGCAAGGCGTTCAACGCCCAGACCCAGGGCGTAGAGCCAGGTCTGCCGCTGCCCGTGGTGATCACGGCATTTGCCGACAAGAGCTTCACTTTCATCATCAAATCGCCGCCATCGTCGATTCTGATCAAGAAGGCAGCCAAGATCGACAAGGGCTCGGCCACGCCGCACACCGCCAAAGTGGGCAAGGTGACGCGCGCCCAGCTTGAAGAGATCGCCAAGACCAAAATGAAGGACCTGACTGCGGCCGACATGGACGCAGCGGTTCGGACCATCGCCGGCTCAGCCCGCTCGATGGGCGTGACTGTGGAGGGCGTGTAAATGACCCAACTGACCAAAAAACAAAAGGCCTTCAAGGGCAAGGTTGACTCCAACAAGCTGTATCCGCTGGCGGACGCTCTGGGCATTGTCAAAGAATGCGCCAATGCGAAGTTTGACGAGTCGGTCGACGTGGCGGTGCAACTTGGCATCGATGCCAAGAAGTCAGATCAGGTCGTGCGCGGCGCGGTTGTGCTGCCCAACGGTACTGGCAAAACCAAGCGCGTTGCCGTGTTTGCGCAGGGCGCCAAGGCGGACGAAGCCCGCGCGGCTGGCGCTGACATCGTCGGCATGGACGACCTGGCGGCCCGAATCAAGGCCGGTGACATGCCCTTTGACATCGTGATTGCTGCCCCCGACGCGATGCGCGTGGTCGGTACGCTCGGTCAGATTCTGGGCCCGCGCGGTTTGATGCCCAATCCCAAGGTTGGCACGGTGACGCCTGATGTGGCCACCGCGGTGAAGAATGCCAAGGCCGGCCAGGTGCAGTTCCGCGTTGACAAGGCCGGTATTGTTCACTCCACCATTGGTCGGCGCTCGTTCGACAACGACAAGCTGCAGGGTAACCTGGTTGCTCTGGTGGATGCCTTGACCAAGGCCAAGCCGGCCACCAGCAAGGGCGTTTATTTGAAGAAAGTGGCAGTTTCGTCGACGATGGGTGTGGGTGTCCGGGTGGACATGCAAACCATCGCAGCGTGATTGCGTGAATTCGAGCGGTTCGAAAGAGCCGCTTGATGTGGTGGGTCGTTTCTGTCGCAAGACGAAGACGAGTCATCCAAGACCGTTGGTGTGCCAATCGCAGCGATGCGCAACAGCACTTAATTGACAAGTCGGTGCTAACTCCCTGACTTGGAGCCAACGCAGATGGCGATCCCGCTGCAGATGGAAAAGGGTTTTCCGAAACAGTTGGTCGCTGCAATGTGGCGTACTTGAAGGCTCTGGCTGACAGGTACATTTAGAAGGAGTAGACCTTGAGTCTTAATCGCAGTGAGAAAGAAGCGGTCATCAAAGATGTGACTGGCCTCGCCGCAAAAGCTCAAACGCTCGTGCTGGCGGAATACCGTGGCATCACGGTCGCTGACCTGACTAAATTGCGCTCTACCGCGCGCAGCAACGGCGTGAGCCTGAGCGTGTTCAAGAACACGCTGGCTCGCCGTGCTGTCGCTGGTAGCGGCTTTGAAGTTGTGTCCGACTTGATGACCGGTCCGCTGATCTATAGCTTTTCCGAAGATGCAGTGGCCGCCGCGCGCGTGGTGGCTGACTTCGCGAAAACCAACGACAAGTTGGTGATTCGCGGTGGTGCGTATGGCGGAAAAGCGCTGGACATGAACGGCGTGAAGCAGTTGGCAAGCATACCTTCCAAGGAAGTGTTGCTGGCCCAGTTGCTGGGCTTGATGCAATCCCCGATTTCCCGTCTGGCACGTGTGCTGGGCGCGATCGCGGAAAAAAATGGTGGTGCTGCGCAGGATGCGCCCGCTGAGGCAGTTGCGGCCTGATGGCCCGCTGCATGTGCTAATCAAACTAAAGTAGGAAATCAAAATGGCATTCGATAAAGACGCATTTTTGACCGCGCTGGACAGCATGACGGTCATGGAACTCAACGAACTGGTGAAAGCCATCGAAGAGAAATTTGGCGTAAGCGCTGCCGCCATGTCGGCTCCGGCCGCCGGTGGTGGTGCAGCTGCTGCAGTCGCAGAAGAGCAGACCGAATTCAACGTCGTTCTGCTCGAAGCCGGTGCCGCCAAGGTGTCGGTCATCAAGGCAGTGCGAGAAATCACCGGTCTGGGCCTCAAGGAAGCCAAGGATCTGGTGGACGGCGCTCCGAAGAACGTCAAGGAAGGCCTGTCCAAGGCTGATGCTGACGCAGCCCTCAAAAAGCTGGTGGAAGCTGGCGCCAAGGCCGAACTCAAGTAATCGGTCTTTCCACAAGGGCTGGGTGCTCCAAAGGGGCCCCAGCCTTTGGCGCTTGTAAGAGAGCACTGCAAAGCAGATTTTTTGTCTGTTTTGCAGTGTCTTCTGACCCCGACTTCAGAAGATGCCTTGGTTCGGGTTGCACGCAATGTGCGACCGTCCGCCAATGATTGGTAGTGGCCAATCACCAAGAAGTACCCAGGAATCCTTAGTCTTTGCCCGGAGATCTCATGGCTTACACATACACCGAACGCAAGCGCATTCGCAAAAATTTTGGCAGTCGCGACAGCGTGCTCGAAATTCCCTACCTGTTGCAGATGCAAAAGGACGCGTATACCGCTTTTCTGCAAGCCGACGTCGCTCCGAAGAAGCGCACGGCCGAAGGACTGCAGGCCGCTTTTGAGGCCGCCTTCCCGATCGTTTCCCACAATGGCTTTGTCGAGATGAAGTACCTTGAGTACAACCTCGCCAAACCGGCTTTTGATGTGCGCGAATGCCAGACCCGCGGTTTGACTTTTGCGTCAGCAGTGCGTGCCAAGGTGCAGCTTTTCATCTATGACCGCGAATCTTCGACCTCGCAAAACAAGGTCATCAAGGAGGTCAAGGAGCAGGAAGTCTACATGGGCGAAGTGCCCCTGATGACCAGCAAGGGCTCCTTCATCATCAACGGCACCGAGCGCGTGATCGTTTCCCAGTTGCACCGCTCGCCCGGTGTCTTTTTCGAACACGACAAGGGCAAGACGCACAGCTCGGGCAAGCTGCTGTTCTCGGCACGCATCATTCCTTACCGCGGCTCCTGGCTTGATTTCGAATTTGATCCGAAAGACATCCTCTATTTCCGCGTCGACCGTCGCCGCAAGATGCCGGTCACCATTCTGCTCAAGGCGATTGGTCTGAACCACGAATCGATCCTGGCCAATTTCTTTGTCAATGACAACTTCCGCTTGATGGACAGCGGTGCCCAGATGGAATTTGTGGCCGAACGCCTGCGTGGTGAAGTCGCCCGTTTCGATATCACCGACAAGAGCGGCAAGGTGGTTGTGGCCAAGGACAAGCGCGTGACGGCGCGTCATACCCGTGAACTCGAACAGTCACAGACCACACACATCAGCGTGCCGGAAGATTTTCTGATTGGTCGCGTCGTGGCACGCAGCATCGTCGATGCCGAGACCGGCGAGATTCTGGTCAAGGCCAACGAGGAGTTGTCGGAAGCGTTGCTGAAGAAGCTGCGCAGCACCGGTGTTCAGGACCTGCCCTGTATTTACACCAATGAGCTCGATCAGGGCGCCTACATCTCGCAGACCCTGCGCAGCGATGAGACGACCGACGAGTTTGCCGCGCGGGTTGCCATCTACCGCATGATGCGCCCCGGCGAGCCGCCGACCGAAGACGCAGTGCAGGCCTTGTTCCAGCGTCTGTTCTACAACCCCGACACCTACGACCTGTCGCGCGTGGGGCGCATGAAGTTCAACGCCAAGATGGGCCGTCCGGAGTCGACCGGTCCGATGGTGCTGACCAACGAGGACATCCTGGCCGTGGTCAAGATCCTGGTGGATCTGCGCAACGGTCGCGGCGAAGTCGATGACATCGATCACCTCGGCAACCGTCGTGTGCGCTGCGTTGGCGAACTGGCCGAAAACCAGTACCGCACCGGCCTGGCGCGGATTGAAAAAGCGGTCAAGGAGCGACTCGGCCAGGCCGAGCAGGAGCCGCTCATGCCGCATGACCTGATCAACAGCAAGCCGATTTCTGCCGCCCTGAAGGAGTTCTTCGGTGCCTCGCAGCTGTCCCAGTTCATGGACCAGACCAATCCGCTGTCGGAAATCACCCACAAGCGCCGTGTTTCGGCCCTTGGCCCGGGCGGTTTGACGCGCGAGCGAGCTGGCTTTGAGGTGCGCGACGTTCACGTTACCCACTACGGTCGTGTCTGCCCGATTGAAACGCCGGAAGGTCCGAACATCGGTCTGATCAACTCGCTGGCTTTGTATGCCCGCCTGAACGAGTATGGCTTCATTGAAACCCCCTACCGTCAGGTCGTGGACAGCAAGGTGACGATGACGATTGACTACCTGTCGGCCATCGAAGAAGGCAAGTACGTGATCGCGCAGGCCAACGCTGCGCTGGACAAGGATGGCAAGCTCACAGGCGAACTGATTTCTGCACGCGAAGCCGGTGAGTCCATTCTGGTTGCCGCCGAGCGTGTCCAGTACATGGACGTGTCGCCAGCGCAAATTGTTTCTGTGGCCGCATCGCTGGTGCCGTTCCTGGAGCACGATGACGCGAACCGCGCCTTGATGGGCGCCAACATGCAGCGTCAGGCGGTTCCCATACTGCGACCGGAAAAGGCCTTTGTCGGAACCGGCATCGAGCGCGTCTCGGCGGTTGACTCGGGCACGGTCGTTACCGCCAGCCGTGGTGGTGTGGTTGACTATGTGGATGCGACCCGTGTCGTGATCCGCGTCAACGACGACGAGGCACAGGCTGGTGAAGTGGGTGTGGACATTTACAACCTGATCAAATACCAGCGTTCCAATCAGAACACCAACATCCACCAGCGCCCCATCGTGAAGAAGGGTGACAAGCTGGCCAAGGGTGACGTGATTGCTGACGGTGCTTCGACCGACCTGGGTGAGCTCGCGCTGGGCCAGAACATGCTGGTCGCGTTCATGCCCTGGAACGGCTACAACTTCGAGGATTCGATTCTGATCAGCGAGCGTGTCGTCGCCGAAGACCGCTACACCTCGATTCACATTGAAGAACTGGTGGTGATGGCCCGTGATACCAAGCTCGGCTCGGAAGAAATCACGCGTGACATCCCGAACTTGAGCGAACAGCAACTCAACCGCCTGGACGAATCCGGCATCATCTACGTGGGCGCTGAAGTTCAACCCGGCGACACGCTGGTGGGCAAGGTCACGCCCAAGGGCGAGACCACGCTGACGCCGGAAGAAAAGCTGCTGCGCGCCATCTTTGGCGAAAAGGCCAGCGACGTCAAGGACACCTCGCTGCGCGTCGATCAGGGTTCGCAAGGCACCGTGATTGATGTGCAGGTGTTCACCCGCGAAGGCATTGTGCGGGACCGTCGCGCACAACAGATCATCGATGATGAACTCAAGCGTTTCCGGCTTGATTTGAATGATCAGTTGCGCATCGTCGAGGCTGACGCATTTGACCGGATCGAGAAGTTGCTCAGCGGCAAGCCGGCCAATGGTGGACCGCAAAAGCTGGCCAAGGGCAGCAAGATCGACAAGGCCTACCTGGCCTCGGTCGAGAAGTTCCACTGGTTCGACATTCGCCCGGCCGATGATGAGGTTGCCTCGCAGCTGGAGAGCATCAAGAATTCTCTCGAGCAAACCCGTCACAGCTTCGATCTGGCGTTTGAAGAGAAGCGCAAGAAGTTGACCCAGGGCGATGAACTGCCTGCCGGTGTGCTGAAGATGGTCAAGGTCTACCTGGCTGTCAAGCGTCGCCTGCAACCGGGTGACAAGATGGCAGGGCGGCACGGCAACAAGGGCGTCGTGTCCAAGATTGTTCCAGTGGAGGACATGCCTTTCATGGCCGACGGAACACCCTGCGATATCGTGCTGAACCCCTTGGGCGTGCCCTCACGGATGAACGTCGGGCAGGTGCTCGAGGTGCATCTGGGTTGGGCTGCCAAGGGCATTGGTCAGCGCATTGGGGACATGCTGCAGGCCGAGGCCAAGTTGGCCGAGCTGCGCAAGTTCCTCGAGGCGCTGTACAACGGCTCGGGTCGCAAGGAAGACCTGTCCAAGCTCAGCGATGCCGAGGTGCTCGAGATGGCAGGCAACCTGAGTGCAGGTGCCACCTTTGCGACGCCGGTGTTTGACGGCGCGTCGGAGGAGGAAATCCGGACCATGCTGAAACTGGCTTATCCGGAGGACATCGTCAGGGCCAAGGGGCTGACGGCAGCGCGCACGCAGGCCAACCTGTTTGACGGGCGCAGCGGTGATGCGTTTGAGCGTCCTTCGACGATTGGTTACATGCACGTCCTGAAACTGCACCATCTGGTCGACGACAAGATGCACGCACGCTCGACCGGTCCGTACAGTCTGGTGACGCAGCAGCCGCTGGGCGGCAAGGCCCAGTTCGGTGGCCAGCGCTTCGGTGAAATGGAAGTCTGGGCGCTGGAAGCCTACGGCGCCGCTTACACGCTGCAGGAAATGCTGACGGTCAAGTCAGACGACGTGCAGGGACGTACCAAGGTGTACGAGAGCATTGTCAAGGGTGAGCACTCGATTGATGCCGGCATGCCGGAATCATTCAACGTGCTGGTCAAGGAAATTCGTTCCTTGGGCATCGATATCGAACTTGAGCGCGGTTAAACCTGAGACTTTGCGGGACAGACCAGGATTTGCGAAGCAAATCTGCTCTGTCCTCAACCGATTAAAGAGGAAATAGTGTCATGAAATCATTACTCGACCTGTTCAAGCAGTTCACCCCGGATGAGCATTTCAGTGCCATCAAGATTGGCATGGCCTCACCCGAAAAGATCCGTTCCTGGTCTTTCGGTGAAGTCAAGAAGCCCGAAACCATCAATTACCGGACTTTCAAGCCGGAGCGCGATGGTTTGTTCTGCGCCAAGATCTTTGGCCCCATCAAGGACTATGAATGCCTGTGCGGCAAATACAAGCGCCTCAAGCATCGCGGTGTGATCTGCGAAAAGTGCGGCGTTGAAGTGACGCAGACCAAAGTGCGTCGCGAACGCATGGGTCACATTGATCTGGCTGCACCCTGTGCCCACATCTGGTTCCTGAAGTCGCTGCCCTCGCGTCTGGGCCTGGTGCTGGACATGACGCTGCGCGACATCGAACGCGTGCTGTACTTTGAAGCCTACGTCGTGACCGATCCCGGCATGACGCCACTGAAGAAATTCAGCATCATGTCGGAAGACGAGTTTGACGCCAAGTTCAAGGAATACGGCGACGAATTCCAGGCCAAGATGGGCGCCGAAGGCATCAAGGAACTGCTGCAAAGCATTGACATTGAGGGCTCCATCGAGAAGCTGCGCAACGACCCGACCGGCTCCGAGCTCAAGATCAAGAAGAACACGAAACGCCTGAAACTGCTTGAAGCATTCAAGAAGTCCGGCATCAAGCCCGAGTGGATGGTGCTCGAAGTGCTGCCAGTGTTGCCGCCGGACCTGCGTCCGCTGGTGCCGCTGGACGGTGGCCGTTTTGCCACTTCCGATCTGAACGACCTGTATCGCCGGGTCATCAACCGCAACAGCCGTTTGCGTCGTCTGCTGGAATTGAAGGCGCCCGAAATCATTGCCCGCAATGAAAAGCGCATGCTGCAGGAAGCGGTCGACTCGCTGCTGGACAACGGTCGTCGCGGCAAGGCCATGACCGGCGCCAACAAGCGTGCTCTGAAGTCACTGGCCGACATGATCAAAGGCAAGAGCGGTCGTTTCCGCCAGAACCTGCTGGGCAAGCGCGTCGATTATTCTGGCCGCTCGGTGATCGTGGTCGGTCCGACGCTCAAGCTCCATCAATGCGGCCTGCCCAAGCTGATGGCGCTTGAACTGTTCAAGCCCTTCATCTTTGCCCGCCTCGAAGCCATGGGCATTGCCACCACCATCAAGGCGGCGAAGAAGGAAGTCGAATCCGGCACGCCGGTGGTCTGGGACTTGCTCGAAGAGGTGATCAAGGAGCACCCGGTGATGCTCAACCGTGCGCCAACGCTGCACCGCCTGGGCATCCAGGCGTTTGAGCCGATCCTGATCGAAGGCAAGGCGATTCAGCTGCACCCGCTGGTCTGTGCTGCCTTCAATGCCGACTTTGACGGTGACCAGATGGCGGTTCACGTGCCACTGTCGGTAGAGGCGCAGATGGAATGCCGCACCTTGATGCTGGCTTCCAACAACGTGCTGTTCCCGTCCAATGGCGAGCCGTCGATCGTGCCGTCGCAGGACGTGGTGCTGGGCCTGTACTACACGACCCGCGAACGCATCAACGCCAAGGGCGAGGGCCTGATCTTCTCCGACATTGGTGAAGTGCAACGCGCTTTTGATGCTGGCGAAGTGGAACTGACCGCACGCATCAACGTGCGCCTGACCGAGTACACCAAGGACAAACATACTGGTGAACTGCTGCCTTCGACCAAGCTGTGGGAAACCACCGCTGGCCGTGCCCTGCTGTCGGAAATCCTGCCCAAGGGATTGCCGTTCTCGAACCTGAACAAGGCGCTGAAGAAGAAGGAAATTTCCAAACTCATCAACGTCTCGTTCCGCAAGTGCGGCCTGAAAGAGACCGTGGTGTTTGCCGACAAACTGCTGCAAAACGGCTTCCGTCTGGCAACCAAGGCCGGCATCTCGATCTGTATCGACGACATGCTGGTCCCGGTTGAAAAGCAGGGCATCATCGAGCGCGCTGAAAAAGAGGTCAAGGAGATTGCCCAGCAATACACCTCCGGCCTGGTGACCTCGGGTGAGCGCTACAACAAGGTGGTCGATATCTGGGGCAAGGCCGGCGACGAAGTCTCCAAGGTCATGATGGCCCAGTTGTCCAAGGAAACTGTCACCGACCGCCACGGCAAGCAGGTAACGCAGGAGTCCTTCAACTCCATCTACATGATGGCCGACTCCGGTGCCCGCGGCTCCGCCGCCCAGATCCGCCAGGTGGCGGGGATGCGCGGCCTGATGGCCAAGCCTGATGGCTCCATCATCGAGACTCCGATCACGGCGAACTTCCGTGAAGGTCTCAATGTGCTGGAGTACTTCATCTCCACCCACGGCGCGCGCAAGGGTCTTGCCGATACAGCGCTGAAGACCGCCAACTCCGGTTACCTGACGCGGCGTCTGGTTGACGTGACGCAGGATCTGGTGGTGACCGAGCATGACTGCGGTACCCACGGCGGTTACCTGATGCGCGCCATCGTTGAGGGCGGCGAGGTCATTGAGTCCCTGCGTGATCGCATCCTGGGCCGCACAGCGGCTGACGATGTGATCCATCCGGAAAACCGTTCCGTGCTGGCGCAGGCCGGTGACCTGCTGGACGAAGACCTGATCGAAGAACTTGAAGCTGCGGGCGTGGACGAAGTCAAGGTGCGTACGGCACTGACCTGCGAAACCCGCTTTGGCATTTGCGCCAAGTGCTACGGTCGCGATCTGGGTCGCGGCGGACTGGTCAATGGTGGTGAAGCCGTCGGCGTGATTGCCGCGCAGTCCATCGGTGAACCCGGTACCCAGCTGACCATGCGTACCTTCCACATCGGCGGCGCCGCTTCACGGGCCGCGATTGCCTCCAGCGTGGAAGCCAAGTCCAACGGCACCATCGGCTTTAACGCAACGATGCGTTATGTGACCAACGGCAAGAAGGAACTGGTGGTGATTTCCCGTTCCGGCGAGATCGTCATTCATGACGAGCACGGCCGTGAGCGCGAGCGCCACAAGGTGCCGTATGGCGCTGTGCTGGCGGTGAAGGCGGACCAGACCCTCAAGGCGGGCGTGATCCTGGCCAACTGGGACCCGTTGACGCGCCCCATCATCACCGAGTTCGCCGGCAAGGCCCGCTTCGAAAATGTCGAAGAAGGCCTGACAGTGGCAAAACAGGTGGACGAGGTGACCGGTCTGTCGACCATGGTCGTGATCGATCCGAAGCGTCGCGGTGCTGCCAAGGTGGTGCGTCCGCAGGTCAAACTGATTGACGCCACCGGCAATGAAGTCAAGATTCCTGGCACCGACCACTCGGTGACGATCGGCTTCCCGGTCGGCGCCCTGGTGCAGGTGCGTGACGGTCAGGACGTCGGTCCCGGCGAAGTGCTGGCCCGTATTCCGATTGAAGGGCAGAAGACGCGCGATATTACCGGCGGTCTGCCACGCGTGGCCGAACTGTTCGAGGCACGTTCACCCAAGGACAAGGGTGTGCTGGCCGAAATGACCGGTACCGTGTCCTTTGGCAAGGAGACCAAGGGCAAGATCCGCCTGCAGATCACCGACCCGGAGGGTGCTGTCTGGGAAGAACTGGTGCCCAAGGAGAAGAGCATCATCGTGCACGAAGGCCAGGTGGTGAACAAGGGTGAAAGCGTGGTTGACGGCCCGGCCGATCCGCAGGACATCCTGCGCCTGCTCGGTTCTGAAGAACTGGCGCGCTACATTGTTGACGAGGTGCAGGACGTGTACCGCCTGCAAGGCGTGAAGATCAACGACAAGCACATCGAGGTGATTGTTCGCCAGATGCTGCGCCGTGTCGTGGTCGAGAATGCGGGCGATTCCAGCTACATCAATGGTGAGCAGGTCGAGCGCTCCGAGATGCTCAATACCAACGACGCCCTGCGCGGCGAGGGCAAGGTGCCAGCGACCTTTACCAACCTGTTGCTGGGTATTACCAAAGCCTCGCGGTCGACCGACAGCTTCATCAGCGCCGCGTCGTTCCAGGAAACCACGCGCGTTCTGACCGAAGCGGCCATCATGGGCAAGCGCGACGAGCTGCGTGGTCTGAAAGAAAACGTGATCGTGGGCCGACTGATTCCGGCCGGTACCGGTCTGGCCTATCACGAGGCCCGCAAAGTCCGCGAAAACATGGACGACGCCGAGCGCCGTGCGATTGCTGATGCCGAAGCTGCCGAGTTGGCGGGCGTGGGCGAGGGCGCGCAGTCCGACGAAGGAGCGGTGTCCGAGTAAGGAGTCCGCCCCCCTGAAAACCTGACGCCTCAAGCCCGTTAACCCTGGTTTGAGGCGTTTTGCGTTCAGTTTGAAGACCATGAGTTCTTCCGTCTTCCTGTGGTTTGGCGCCGCCGTGTTGTTGTTTTGGGCCGTCGGGGCCTACAACCGCATGGTGCGTCTGCGCTCGCAGGGCATTGCTGTGTTTGCGGTGCTGGAGGGCTTGCTCAATCAATTCGTGCCAATGGCCGGTCCTGACGTCACAGATTCTGCGGCGCTGGTGGCCGCGGCAGACCAGTTTCAGGTTGCGCTCAAAATATGTCGATCCCAGCCTCTCGATGGCGCCACCATCAGCGCTCTGACCATGGCCTACGAGACCATGTGCCTGTGTTGGTCGCGCCAGCGACAGCACAGACCACGGGGTAGCGCTCCTGAGCAACCAGAAGTCCTGCCCTTGCATTGGGAGCAACTTGTGGCACAGACTGAAATGGCGCGTGCTGAGTTCAATAAAGCAGTTGCGAGGTACAACGCGGCCGTGACCCAGTTTCCGGCCGTTTTGCTGGCACGGCTGTTTGGCTTCAGACCAGCCCAGCCGATGTAACTTTGATGAGCAGCATTCAAGTTCAAGCGATTCCCCTGTGGCGGCAGTTGCAGTCGGTAGCGGCTGTCCTGCTGGCAGTGCGCTCCGGCGCATCCGGCACAGCGGCGCTGGTCGAGGTCAGCGCCGAGCTGCGGCCCGGTGTGCAGGCGCTCGTGTTTCACGTCCTGCGCTCCCTGGGGCGGGCCCAGGCGCTGCGCCAGTTGCT
This sequence comes from Comamonadaceae bacterium, assembly GCA_007280205.1. Taxonomy (GTDB): domain Bacteria; phylum Pseudomonadota; class Gammaproteobacteria; order Burkholderiales; family Burkholderiaceae_C; genus Rhodoferax. The sequence continues at coordinate 13,436 of QYPX01000152.1, forward strand.
GGCCAAACGAGCACCACCGCCAGCGGTTGATGCACTGCTGTGCGCTGCGTTGGCGCTGGTTTGGAATGAGGTCGATGCACCCTATGATGCATTCACCCTGGTCAATCAGACCGTCGAGGCGAGTAAGAAAGATCGCTCCACAAGTTCCCAATCCAGCTTCGTCAATGCCTGCCTGCGCAGATTCCTGCGTGAGCGCGAAGCTCTGGTCGCGGCAACGGATGCTGACCCCGTGGCGCGCTGGAATCACCCGCGCTGGTGGATTGATCGCCTGCGCAAGGAATGGCCGATGCAGTGGCAGGAAATTCTTCTGACCAATAACCGCCAGCCGCCCATGAGTTTGCGCGTCAACGCCCGACGCTCTGCACCACTACCCTATCTGCAAACCCTGGCGGCCGCCGGCGTCAGCGCCACTGCGTGCGGCCCCTATGGCGTGACGCTGGAGCGGGCCAGGCCGGTACAGCAATTGCCTGGCTTCGCGGACGGAGTGGTGTCGGTCCAGGACACTGCAGCGCAACTGGCTGCGCCGCTGCTGCTTTCGGGTTTGCGCTCGCCACTGCCGCTACACATCCTGGATGCCTGCGCCGCCCCCGGCGGAAAAACGGCTCACCTGCTGGAACTCGCCGATTGCCAAGTGACAGCGCTCGATGTGGACCCGCTGCGCTGCCAGAGAATACGGGAAACGCTGCAGCGCCTGGGTCTGCCAGCCAAGGTTTTGACGGGCGATGCTGCGGACCCGCCGGCCTGGTGGGACGGTCATTTGTTTGACGCCATTTTGCTAGATGCACCCTGCTCTGCGTCGGGCATTGTGCGCCGCCATCCGGACGTGCGCTGGCTGCGCCGCGAGTCCGATATTGCACAACTTGCCCTGCTCCAGGCCAGGCTGCTGAAAGCCCTGTGGCCCCTGCTCAAGCCGCAGGGGCGACTGCTTTACTGCACCTGTTCGGTCTTCCGCTGCGAAGGCGAAGATCAGATACAAACGTTTCTTGCACACAACACCCAGGCCACCTTGCTGGCTTCACCGGGGCATTTAATGCCTCGGGACAGGGCAAATGGGGAATCCGTCCCGGACAATCCGGGGGGTGACCATGACGGCTTTTATTACGCATTGCTTGAAAAGCGCGCGCCTTGACCTGATCGGGCTGCTGGTCCTTGCCTGTCTGGCCTGGAGCCACGGCACGCCAGTCCGTGCCGAAGCCCCAGTCACCGAGATCTCTACCTTTCGTCTTGAGCGCGAAGGTGAAGCCATCCTGCTCACCGCCAACGTCAAGTTTGAGTTGTCGGCCGCCGTGCAGGACGCGCTGTTGAAAGGTGTCCCCATGGTCTTCGTGGCCGAGGCCGACACCTTTCGGGAGCGCTGGTACTGGACCAACAAACGGGTGCTCAGCGCCGAGCGCCACATGCGGCTTGCCTACCAGCCCCTGACCCGGCGCTGGCGCCTGAATGTCGCTTCCGGCCTGATCAAGCCAGCTGGTCTGGCGCTGGCACTGAATCAGAACTTTGACTCCTTGTCCGAGGCGCTGGCCGCCGTGCAACGACTGTCCCGCTGGAAGATCGGCGATATCTCGGATCAGGACCTGGAACTGCGTCATTACGTGGAATTCCGTTTTCGTCTTGACATGTCGCAGTTGCCGCGCCCGTTTCAGATCGGCACCCTGGGTCAGACCGACTGGAATATCTCCGCCTCATCCAGTCAGACCTTGACCCTGGACAGTCTGAAATGAGTGGCAGTGCCACAGTGACCCGGGCGCGCGGACGCTTTTCCATGAGCAGTTCACGGGCCTTGCGCTGGACCGTCGGGCTCGGCCTGGCGGTGATGGTTGCGGTCGGCCTGGTGTTGCTGTTCCTGCTGACGCAGGCAACCACCAACCGCGAGATGTACGAGCGCAATTACACGCGGCTTTTTGCACTCAATGTGGTGGTCGCGGGCTTGCTGCTGGCTGTTATTTTCTGGATTGCCTTTCGCCTCATCCAGCGCCTGCGCCAGGGCAAGTTTGGCAGTCGTCTGCTGGTCAAGCTGGCTGCGATTTTTGCGCTGGCCGGATTTGCACCGGGGGTGCTGATCTATGTGGTCTCCTACCAGTTCGTGTCGCGCTCGATCGAAAGCTGGTTCGATGTCAAGGTGGAAGGAGCGCTCGATGCCGGACTGAACCTCGGGCGTGTCACGCTGGAAATGCTGTCCACTGAACTGGCCAGCAAGGGCCGCGCTTCAGCGCTGCAGATGGCTGATCTGCCCGATGTCAGTGCCGTGCTGGCGCTGGAGCGCGCGCGCGAGCAACTGGGCGCGACCGATCTGACCTTGTGGAGCGCAGCGGGGCAATTGATTGCCGCTGCCGGCAATGTTCGCTATCAACTCAATGCCGCACGACCCAGCCCGCAGCAGTTTCGCAACGCGCGATCGCAGCGCTCGGTCACCTGGATCGAGGGGCTTGATGATGCGGTACCGGGGGTTGCCAACAATGCCCGCATCAAGGCGCTGGTGATGGTTTCAAGCACTAACCTGGGGCAGCTGGGTGAGCCCCGGTTTCTGATGGTGACACAGTCTCTGCCATCGACCCTGGTGGCCAACGCCCTGGCGGTGACGGAAGCCAATCGCGAGTACCAGGAGCGCGCGCTGGCGCGTGACGGCTTGCGCCGGATGTACATCGGCACCCTGACACTGAGCCTGTTTCTGGCGGTTTTTGGTGCGGTGTTGCTGGCGGTGCTGCTTGGCAACCAGATCGCGCGCCCGCTGCTCCTGCTGGCCGATGGCGTCAGGCAGGTCGCAGCAGGCGATCTGACGCCAAAGACCTCGCTGCAGGGGCGCGACGAACTCGATGGTCTGACGCGTTCCTTTGCCGAGATGACACAGCAACTGGCCGATGCCCGCCATGCAGTCCAGCTCAGCATGGAGGAAGTCAATGCGGCGCGCGCCAACCTGCAGACGATTCTGGACAATCTGACGGCTGGGGTCATGGTGCTGGATGCGCGGGGCGTCATCCTGTCGTCCAATCTGGGTGCCCAGCGCATTCTTCGCGTCCCCCTGGCGGCGCTGGAGGGGCAGCGTCTGGCGGACATTGATGGTTTGCAGAAATTTGGCGAGGATGTGCAGATCCAGTTTGATTCGTTCCTCGGTGTGCGTACCGAACATGGACTCGACCATTGGCAGCAGTCGTTTGAACTGGGCAATGCCAGTGCCAGACTGGTTGGCCGCCAGGCGGAGGATGCGCTGGTACTGGTGGCGCGGGGTGCACAGTTGCCGGGGACTTCCAGGCTGCTGGTCTTTGACGATATTTCGGAGATTGTTTCTGCGCAACGGGTCCAGGCCTGGGGCGAAGTGGCACGTCGTCTGGCACACGAGATCAAGAATCCGCTCACGCCGATTCAGTTGTCGGCAGAACGCCTGTTGATGAAACTCTCGGACAAGGTGGCGCCGCCGGAGCAGCTACTGCTTGCCAAATCCGTGAAGACCATCGTGGATCAGGTGGACGCCATGAAGCGGCTCGTGAACGAGTTTCGGGACTACGCAAGACTGCCGGCAGCCGAACTGCGGCCCATCGACCTGAACCTGCTGGTGTCCGAGGTGCTGCAACTGTATGCCAGCGAAACCTCGCAAGTGCCGGTGCGCATGGAACTGGACCCGCGCTGTCAGCGCGTGATGGGTGACGCACAGCAACTGCGCCAGGTTTTGCACAACCTGCTGCAAAACGCACAGGACGCAACCGAATCTGCGGGTAAGGCCGGTGAACTGCAAAGTGTCACGGTCAGGACCCAGTGGGTTGAAACCAGCAACCGGGTTCGGCTGAGCGTGCTTGATAGTGGCACCGGTTTTCCGGAGCGTATCCTGAAGCGCGCCTTCGAGCCCTATGTGACGACCAAGGCCAAGGGCACCGGACTGGGCCTGGCGGTGGTGAAAAAAATCGCGGACGAACATGGCACCCGTGTTGACGTTACCAACCGACTGCTGGACGGTCAGGTGATCGGTGCCCAAGTGTCGTTATCATTCGGTACTGAAAACGTTGCGTCAGGCTAGCCCGGCGGCGCAGGTAGATCCAAGGAACACGCTACATCATGGCAAACATACTGGTGGTTGACGACGAACTCGGCATCCGCGATCTGTTGTGGGAAATATTGAACGATGAAGGGCATAACGTTGAGGTGGCCGAAAACGCCGCCCAGGCGCGCGCTGCCCGACTGCGGGATCGACCGGATCTGGTATTGCTCGACATCTGGATGCCCGATACCGACGGCGTGACACTGCTCAAGGAGTGGTCTGCTACTGGCGCGCTGACCATGCCCGTCATCATGATGAGCGGACACGCCACCATTGATACCGCAGTGGAAGCGACGAGAATCGGCGCCCTGGCCTTCCTGGAAAAGCCGATCACGCTGCAAAAATTGCTGAAGGCCGTTGAACAGGCGCTGGCACGCGGCACGGCGCGCAAGTCGCTGGCCCCGCTCGTGGCTCCCTCCGCGTCACCGATTCTGGATGTTTCTGCCGGTGGGCAAGCCGCTCTGGTGGCGGCTGAGGTGGGGCCACAGTCGCAGCAAAGCTTCATGCTTGACAAACCTCTGCGCGAGGCACGCGATGAATTTGAGAAGGCCTACTTTGAGTACCACCTGGCCAAGGAAAATGGTTCCATGACCCGGGTTGCGGAAAAGACAGGTTTGGAGCGAACCCACCTCTACCGCAAGCTCAAACAACTCGGTGTTGATTTGACGCGCGGCAAGCGTCACGGGGCCTGATTGCGGGGCTTCAGCCCAGCGCAGTTGCTGCTATACTCACCCGCTCTGGCCCGGTAGCTCAGTCGGTAGAGCAGAGGACTGAAAATCCTTGTGTCGGTGGTTCGATTCCGCCCCAGGCCACCAGTTAAAAAGGCCAACTGTTCTCAGTTGGCCTTTTCATGTCTGGCTGATCCCCAAGCCACGCGGGCTTCCGGCCAATTCTGCGTGTGCCACGCGGCCCTTGGGCATTTGAATTAACTGCGATTTTCGCGACGGTTCGATTCTTTTCTGCTCTCTGTTCTCAAATAATAATGGAGAACAGTGTCGATTTAGCACACGCAGAATGCGTTTGAATTCAACAGCTTGTGCGTGTGTCGGTGAGGGAAGTTCTACGGGTAAAGTGGTGCAGCAGTTTGGGGTATGAACCATTTCAAAGCCAATCCAATTACCGCTTGCGACCAACAAGAGACGGCCACCTATATTCTCGATGGTGGCCATTGACCCGAAGTTGTCCAGATCGCTTGTCTGGTGGTCCCATAAGCAGTGTGGGCGCGGCACTTGCATATGGCCCGCTTCGGATCAGCTCGGGCATTTCCACATGCGCGGTAGGGCATGTGCGACAGTTCAGCGCTGGCAGTTGAGCTTGTGACAGCATCAATCCTTGGCTTTGCTGGCTGCCAGCGAGTGGCATTCGGGCACCGGCGTCAACGCGCCCTTGCCGTCGAACCAGGAAACCAAGTTGTCAAGCATCAATTGACCCATTGCATTGCGTGTGTATGCCGAGGCCGATCCAACGTGGGGTAGCAGCACCACATGTGGCATCGCGATCAGTTCGGCTGGCACGCGCGGTTCATCTTCGAACACGTCCAGCCCGGCGCTGAGGATGCGCTCATCCCGCAGCGCCTCCACCAGCGCGGTCTCATCCACCACTGTGCCGCGGCTGACGTTGATGAGGATACCGTCTGGCCCCAGCGCATTGAGCACTTGCCGGTTAACTATGTGGCGCGTTTCGGCTCCGCCTGAGGCCGCCACGATCAGTGCGTCGCAACTATGAGCCAAGCCGAGCAGCGTCGGCTGATATTGGTACTTCACATCCGGTTGCTGCTTGCGACCGTGGTATTCGATTTCCAGGTCGCAAGCATCCAGCCGCCGCGCAATGGCCTTGCCAATGCGTCCAAGCCCGAGGATGCCGACCTTGCGCCCGCGCAACGTGGCGGTCAGCGGATGAGCTCGCTCCAGCCACTTGCCCGTGCGTAGGTAGCGATCCGCCTGTGGTAGTTGCCGCACGGTAGCGATCAACAGTCCCAACGCCAGATCAGCCACCTCGCCAGTGAGCGCATTGGGCGTGTGCGTCACGATAACACCGCGCCGTGCGAGTTCAGCGACGTCGACATGGTCATAACCTGCAGTGAAGTTGGAAACTATCTCCAATTTCGGAAAGCGTTCGATGAAGGCACCATCAATGCGCACCTGGCCTCCGCTCACAGCGAGACCACGAACTTCTGCATCGCCCACCCCGTACTGCACGTCGAAATTGGCGCTGACACCCTCCTCAACCAGCGCTATCGGAGCTCCGACCACCAAGATCTTCACGTCCTTTCTCATGTGTTACTCCAATTCAATGATTGTCATGTAGTACTGCCTCGTGGATCCAGTGACAATTCGCTGCCGGTTGCGCACGGCACCCCTGGCGAGCGCAGATGACGATGGATTCGCGCGCACGATGGCAGTGCTTCAGAGCGGTGAAAATGGCGCCGAACGCAGGATGGTGTTTTGCTGGCGCAGAACCAACCCGGCGTTGTCCGGATTCGACCGGTAGGTGATCCACTGAGGGTCAATCTCCAGCGCCGCGCGGCGCTGTTCGCGGTCGGCCATGCTCGCATATTTCCACAGGTGCACGACTTGGTTCAACTCACCTACCTCAGTCGTAAAGTAGCCCACAGGCATCCCTAGGTGGCGCGACTGCACCGTCAGGCCGTCTCTTTCGTAAATCTCCAGAAACGTCTTGATGCTGCCGGTGCGCAGTGTGTAGGTGCGAAGGTCGAAGATCATCGTGTCAGCCTATGTATTTGGGGAGGATCGTCGAGATGACAGGGAACGCTATCAGCACGCCGAGCCTGAAGAAATCAGCGACCACAAACGGCGCAACGCCGCGGAACATGGTGCGAATCGGCACCTCGGGCAACAGACCGCGCAGGACGATGACGTTCATGCCCACCGGCGGCGTGATGAAGCTGATCTCGGTCACCACCACGACTATGATACCGAACCAGATCAGGTCGAAGCCCAGGTGCTGTACCAGCGGGTAGAACACTGGCACGGTTAGCAGGATCATGGACATGCTTTCCAGCACGCAACCCAGCAGGATGTAGATGCCGCAGATGGCGACGATCACCGCGATGGGGCTGAGCTGAAAGTACTGCACGTAGTGCCTCAGGTCGGCCGGCAGCGTGGTGAAGTTGATGAAGTTGGCGAACACCAGCGCGCCGATCAGGATCATGAACAGCATGCCGGTGGTACGCGCGGATTCGACCAGCACGTCCGACAGCACCGGCCACGACAACCGGCCACGTGCCCAGGCGAAGGCGAAGCCACCACAGGCGCCAATGCCGGCCGCCTCGGTCGAGGTGAAGACCCCGCCGTAGATGCCCCCCATCACTATGGCGAACAGCACGATTACTGCCCAGACATCGCGCAGGGCCATCAAGCGCTGCGGCCAGGTCAGTCGGGTGCCAGGCGGACCGGCCTGCGGGTTGCGCCAGATCGTCCACTGCACCGCCAGCAGATAGAAGCCGATCGCCACCAGACCGGGCAGTATGCCGGCGGCGAACATCTTGCCGATGCTCTGCTCGGTGAGGATGCAATACACCACCATCACCACCGACGGCGGAATCAGGATGCCCAGCGTGCCGCCGGCGGCGATTGAGCCGGTGGCCAGCGCCTGGCTGTAGCCGAGTGCGCGCATTTCGGGGTAGGCCACCTTCGACATCGTCGCAGCGGTGGCCAGGCTGGAGCCGCAGACCGCGCCGAAGCCGCCGCAGGCAACGATGGTCGACATGGCCAGCCCGCCTCGACGATGCCCCAGAAAAGCATAGGCCGCGGCGTACAGTTCCCGGGACAGCTTGGCCTGCGTGATGAAGTTGCCCATCAGCACGAACAGCGGTACCACCGACAACATGTACTGGAAGCCGCTCTCGTAGACCACCGAGCCGACCATTGCGTAGGCCGAAGGCCAACTGCGCAGCAGCGCCGTGCCCACTAAGCCGACCAAGGCCATCGCGTAGGCCATCGGCACCTGCAAAAAGATCAGCAGCAGCATGACCGCGAATCCGATACCGGCTTCAAGCATGGGAGCTCCGTTGTTGCAAGGTGTTCCACAACTGACCGGCGTTGCCAACTGCGTTGACGAAGAGAAGAATGCTCATGAATAAGACCATCGGCGCCAGCGGCAGCGACAGCATTTGCGTCTGGTCCTTGAACTCGTAAGCGGCCATGGCCCGACCCCAGGTGACGCAGCCGAACAGCAGGCTCGCGCCCACCGCGATCAGGTGCGCGAAGGCCGACTGCAGCTGGCGTGCGCGCGGCCCCAGCGCGAGCGTGACAAGGTCGATCG
>QYPX01000079.1 GCA_007280205.1 Comamonadaceae bacterium
GGAAGTCCCTTCGCATTCATGCCGCTGCGCTGAGCGCCACACCAGCCAGATCTTGCACATGGTTTTGTCATTGCGGGCCTGACCCGCAATCCAGTGGTGGTGTGGCACTGGATCCCGGATGTTGGAACCCCGGACCCCGGATCGAGCCCGGGGCAAGCTCTGATCCGGGGCCGGGATGACAAACTGGACGTCCGGGATGACAAGACCAAAGGGCGGGGGACATTCGCGGAGCCATCCAATGCGTCGCCCTCGACCCACACAGCCCGGAGAGCCGGACTCGTGATACCAGTTTGCATCAGACTGGTATCGCTAGAACCGTGTAACGAATGACGGAATTTTCAACAAGCAACTCAGCCGATAATCAGGTCTTGACTGGATCCCGCCAGCCCAGAACTTATTCAGGATCACCGCAATGCATCGTGTAGCCATCAGCAGTACCGGAATCTACATTCCACCCGACGTCATCACCAATGAAGAGCTGGTGGCATCGTTCAATCGTTTCGCGGATCAGGAAAATGCGATGCATGCTGCCGAGATCGAAGCCGGCACGCGTACGTCCATTCCACAGTCCAGTGTCGAGTTCATCGAGAAAGCTTCCGGCATCAAGCGCCGTTACGTGATGGATAAATCCGGTGTGCTTGATCCGCAGCGCATGCGCCCGAAGTTCCGTGCCCGGCCCGACAGCGAGATCTCCATGATGGCCGAGATCGGTGTCGCGGCTGCGCAGGACGCACTGGCGCGTGCCGGCAAGCGGCCCGAGGACGTTGATGGCCTGATTTGCGCTGCCGCCAACATGCAGCGCGCCTATCCGGCGATGGCGGTGGAAATCCAGACGGCGCTGGGCGTCAAGGGATTCGGCTTCGACATGAACGTGGCCTGTTCCTCTGCTACCTTTGCCATCGAGATGGCGGTCAATGCCGTCAAGTGCGGTTCAGCGCGCGCCGTGCTGGTGGTGGACCCCGAGATCACCTCGCCGCATCTGGCGTGGAAGGACCGCGATTGCCATTTCATCTTTGGTGATGTCTGCACGGCCATTCTGATCGAGCGCCTGGAAGACGCGCCGGCAGGTGCCTTCGAAGTGCTGGGCACGCGGCTGCTCACCACCTTCTCCAACAACATCCGTAACAACGCCGGCTTCATGTCGCGCAGCGAAGACCGCAATCCGGATGACCGCGACCAGTTGTTTTACCAGGAAGGTCGCAAGGTCTTCAAGGAAGTCTGCCCGATGGCCGCCGAGCACATGACGCGCCATCTCGCCGAGCACGATCTGCTACCTGCTGGCGTGCGCCGATTCTGGCTGCATCAGGCCAATCTCTCCATGAACCAATTGATTGGTCGCAAGTTGCTCGGGCGCGACGCCACGGCAGACGATGCGCCAGTGATTCTGAACGAATTTGGCAACACCGCATCGGCCGGCTCCATCATCTCCTTTCACCGTCACCATGAGGACTTCAAGGCTGGCGAGTTTGGCATGATCTGTTCCTTTGGCGCCGGCTATTCGATTGGCAGCGTCGTGCTGCGCCGCACCTGATTGCCTTTCCTGTCATTGCATGTCCTTGGTTGTCATTGCGGACCTGATCCGCAATCCAGGGTACGCAAGGCATGGATCCCGGGTCAAGCCCGGGATGACAACGGAGGCGCAAGCGATGACAACAGAGGCGCAAGCGATGACAGCTGAGGCTAGGTCAACGCCCGCTTGAGCCGGATCTCCTCGATCCGAACGTCGCCCCGGGGCACGGTCTTGATGCTGTTCATCTCGCGCTTGAAGCCGGCGAGTTCATGAAAACGCAGCGCGCGCTCGCTGCCCAGGGGCAACCAGAGCGTGACGCTGCTGCAGCCTTCTTCCAGCAAGCCTTCTCTGGCGGCGTCCCACAGCGCCAGGCCAATGCCCTTGCCCTGATGGGAGGGGCTGACCTTGATTTTCCAGATTTCTCCGGTGGTCGGGGGGGTGCCCTTGTCGCGCGAGCGGTCAAAGCCTACAAAGCCGACGATCTGTGCGCCGTCGAGCGCCACAAAGACCTGGGGTTCAGAGTATTCAATGGCTTCGCGCCAGTGCGCCGGGCTGGCATCGGCGTCAATTTCGGCAATGGATTTTGCGTCGCGCAGCGTCGCGCTGCGGACTTCGTAGTTGGTCGTGCTGGACATGAAAGAAAACGGATCGAAAAATAAAACGAAACCGGATTGTCGCCGAAGCACGTTCCTTGCATGAAAGCTGCGCCGCAGTGAGCTCAGCGATCGCACTACGAAGTATTCCTGTGCGCCAGCGCCGCGATAATTTGCTCACCCCCACAGAATGGAAACGCACAGCACATGAACCTGATCGAATCGCTGCTATTGGCACTCAAGGCGCACGGCGCACGCCAGATTTTCGGCATCCCGGGCGACTTCGCCTTGCCTTACTTCCGCATCATCGAGCAGTCCAACATCCTGCCGCTTTACACGCTCTCGCACGAACCCGCGGTCGGCTTTGCGGCCGACGCTTCAGCGCGCATCAACTGCGCGCTGGGCGTGGCGGCGGTGACCTACGGTGCCGGCGCGCTCAACATGGTCAACGCCGTGGCTGCTGCCTTTGCCGAGAAGTCGCCGCTGGTGGTGCTCTCCGGAGGGCCCGGCAAAGGCGAGGCACGCTCCGGTCTGCTGCTGCACCACCAGGCCAAGACACTGGATTCGCAGTTTCAGATTTTCAAGGAAATTACCTGCGACCAGGTGCGACTGGACGACGCAGAGCGGGCGCCGGCTGACATCGCGCGCGTGCTGGCGAGTTGTCTGCAGCGCTCGGAGCCGGTCTACATCGAGATTCCGCGCGACATGGTCTCGCTACCTTGTGCACCGGTCGTCGCCGCAGTGGCGGCGGCGCCGGATCAGGATGCGCTGAACGCCTGCGTTGATGAAATTCTGGAGCGCCTGCGTGCGGCCAATTCGCCGGTGCTGATGGCGGGCGTTGAAGTGCGTCGTTACGGTCTGGAAGAACAGGTGGCCGAACTCTCACGCCGCCTTGCCATACCGGTGGTGACCAGTTTCATGGGCCGCGGCTTGCTGGCGCATCAGGACGCGCCGCTGGTCGGCACCTACATGGGGGTGGCCGGTTTTCCGGAAGTGACGCAACTGGTGGAAAGTTCGGACGGTCTCTTCCTGCTCGGCGAGATCATTTGCGACACCAATTTTGCTGTGTCGGAAACCAAGATCGACATGCGCAAGACGATTCAGGCGCTCGATGGCCGCGTCACCATTGGCTACCACACCTATTCGCAGCTACCGCTGAGCGCGCTGGTGCAGCGCATGCTCTCTCGTCTGGAGCCTGGAGAAAAGGCGTTTTCCGTAACGCCGCAATCCTTCCCCACAGGGCTGCTGGCTGACGAAGCATCGATCCGGCCGACCGACATTGCCACGGCGGTCAACGATCTGATGGCTGCCCACGGCAAGATGCCGATTGCCTCTGATATGGGCGACTGCCTGTTCACGGCCATGGAGATCGAGCACACCGCGCTGGTGGCGCCGGGCTACTACGCCACCATGGGCTTCGGCGTTCCGGCCGGTCTGGGTCTGCAGGCCGCCACCGGCGAGCGGCCGCTGATTCTGGTTGGCGACGGCGCTTTTCAGATGACCGGTTGGGAACTGGGTAACTGCCAGCGCTACGGCTGGGATCCGATCGTGCTGCTGTTCAACAACGCAAGCTGGGAGATGCTGCGCACCTTTCAACCCGAGTCCGGCTTCAACGACCTGGGTCACTGGGGTTTTGCTGAAATGGCCGGCGGCATGGGGGGCGATGGTGTGCGCGTCAACACCCGCGCCGAACTCAAGGCAGCGCTGGACAAGGCCGTGGCCACGCGCGGGCGTTTCCAGCTGATCGACATCACGATTCCCCGAGGGGTGCTGTCGGAAACGCTGGCGCGCTTTGTCGCCGGTGTGAAAAGGCTCAGCGGCCCGAAGTAGGGCGCTTTTTCAAACCCAGAATGTCGCGCGCCTCGGCCGGCGTGGCGATCTTCACGTCAAGCTCGGTCAGCAGCGTCACTGCCTTGCTGACCAGGGCCGTGTTGTCGGGTGCCAGAACGCCTTTACGGATGTAGATGTTGTCTTCCAGACCCACGCGCACATGACCACCGAGCAGCCAGGATTGCAGCAGCATCGGGTACTCCCAGCGCCCGGTGCCAAAAGCCGCCCAGTTGGAGCCTGCGGGCAGCAGGGAACGCAGGTAGGACAGCGTCGCCGGCGTGGCATTGGCGCCGTACTTGACGCCCAGCACGATCTGGAACAGCGAGGGATTGGGCAGCGTGCCATCGGCAATCAGGTCATTGGCCAGATGAATGTCGCCACTGTCAAACACCTCCAGCTCGGGCAGCGTGCCGGCTTCGCGCGCCAGCTGCGCCATGATGCGCACATTGCGCGGCGTGTTGATGACCACAGAGGAGCCGGAGAACATGGTGTTCAGATCCAGGCTGCAGATCTCGGGCCGCAAGGCCACCACATGTTCCATGCGCCGCTCGGGTGTGGTCAGGGTGGTGCCGGGTGCCGCCACCTTGGGGTCGTCCTCGCTCGGCACAAAGCGCTGTCCCGGGCCGGTGGTCAGGTTGATGATGACGTCGGTATCGCTGGCGCGTATACGCTGCACCACTTCACGGTAATGCTCCAGCTCCATGCTCGGGCGGCCGTCCGGGTAGCGCACGTGAATATGCGCAATGGCGGCGCCGGCCTTGGCTGCGCCGATGCAGGCGTTGGCGATCTGTTCCGGCGTGCAGGGCAGGTTCGGGTACTGTTTGATGTTCGTGATGTTGCCGGTCACGGCGCAGCTGATGATGGTGGGCTTGCTCATGGTGGTCCTCAAGACAGTGATGCTGAGCATTCCAGTGCCCTTTCGGCACGGCGCTCCATCGTGATGATCTGGATCGCGCAAACCGCCGCGCACTTTGCACAACCGTTGCAGCGATCCCCATCCTGCAGCACCGAAATCTTTCGCCAACCCTGCAGCTCGAAGGCAAACAGTCCAGGCTGACAGGCAGCGATGCAGCGGCCGCAGCCCGAGCATCGCTCGGCGTTGATGAGGGGAATGCGCGCGGCCATTTTGGAGTGTTCACCGGATCGATGCTTTCATCATAAGTCAATGCGGCTGTTCGCGCAGTGTGCTGGCTTATGCTGTCATGGCGGAGCCGGCAGTTGTCGTGCAGGACAAGCAGTTGTCATCCAGGACAAGCAGTTTGTCATCCCGGCCCCGGATCAGGTCCGGGGTTTCAACATCCGGGATCCAGTGCTGCGCCACCGCTGGATTGCGGGTCAAGCCCGCAATGACAAAGACAGCTGAACCCCCGGACCCCGGATCGAGCCCGGGGCAAGCTCTGATCACGGGCGCTTGGCCGCGCGGCACAACACGGGGCTAGTCTTGATAGACCTTCCTCAATAGCCGAATAAGCGTCTTGCGTTCGCTTGCCGTCAAGTTGCTGGCAACATCGTCCTCCAGCGCCAGCGCAGCGGCTTCGGCCTGGCGCAGCAAGGTGATGCCTTCGGCGCTGGCATGCAGTCCGTTGGCGCGCCCATCGCTCGGATGCGCACGCTTGCCGATCAGGCCGCGCTTTTCCAGGGTATTGATCATGCCCACCAGATTGGGCGGCAGGATGCCCAGCGTGCTGCAGAGCTGGCGCGAGGTGATACCCGGGTTATGCAAGATCAGTGAAGCCACCGAGAAGTCAACCGGTCGCAGCTTGTAGGGTGCCATGCGCTGCAGAAAAACATCGATCACCGCCAGTGCGGCGCGGCGCGCGTTGTAGCCCAGCAGCGTTTCGACGCAACTCGCATCGACTTCATTGATGCAGGGTTCGGGAACGGTCTTGGTCATGCTGTGCACCGATCAGGATGGCGCTACTGCGGCGTCAATGATGGCAAGTCGCATGTCCAGCTCCGGCATGATCCAGCGCTGCACCGCCTGCGCCGGTGCGCGCCAGCGTGGCTCTGCAGCCTCGCTGCTTCGCTCGATCTGCGTCCACGCCCAGTCCACCAGTGTCAGGCCGACAGCGTGCAAGAAATCCTCGGCCAGCCAGTAGGCCAGGGTGTCGTCCTGTGCCGCCGCCTGCAGCAGGCGCTGCGTGTGCTCGCGCAGGCTGGTCAGGCGCGAGAGCAAGCGTGCTTGTGCCGGTACGGCCGGGTCCAGCTCGGCGCCCAGTTCAGCCAGCCAGCCGTTGAAGGCGAAGGCGCCATCGGGCAGGACCTTGCGCAAGAGCAGGTCGATCGCCTGGATCTCGTTGCTGCCTTCGTAAATCATGGTCACGCGCGCATCACGCACATGCTGCTCAATGCCGGACTCGCGCACATAGCCGTGGCCGCCGAAGACCTGCAGACATTCGCTGCCACCATAAAAAGCCTGTTGCGTGAAGATCGCTTTCAGGATCGGTGTGCTCAGGCTGCACCAGCGCTGTGCTGCCTCACGGCGCTCGCTGCTCGGGTGCTGTTTGGCGATGTCGAGTTCCAGCGCAGTGCGGTAGGCAATCACGCGCCCGGCGTCAATCCAGGCGCGCTGGCTGTCCAGGATGCGGCGCATCGCGGGGTGTTCGCCGATCAGGTCGGCGGCGCTGGCAACGGCAGCGTTGGAGCGTGCCTGTGCCGCCTTGCGTCCGGGCGCGCGCATCTGCCGGCGCTCACGCGAGTACTCGTCGGCCTTCTGCCAGGCGGCTTCGAGCAGACCAATGCCTTGCAGTGCCACGTGCAGGCGTGCCGAGTTCATCATGACAAACATGGCGTTCAGGCCACGCCCGCTTTCGCCAATGAGCCAGCCAGTCGCCGCTTCAAAGCGCATGACGCAGGTGGCACTCCCGTGCAGCCCCATTTTTTCTTCGATGCGCTCACAGTGCACGGCGCTGCGTGCGCCGTCCGGCAGAAACTTCGGTACCAGAAACAAGGACAAGCCCTTGGGTCCGGGCGGCGCATCGGGCAGACGTGCCAGCACCAGATGCACGATGTTGTCGCTCAGGTCGTGCTCGCCGCTGGAGATAAAAATCTTGCTGCCGCTGATGCGGTAGCTGCCATCCGTCTGTGCCACGGCGCGCGTGCTGACCAGTCCCAGGTCGCTGCCAGCATGCGGTTCGGTCAGGCACATGGTGGGCAGCCACTCGCCGCTGGCGAGCTTGTCAAGGTAACGGTCTTTCAGTTCCTGTGTGCCATGGGCCTTGAGGCAGTCGTAAGCGCCGTGCAGCAGGTCCGGCGCCATGGTCCAGGCGTGATTGGCGGCGCTGAGCATCTCGAACAGCATGGCCTCCAGCACGGCAGGCAAACCCTGACCACCGTCTTCCGGCGCAGCAGCCAGCGCCGGCCAGCCGGCTTGCCAGAAGGCCTGGTAGGCGTCCCGAAAACCCGGTGGCATGGTCACCGCTCCGTCGCTCCAGCGCGCGCCGGTCTCGTCACCAATGCGGTTCAGCGGCGCAATCACGCTGGCCACAAACTTGCCGGCTTCATCCATCAACTGCGCCATCAGTTCGGCGTCAACTTCGGCGTGTGCTGGCAGTTCCTGCAATCGACGCTCAGCGTGTACGACCTGCGTCAATACATAAAGCATCTCATCGGTACGGGGTTTGAACAGCATCTTTGTCAGCGTGATAAATCGTTCCGAAATGCGTAAGTTCGATTCTCAGTCGTGTGTGGGCCGAGGGCGACGCAATGGATGGCTCCGCAAATGTCACCCGGCCTGCGGCCTCCTTCTTTATTTTGCTGCGCCACCCACCGCATCGCCATCGGCAACGAGCGTTTGTGGTTGGAGTGACCGGGGTCAGACACCACTTTCGCGTTGTCAAACGAGATGCACTGCGATGCTTTCGCACGCGGCCAAATAGGGCTGTTGGCTCCTCTCTTCCGCCCGGCGGGGCGGGAGAGAGGCGGGGGTGAGTGAGTGGGGGAAAAACAGTCGCGGAGCTGAGTGCCCCGGCGGCCAGATCCACCCGGACTAGGCAGCGGAATTAGGCTTGTGATTACCTCGGAAAGATCCATAACTCAAAGGCACAACGCCTTGATCATCTGCGGTACAGCAATCGCCCGGATCCGGTCCTCGCCCGGCAGCCGGATGCAAAAGGCCCGCGTCTCTACGCCCTCACACAGCACGTCTTCACCGCGCATGATGACGTGGCGGAACAGGAAGGCTTTGTTGCGCCATTCCTGGATGTTGGTGTGAATCTGCAGCGTTTCGCCATAGGTGGCTGGGCGCATGAACTTGACCTGGATCTCCAGCAGCGGGTCGCCAAAGATACCGGTGGTCTTGATCAGTTCACGCCAGGGCGGCACGCCGCACTTCATGAAGAAATGCAGCGAAGACGCATCCATCCACTTCGCAAAATTGGGAAAGAAGACGATGCCTGCGGGGTCGCAGTCACCGAACATCACGTTGACTTCGTAAATAACAGTTTTGCTCATGGGAGCCAGTTTAGCGGCCGCTGACGCGCAGCACCAAGGCCACGGCGGAATCGCCGGCTGCGCAACCACCAAAGGCACCGACACCGCCGCCACGCAGTGCCAGTTCCTCGATCAGTTCGATGACGCTGCGCAGGCCAGTCGGGCCCTGCGGATGGCCCCAGATCAGCGAGCAGCCGTAGTTGTTCATCTTTTCCAGCGGGAAGCCGGTCTCGCGTGCAAAGGCAATGTCGTTCACGGCAAACGGGTTGTGCGTCTTGACGGAATCGAGGTCCTTGAGTTCGAGTTTGGCATTCTTCAGTGCTGCCATGACAGCCGGCGCCACGGCCATGGGCATATGGCCTTTCTCGACACGCGCCTGGCCAAAGCCGAGCAACTCCACCACGATGGACTTGTCGAGTGACACCTCATCAGCCTGCTCGCGCGTGGTGACGATGACGCCTGCGTTACCGTCGGCCGGATGCGTTTGCGAGCCAAAGGTCACGCTGCCGCCCGGTTTGACGGGTTTGAGTTTGGCCAGGCCCTCCACGGTGGTGGCGAAGATGCCGTCGTCGGCGCTCAGCGTGCCGATCTGTTTGCGAAAGCCCGAATCGGTGATGGGCGCATCGACCATGTAGCGGCGCTGAAAGGCGCGGTCATTCGCCAGCGCCTCCTGGTACTGGGCGTAGCGTGCCAGCGCCACATCGTGCTGTTCTGCGGTGCTGATGGAGAACTTCGTCGCCACGTTCTCTGCCGTGTCGAGCATGGCGTTTCGGGCGTAGGGGTCCATGGCAAAGTTGTCCAGCACCCAGCGCTCGGTGATGCCGGTGCCACCGGGAGCCGATGGGTCAGGGTAGTAAACAATCGGTCCATTGGAGCAGCGGTCGGCCATGATCAGCAGCGCGCACTGCGCCGAGCCGTCGGCCACTTGCGCGGCGGCCATTTGCAGCGATCTCGCGCTGGTAGCGCAAGCCTGCTGCACGGTGGGGCCGGCCACCTGGTCAATGCCCATCATGCCCGTCACCCAGGGCAAACCGTAGAAGACGCCGTGCTGCGGATTGGTGACACCCAGAATGCCCAGATCGATGCGGTCCATCGGGAAGTGTTTTTCGGCAAGCGCCTGCTTGCCGACATTGGCGGCCAGTCGCAGGCTGTTGAGGTGGCCGATCGGCCCCTGCCATTTGGCAAAAGGGGTGGACCAGTAAATGCCGTAGGGGATGAATGCGCGGGTCATAGGGTTCTCCAATTTATCGGTTCAGCCAGGACAAAAGTGCTGTCATCCAGCATTCGCAGCTTGTCATCCAGCATTCGCAGCTTGTCATCCCGGCCCCGGATCAGGTCCGGGGTTCCAACATCCGGGATCCAGTGCCACGCTGACCCTGGATTGCGGTTCGTGGCCCGCAATGACATACCCAAGGCTAGCAATCACATACCCAAGGCTAGCAATGACAAATCCAAGGCCCGCAATGACAAGCGAATTTCGACTGATCATTAGCTTGCGGCCTGCTGGCGCAGCACGCGCTTGAGTAGCTTGCCGCTGGGGCTCTTGGGAAGTTCCTTGACGATGTCAACCTGCGCCGGCACCTTGTAGGCGGCAATGTTTTGACGGCAGTAGGCGATGATGTCCTCCGCAGTGAGTGTCGCGCCGGCCTTCAGCACGACGGCAACGATCACTTTCTCACCCTGCGCACCAGCGGGAATGCCGTAGACGGCCGCTTCCTGCACGCCGGGCAGTTTATACAGATACTGCTCGACCTCGGCCGGCCAGACCTTGAAGCCCGAGACATTGATCATGTCCTTGACGCGGTCGGTGATGTAAACGTAGCCGTCCTTGTCCATGCGCCCGACGTCGCCGGTGTGCAGCCAGCCGCCGCGCAGCGAAGTCGCGGACTCGTCCACGAGGTTCCAGTAACCCTGCATGACACCGTCGCCCCGAATCACGATTTCGCCCTGTTCGCCAAAGGGCAGTTCGCGATCCGACTCGTCAAAAATCTTCAGCTCGAAGCCGTCGACGGCGCGCCCGACCGAACCGAAGCGGTGCTCCACGCTGTCGTTGTAGCAGGAGAAGGGCGAGCATTCGGTCAGGCCGTAGCCCTCAAAAACGCGCCGTCCAAAACGCTCGGTCCAGCGTCTGGAGATTTCTTCCGGCATGGTGGCGGCGGCCGACATCTCGTAGCGCAGGCTGCTCAGGTCGTAGCCCGAGAGGTCCATCGCCAGCAGATTGATGTAGATCGTTGGCACGGCGAAGAAGTGCGTGATGCGCTCCTCGCCAATGGCGCGCAGCACCACGTCGGGCACGAAGCGCGAAAACAGCACCATGGTGGCGCCGGCCAGGAAGGCGGCATTCATGATGTAGTTCTGGCCGTAAACGTGGAACAGCGGCAAAAAGGTCGCCAGCCGGTCACCGGGGCGGTAGTCCGAATAGCGCGCCAGCGGCGGCAGCGCGATATTGCTGTGGATGTTGCGCTGGGTCAGCGAAACGCCCTTCGGAAAGCCGGTGGTGCCGGAGGAATAGAGCAGGGCGGCGATGTCTTCGGGGTCGCGCTGCACCGACTCAAATTGGTCGTTGCCCTGGGCTAGCAAATCGGCCAGTGCCGACCAGCCGGGCTTGGCGCTCTTGGGGTCCACCACGATGCGCAGGCGCAGTGCGGTGCAATCGTCGCTGACATAGCCGGTCAACTCGTCCATGGTGAGCACCACGCTGGCGCCCGAGTCGTCCAGCAGGTAGCGAACCTCTTCCATTTTCAGGATCGCGTTGATGGTGACCGGAATGGCACCGAGCTTTTGCGCAGCGTAGTAGGCCACCGCAAATTCGGGTACGTTGGGCAGATACAGGGCCACGCGGTCCGCCGCAACGACGCCCGCAGCGCGCAGGCTGCAAGCCAGGCGGTTGGCGTCGCTGTTGAGTTGCCCGTAACTGATAGAGCGACCCTCGAAACGGATCGCAACCAGATCGGGCGTCTGTGCTGCGTGGCGTTCAAGATACTGGGCAACATTCATGGTTTGTCTCCTGGTTACAGCATGGCTGGATCTGATTTTGTACCCAATTATGGTTATAAAACATAATTAAACAAAGAGCAAAACGGGATTGCCGGCTAAGTGTTTACCCTTGGACGCCGCTGGCGTGCCCTTGGCTTGTCATTGCGTCCTGCTGGCTTGTCATTGCGTCCTGCTGGCTGTCATTGCGTCCCCGGATCAGAGCTTGCCCCGGGCTCGATCCGGGGTCCGGGGTTTCAGCACCCGCAATCCAGTCCTCGCGTACCACTGGATCCCGGATCGGGTCCGAGATGACAAGGTCTCTTTGTCATTGCGGGCCACGACCCGCAATCCAGTGCTAGCGTGGCACTGGATCCCGGATCAAGTCCGGGATGACAAACTGGACGTCCGGGATGACAAACTGGACGTCCGGGATGACAAACTGGACGTCTGGGATGACAAACTGGACGTCTGGGATGACAACTTCCTATCCGGGATGACAAATCCCAGACCCGCGTGGCTGACGCTTTAGTGTGCTCGCTCGGTGGTGGCGATCGCGTACAACTGGCCGGTGGCGTTGCGTAATGCAGTGGAAGTGATGGAAACCTCCAGCAACGCGCCGGCCTTGTTCAGTCGCTGCGTCTGATAGGGCTGCAGGACCTTGGACTGGCTGAGTTCGCTCAGTGTCTTCAGTGCCGTCGCCTGCAGCGCCGGCGGAATGCGCTGGTGCACATTCATCAGCAGGGCCTCGGCCTCGCTCCAGCCATACAGGCGCTCAGCGCCCGGGTTCCAGGCCAGGGTGCGGCCCTCAGGATCCTGCACCGTGATGGCGTCGGAGGCGTCGCGCAGCACCACGGCCATGCGCAGCTGTTCATTGGCCAGGCGCAAGGCCTCGCGGGTGTGCACTATCTCGGTGATGTCGATAAAGGAAATGACGGCGCCTTCAATCACGTTGTCCAGCGTGCGGTAGGGCTGGATGCGCAGCTTGTACCACTTGTCGTCAAGGGTTTTCACCTCGACCTCTTTGGCTACCAGGGTATTGAGCACCATGCGCACATCGGTCACCAGGGTGTCGTAAGCGACCAGGTTCGAGACGATGTGTGCCACCGGGCGGCCGACGTCACCCGCAATCAGATTGATGACGCTGCTGGCTGCCGGCGTGAAACGCAGAATGCGCAACTGGTGGTCGACAAACACGGTACCGATGCCGGTACCAGCCAGCAGGTTGCTCATGTCGTCGTTGACGCGCGACAGGTCGGTCACCTTGATCTGCAATTCGGTGTTGACGGTGGCCAGTTCCTCGTTGACCGACTGCATCTCCTCGTTGCTTGACTTGAGCTCTTCGGTCGAACTTTCCAGTTCTTCGCGCGAGCTTTGCAGGTATTCGTCCTTGATGCGCAGCTCCTGCAGGAGCGTGCTGAGGCGTGTCTCCAGGTCGAGTTCGGCTGCGCTGGCACCCGCAGCAGGTGCAGCGCGAGTGGGCAGCGGGTCGATCGTCTGCTGCGCCGACTCCTGCAGAACCACCAGAAAAAGAGGGGTCTCCGGATTGGCCAGCGGGTTGGCTGGCAAGGGACTGACGCAGAGGTCGATCTGGCTGTAGTGGCCGTTGGTCTTGACGCGCAGACTCTGTGAGCGCACCGAGCTGCCGCTGGTCCTGGCCTGGTGCAGCGCTGTGCTCAGAGCCGGGCCCAGACCTTCGCGTGCCATCTTCAAAATGTTGTTGGCGCCGGACTCGCCCTGCGCGGGCTCCAGGTACAGGCCGCTGCGCCCGTGCAGGTAGAGGATGTCGCCTTGGGCATTGACCAGCAAGCCGGCCGCCACGACTTGTTGCAGCAGCGCGCGCTCGGTGAGTTCGCGCAGCGGCAGTTTGACCGGAAATCCGGTCTTCTCGGAGTCGCGCCCGGATCCGGCCTTTGCCGCGCCGACGTTGGGCAAAAAGCGCCCGGCCAGGCTGCGCTGTAGGCCGAGCAAGCTGTCCTTGCGCTGGTAGAGTTTGGCTTTGCGATCGAGCGGGCTGAACAGGTCATCAAAGTTGCCAATGCCCTCGGAGGTGCCCAGGAACAGGGTGGCACCGGGGTTGAGCGCGTAGTGGAACAGGGGAATGAGCTTCTTCTGCAGGTCCGCGCCCAGATAGATCAGCAGGTTGCGGCAACTGATCAGGTCGAGTTTGGAGAACGGCGGGTCCTTGACCAGGTCCTGCTCGGAAAACACCAGCATGTCACGTATGCCTTTGTGAACGCGGTAGGTCTGGCCACCGGGTTCGGCCACAAAGAAGCGCGCCAGCCGCTCGGGCGAGACGTCGGCGGCGATGCTGGCCGGATAGACACCTACGCGCGCCACCGCAATGGCCTGGTTGTCAATGTCGGTGGCAAAGATCTGGATGGCGTAGCTCTGGCGTAGCACTTCCATGCGCTCCTGTAGCAGGATGGCCAGCGAATAAGCTTCCTCGCCGGTGGAGCAACCCGTGCTCCAGATCCGGATCACGGCGTCGGCGCGCTTGTTGGCAAAAAGTTTGGGGATGACCTGCTTCTCCAGTACCTGGAAGGCTTCGGGATCGCGGAAGAAATTGGTGACGCCTATCAGCAGGTCGCGAAACAGCGCCTCCAGCTCGGGCGGCGTATTTTGCAGGAACTTGATGTAGTCCTCGATCTTCCTGATCTGCTGCACGGCCATGCGGCGTTCGATACGGCGCTGAATGGTGCTGGGTTTGTAGCCCGAAAAGTCGTGCCGGGTTTGCGCGCGCAGCAGAATAAATATCTTCTTCAGCGCGCTTTCGGATTTGGGCGAGGTGGTGAGGGCCGTGGGGCCGCCATGGCCATAGGCGTGCGCCGCGTAGGCCATGAGTTGTTTGGCCATTTCTACTGCCGGCAGCTGGTAGTCCACCAGCCCGGTGGCAATGGCGCTGCGTGGCATGCCGTCGTACTCGGTGGAATCGGGGCTTTGCGCCATCACCATGCCACCCTCGCCCTTGATGGCGCGCACCCCCAGGGTGCCGTCGCTGCCGGTACCCGAGAGCACGATGCCGATGGCGCGTTCGTGCTGGTCCTGCGCCAGCGTTGAAAAGAAGAAATCGATGGGCAGGCGCTGGCCACGCGGCGCCACCGGATCGAGCAATTGCAGCGTGCCGCCCAGAAAAGCCATGTCGCGGTTTGGCGGAATGATGTAGGCGCAGTTGACCTGCACCGGCATGCCGTCTTCCACCTCGAACACCTGCATTCGGGTGTAGCGCCGGATCAGATCCACCAGAATGCTTTTGTGGTCGGGTGCCAGGTGCTGCACCAGCACAAAAGCCATGCCCGGTTCAACATCAGCCGGCATGCCGGAAAAAAAGGCTTCGAAGGCGGCCAGGCCGCCGGCTGAGGCGCCCAGGCCAACGACCGGGAAACCCGGCTTGCTGATGACGGATTCGTCAGCCGAATCTGAAGTGACGGCCGGCGCTGGGACGGGCAATGGGGCAGTGCGCTGCGCTGCTCGGCGCTCGGGTGGGATATTCTTGCTCATGCTGGGTAGTTTAGGGCTTAGGGACGCTGCTGGGCACGCCTTTCGACCATGAAGTTGATGCGGTTTCGTCCCTCTTCCTTGGCGCGGTACATTGCAGTGTCGGCCCACTTCAGCAAGCCCTCCACGCTTTGGTGTTGCGGCTCGATCAGCACCACGCCAATACTTGCGCTGCAGCGGTGCTCAATGGCTTCAGAATCGAGCCCGCCGGGCAACAGGTAGGGCCGTGCCAGGGCAACGCGAATCTTTTCAGCCAGATTGTTGGCCTGTTCAGCGGCTCGGGCCTGCTGCGCTGCCAGGTCGCCCAGCAGCACCACAAATTCATCACCGCCAATGCGCGCCACCGTGTCCACGGCACGTACACAACTGTTCAGCCGCAGTGCAACCTCCATCAACAGCATATCGCCCGCTCCATGGCCGTGCTGGTCGTTCAGTGGTTTGAAATTGTCCAGGTCCAGATAGATCAGTGCCCCGAAGGCCTCGCTGCGCCGGTTGGCAGCCAGGGCCTGCCCCATGCGGTCGAGCAGCAGGCGCCGGTTTGGCAGGGATGTCAGCGGGTCCAGAAAGGCGAGCTGGCGCACCCGCTCTTCCATCATTCTGGTCTTGGTGATGTCCTGTACAAAACCCAGTACCTTCAGCGGTTTGCCCTGTGCATCGGTTTCCATGATGGCAACGGAATGGGTGATCTTCGCCGGCGAACCGTCATGCGCAATGACAGTGAATTCGAGGTCGTACTTGCCGCCTTCGTTAATCAGGCCCAGCAGGCTTTGATGAACGCGCTCCCGATCCTGCTCGGCAATGCAGGCTTGAAAGCGGTCGATCGGTAAACTCCCGGCGACGGCTGGAAAGCCAAAAATGTGCATGCCTTCGGCCGAACCCCAGACTTCCTTGCTTGCAAGGTTGTAGGTCCAGGAGCCGGTGGCGCTGATGCTCTGGACAATTTCCATCTGCTCTTGGCTGATGCGCAAGGCGCGCTCGGATTGCTCCAGCGCCAGGTCACTGCGTTTGCGCTCACTGATGTCACTCAGCACCACGCGGATCTCGTCGCCTTCGTCTTTTTGCACCACGCTGGCGATCAGCCTGGCCCAGAAGGGCTGAGCCTGCCCGGCCACCATTTGCAGTTCTAAACTCTGCGTCTGGCGGTTCGCCAGAAGCTGCTTGAGCTGTAGGTAGAAGCTGTCCTGGTGCTGGGTCGCTACGAACCGGGTGAAGCTCTGGTTGACCAGTTGCTCGCGAGATCTGCCGAGCAGGCGGACGGAGGTCTGGTTGACCTCCAGAATCAAGCCCTGTTCGCTGAGACTGAGATAGCCCACCGGCGCCATGTGGTAAAGATCGAAATAGCGCTCGCGCTCCTGCGCCAGACTGAGCTGAGCCCGGCGCAACTCCTCGTTTTGCATCTCCAACTCGATCTGGTGCACGCGCAACTCATGCAGTGTCTTTTGTGCCTGTGCCGGTGAGAGAATCTTGTCGCCGAGCGATTCCTCGCTCAGGTGGTTTTTCGCCAGCGCCTCGGCACGCCGGCGCAGCGCCTGCAGGCGCTCCTCATTCGACTTGTTCACGCCCCCCCCCGGCAGATGACGATGTGGCCATTACGGGTCTTGCTGAGCCTTTGTCGGCGGGGTCATTCATGGTGGCGATTCTTTAGGGCCAGGTTCTGTGCGCATCCACACAAAAAATTCGTCACACAGACCATGCCATCAATTATGTGCCAATTTTCGAACTGAAAAAGCAGTTTCCTTTGTCATCGCGGGCAGAGCCTGTCCTGAACTTGATTCAGGAACCCGCAATCCAGGGGCTGCGCGGCACTGCCTTACCGATAAAACGCCTCTACCGCACCCTTGAGCTTGATTGCGCCGCCTTCCACAACGCCAGTTCAGACGGACGCAGACCGTACCGCGCCAGCACGCCCTCGTGCAAGCGGCGCAGTTCTTCCACTAGCAAGGCGTGCAGGTTGGCACGATCCGCTGGCGGTACGTGTTGTGCCACGGCTTGCTCTATCAAGCCCAGTGCATCGGCACCGGGTTGTTGCACCACGGCGCGGATGGTTTGTTTGATCAGGTCGCGATAGGCCAGGCGGCTGGGGTCCGGCTCGGCCAGGTCCTGCTTGATGGCCAGGTACTCTTGACTAGAACGCTCGTAGGCCCATAGATAGAGGTCACGCAGCAGTTCCACCCGCGTCATCTCGTACAGACCCAGGATGGCACGGCTGTAGGACTGCTCGGGGACATCCACAAAGGTGAGGGGACACAGGTTGGCGCGAAACAGTGGCAGGTTGGCAACCAGGCGCGAGGTGCGTTTGTTGATGTCGGCGAATGGCTGCAGATAAGGCAAGTGCACCAGCGCGAAGAAAGATTGCTCAAAGGGGTCCGCAATCTGGTTCAGCTTGGCGAGTAAGAGGTCGAGCGCCTCATCGATCTGCTGTGGCACTGACGGCGGTCGGTAAACGCTCTTGCCGATCTCCACGGCGTGTTGGCGAACGCGGCCTTCGTCGGCTGGATTGGGCAGCAGGTTTTCTGCCAGGGCGCTGTGCAGATTCATCAGCGTGTAGCGGTTGAAACTGGCATGGCTTGCGTTGTCGACCAGCAACTCAATGGCGCTCTTGTGGTTGAGGATCATCTGGGTTTCAAGTGCCGCCTTGCCAACTGCGGCCTTGCCATGCTCGATCAACTCGCGGGTGTCGAGCCGCGTGTAGGTGTTGCCCTCCAGATGGCTCGACGCCCAGGACAGATCGATCAGCAGCCGGTTCAGGATGGCACGGCTGTAGGTCCCAGCGGCAGCACCAGCCTGGGCCGTCTTGCCAATTTTGTGCAGTTGGCGCCGCAGCGGGGCCGACAGATACCAGCTTTTGTTGGGCTGGTAGTCAGCAAGAAAATCACGCTGGTAACCGACCGGCTTGCGTGCCGACAAGGTTTGATCGATGTAGGCGAGGATGTCACGACTGTCCGCACTCAGGGGTATCTGTGGAGCAAAGCGATCAGGCTCGGAGACCGCAAATTCCACGGTGGCCGACCTGACAGACTGGTAGCGGCGCGCGCGCCCGGCTCCGCTAGCGACAATTTGATTTTCAGAAATCCAGCGGCTGATCCACCTCTGGGCGGTACGCCGCGCCAGGCCGGGATGCTGCGCCAGCAGTTCGGACAGCATCAGGCCCCTGACGGAGTTTTGAATGCTTTGGAGTAATCGGGCGGCGCTTGGCATGGTTTCGAGTGGCGCAGTTTGCAAAGGGTTTGGCGCGATTGTGGCGCAGTTCGGTGAACCGCGCCACTGAGCTCCCTACAACTCCCTCCAACTCCCTCCAGCGGCCGAAAAGTGAAGCTACCGATAAAACGCTTCCACCCTGCCTTTGAGCTTGATCAACAGTGGATGACCTTTGCGGTCCAGCGTCTTGCCAGCGGGGACCTTGATCCAGCCTTCGCTGATGCAGTACTCCTCAACGTCAAGACGCTCCTTGGCGTTGAAGCGGATCCCGACTTCGTGCTCGAAAACCGCAGCCACATGGAAAGGGCTGCGCGCGTCGGCTGAAAGATGGTCGGGCAGGGCGGGACGCTGCGGGGTGTCGTTCACGGTGATTTCGTTCATGGCAGCGATCATACTGATTTGCAGGCACAATATTCTCGTGAGCAGCCTTGCAGCCAAACCACCCACTACCGGTCACGAGCCCTACCGTGACCGCAAACGCTATGCCTGGTTGCTTTCCTTGCTGGTGCCCAGTCTGGTCGTGCTGGGGCCGTCGCTGATGCTGTTCAGCGGCGACGCGCGCATGCTCTGGATTCAGATTACCTTTTTCTACCTGGGCGTGCCGCTGCTGGACTTGTGGCTGGGCGAGGATCAAAGCAACCCGCCCGAGAGCGCCGTGCCGGCGCTGGAGGCCGATCTGTATTACCGCCGGATCACCTACCTGCTGGTGCCCATTTTGTGGCTGGCTTTTATCTTTAGCGCCTGGTTTGTGGCGCGCCACGACCTGCCGGCGCACGGCTTGATTGCGATGGTGCTGATCACCGGTTCGGTCGGCGGGTTTTGCATCAACCTGGGTCATGAGTTGGGCCACAAGAAAACGGCGTTGGAGCGCTGGTTGACCAAGGTCGTGCTGGCACCCACAGCCTATGGACATTTTTCGATCGAGCACAACCGTGGCCATCACCGTGACGTGGCCACACCGGCCGATCCGGCTTCCTCGCGCATGGGGGAGTCGATCTATGCCTTTGTGCTGCGCGAAATGCCGGGCGCCTGGTGGCGCGCCTGGGATCTGGAGCGTGATCGCCTGCACAGAGCAGGCTGGTCAACCTGGTCGCTGCGCAACGACATCCTGCAGACGGCCCTGATCACCTTGGCACTCTGGAGCGCGCTGGTGCTCTGGCTCGGTCTGGCGATCCTGCCCTTCCTGCTGGCGGCCTCGTTCTGGGCCAACTTTCAGCTGACCTCGGCCAACTATGTGGAGCACTATGGTTTGCTGAGAAAACAGCTGGCACCGGGCAAGTACGAGTCCTGCCAGCCGCACCACTCATGGAACAGCAACCACACTTTTTCCAACTGGGCCGTGTTTCATCTGCAACGCCATTCGGATCACCACGCGCATCCGCTGCGGCGCTACCAGTCGCTGCGGCACTTCGACAATCTACCCAGTCTGCCCAACGGCTATTTCGGCATGTTCCTGGTAGCCTACCTGCCGCCCTTGTGGGGCTATCTCATGAACGAGCGTCTGCTCAAGGTCGTGGGGCGCGACGCAGCGAATATCAACCTCGACCCCGGCAAGCGGGCTGTGCTGATCCGGCGCTATGGGTTGAGCGGTTCTTGACCAAATAATCTCCGCTCAGTGTGGTTGATGGATCAGGCTGACGGGGCACTCAGCTCCGCGGCTGTCCTCCGACCTTCGGTCTCCTCCTTTTACAGGGACTTCCCACAAAGTCAAGCAACGGTTTTTGGTTTTCGTGGTTTTGGTTATCTTCCTTGATAAACGGTATTCCTGCATTTGCGTTCTTCGAAGTGGCTGTAAAACTCGGAACAGACTGCAC
>QYPX01000113.1 GCA_007280205.1 Comamonadaceae bacterium
ACGCACCGGATTGTTCTCCGTGACGTAATCGTCGAGTTGTTCGGGGAGCAAGAGCGCTTGCGTACGATCAATACCTTCAATGAAACGTTTCATCCAGATTCCCCTGCATACAACGCGATCTTTCAATAACGTTTGAGGGTAGGAACTGTTTACCGTTTGGGGATAATATTGAAAATATTCCCGCAGCGTTTTGACACAGTCTCGGTCGATTCCAGAAATAGGTTTTGACGAAACGATCGCCACTTTGCCGACGTCCAAGGCCCATGGCCGAACGGACGGTTTGGAAGAGGCGCGCTGATTTCGCCGGCGTCGTTCTTCTTGAACACCAGGAACCCGCGCAGGCAGCTATTTGTTTTGCAGCAGGTTGAGCGCCTTGCCGGGCCACTCCGGCCATGGGCAGACATCGGCGACATCGCGCACCTGCGGCTGGCTGCCAGCGTAGACCAGCATCGGCCGACCGCCGGGCTCAGGCTGCTCGGGCGCATGCGCTGCACTGGCGGCGGTTTGCCGAAGTGCAGCGTACTTGCGCAATGAGCCAAACCAATCGCCCGCCACCGTCTGTCCGGCCTTGAACTCAACCGTTCGAAGCTGGCTGCCATGCTCCACCAGCAAGTCGACTTCGCTGCCGATCTTGTCACGCCAAAAGAATAGCCGGGCATCCAGGCGCAGGTGGAGATTGATCTTGACCGCTTCAGCCACCGCCCAGGTTTCAAACAACGGCCCGCGCAGCGACGACAAGGCCAGTTCCTCCGCACTGCGGACACCCGCGAGCCACGCAGCCAGACCCGTGTCATAAAAATAGAGCTTGGGTGACTTGGTCAGCTGTTTGCCAAAGTTGACATGGTGCGGTGGCAAAAGAAACACCAGGTAACTAGCCTCCAGAATTGACAACCAGCCCTTGGCGGTAGGGCTGCTGATGCCGCAGTCGGCCCCCAAGGACGAAAGATTCAAGACCTGCGATGTGCGCGCCGCGCACATGCGTACAAAGGTTCGAAAGGTCTGCCAGTCCCGCACGTTGAGCATCTGGCGTACGTCGCGCTCCACGTAGGTGGCAAAGTAGTCCGCCAGCCAGATGCCTGGTGGAATGCCACGGTCCAGCGGCACCGGATACAGGCCGCGCCAGAGCATGTCTTCCATGGAAGTAAAGGGCAAGTTCGCGGCTTGCAACTCGCCCAGGGTAAATGGCAAAAGCTCCAGCAGACCGACCCGACCCGCCAGAGACTGGCTGATCTCACTGCGCAAGCCCAGTTGCTGCGAGCCCGTCAACACCCAGGCACCCATGGCGCGGTCTCGGTCGACGATAGTTTGCAGGTACGAAAACAATTCGGGCGCGCGCTGGGCTTCGTCCAGAATTGCGCCACCGGCAAACTGCCCCAGAAAACGCCGGGGGTCGGACAGCGCACTCTCCCGCACGTCCGGGTCTTCCAGCGACACATAGGGCTTGTCCGGAAAAGTGGCCTGGACCAAGGTGGTTTTGCCGGACTGACGCGGCCCGGTCACCGCAACCACCGGATACCATTGGGCGAGTGCTTGAAGTTGAGGCTTGGCTTGCCGAGGAATCATCGCGAGATGGTAGCAGCTTTTCCAAAATGTGGCTAAATGTAAATTTGTAAATTAACTTTAGCCATTTCGGAGGTGCCGGCCCGAGCTGATCGTGGCCACCGTGATTGCCGACCTCAGGCTGGCAAAGTGACGCCTACCTTGCGCCACGCGGCTGGTGGCGAAATAAAGGCGAATCAAGTCCGACTGCCTAGAATTGGGTTGAGTCGTGACAACAAGGACAATACGCTCGCCATTATTTTTTCAGGAGACCATTTCATGGATCGCAGACATTTCATCTCTGGCTTGGGCGCTGTGGGCGCCGGCTTGGCCATGCCCGCTTGGGCACAGGGCAAGCCGATTCGCATCATCGTGCCATTTACCGCTGGCGGCGCGACCGATGTGACGACCCGTCTCATTGCCGAAAAGGCAGCCACAACGCTGGGCACGACCGTCATTATTGAAAACCGTCCGGGTGGCGGCGGCGGCATTGGTGTCGATCTGGTGGCCAAGGCCGCACCCGATGGGCTGACCATTGGCATGGCCGCGCTGGCCATGCACGCCATCAACCCCTGGCTCTTCAAGAAGCTGCCGTATGACCCGATCAAGGACTTTGCGCCAATCACGCAGATGGTGCGCATTCCCAATGTGCTGGTGATGAACACCGACAATGCCAAGCGCCTGAATATCAAGACCTTGAAAGATTTTGTTGCCTATGCCAAGGCGAATCCGGCCAAACTCAGCTACGCCAGTGGCGGTAACGGCAGTGGCGGTCACTTGAGCGGTGAAATGTTCAAGGCCAAAGCCGGTTTTTTTGCGGTGCACATTCCCTACAACGGAGGTGCACCGTCACAGTTGGCCATGCTGTCGGGCACGGTCGACTACACATTGGACAACCTGGCCACTTCA
Organism: Comamonadaceae bacterium; assembly: GCA_007280205.1. Taxonomy (GTDB): domain Bacteria; phylum Pseudomonadota; class Gammaproteobacteria; order Burkholderiales; family Burkholderiaceae_C; genus Rhodoferax. Next base: position 2,449 of record QYPX01000113.1, read on the forward strand.
GGTGCCAACATCCGCTCTGGCAAAGTCCTGCCGCTCGCAGTGACCAGCGCCAAACGCAGTGCCCTGATGCCCGATGTTCCTGCCATGGCTGAGACTTACCCCGGTTTCGAAATCGATACATGGTGGGGCCTGATTGCCCCGGCTGGCACTCCGAAAGAAGTAGTGTCCCGGCTGAACAGGGCGTTTGTGGCCGCGTTGGAGTCGCCTGACATCAAGACACGCTTTGCCAACATGATGGCTGAACCTGCGCCCAGCACCCCGGAGCAGTTTGCCGAGCTGATTCGCAGCGAGTACACGCGCTACGAGAGCGTGGTCAAGGCCAGCGGCGCCAAGGTGGATTGATACGGTGAGTCAATTACTTCAGGCTCATACGGTTCTGGTCACCGGCGCGGGGCAGGGCAATGGTGCGGCGCTGGCCGAAGGTTTGGCGCAGCTTGGCGCGCATGTGCTGGTCACCGATATCCGGGGGGAGTCGGCGCAAGCCACGGCGCAACGCATCCAGGCCGCCGGCGGCTCGGCTGCCTGGCAGGCCTTGGATGTAGCCGATGCCGTAGCCTGCCAGGCGGCTGCCAAGGCTTTGGTGCTGGCGCAGGACCACATTTTTGTGCTGGTCAACAACGCTGGAATCAGGCCGCGCAGCACGTTTGATGCACCAGAGCGCGACCAGGCCTGGCGCGATGCCATGGCAGTGAACGTGGATGGTGTGCGCAACATGATCCTGGCATTCAAGGATTTGCTCGTGGCCTCCAAGGGCAATGTGGTGAACATTGGGTCGATTTCGGCTTCGCGGGCGTCACCATTTGGCATTTCCTATTCCACTTCCAAGGCCGCAGCCGAGATGCTGACCAAGGTGATGGCGCTTGAACTGGCGGTGCATGGCGTGCGCGTGAATGGGGTGGCTCCGGGGGTGATGGAAACCCCCATGACCGAAGAATCGCGCAACAATCCTGAACGCCGTGCCTACCTGATGAAGCGCATTCCCATGAAACGCTTTGGCAAACCGTCCGAGCTGGTGGGGCCGGTGGCATTTCTGGCTTCACCGATGGCCAGTTATGTGACTGGCGCGGTGCTCAACGCGGATGGCGGTTACCTGGCGGTGTGATCTGGCTGTCAGGTCTGCGGCTTCAGCCAGCGAAAAAGCAAGAGATCGGCTGGCTCATCGATATCGTGGATGGCAGGCAACACCTCAACCGACAGGGCCAGGCCTTGCAGGCGGCGCAGCGTGATGGCGGCCAAGGCCTGTGCAGCGGCCAGGGTGTTTGCCAGCAGCGCCACCATTACCCCCTGCAAAGGCCGCCAAGGACCTACACTTGGTGGTCTTATTTTTGTCAATGGACGGGGGGACCATGATCAAAATCAAACCAGTGGCGGCCGAGCGTTTGCCAGACTTGCTTCGGCTTATGCCCAAGGCGGAACTGCATATGCACATCGAGGGTTCACTCGAGCCGGAGTTGATGTTTGCATTGGCGCAGCGCAACGGCCTTGCCATGGCTTACCCGGATGTTGCAGCGCTGCGGCGCGCCTACGTGTTCGATGATCTGCAGAGTTTTCTCGACATCTACCACAAGGGCACGCTGGTGCTGCGCACCGAGCAGGATTTTTACGATATGGCGCTGGCCTATCTGGAGCGCGCCGCCGCCGACCATGTCCTGCATGCCGAGATATTTTTTGATACCCAGACGCATACCGGTCACGGCCTGAGCGCGGACGTTGTCATCAACGGTTTGCACCGCGCCTGTGTTGCCGGGCGTGCCCAATTCGGCATCGATTCGTCGCTGATCCTGTGCTTCTTGCGGCACTTGAGCGAGCGCGAGGCATTTGAGTGTCTGGAACAGGCCTTGCCGCACCGTGACAAACTGCTGGGAGTGGGGCTGGCCTCAAGCGAGGTCGGGCATCCGCCAGAAAAGTTTGCCCAGGTCTTTGCCAGAGCGCGTCAACTCGGTTTTCGACTGGTGGCCCATGCAGGCGAGGAGGGACCACCGGCTTACATCTGGAGTGCGCTCGATGTGCTCAAGGTGGAGCGCATCGATCACGGTGTGCAGGCGCTGCAGGACCCGGCCTTGATTGCGCGGCTGGTGAAGGACCGAATCGCCCTGACGGTTTGCCCACTATCCAATCTGAAGCTGCGCGTTTTTCAGAATCTGGCCGAACACAACCTGGGGCGCATGCTGGAAGCTGGCATCGTGGCCACGGTCAATTCGGACGATCCGGCCTATTTTGGTGGCTATATCAACCAGAACTTTTGCCAGACCTTTGCTTCCCTGGGCTTGACAGCGCAGCAGGCCTACCAACTGGCGCGCAACAGCTTCGAAGCCAGCTTTGTTGATGCGACAGCCAAAGCGGCTTATCTGGAGCGACTCGACACCTGTTTTGAGACTTTTGTCTGAGTTCAGGCCACCGGCACCCAGCGCTGCAGGCTCGGCAGCATCAAACGGTAGGGTGCCAGCAGGACGACGGCCATCAGCCATTTGATGGCAAGGTCTCCGGCGGCAAGCGTTCGCCAGTCCAGGTCGGTGCCGGCAAACGCCAGGAAGAAGAACAGGCCGGTGTCGATCACCGACGCCACCAGTGAGCCGAAGAAAGGCGCTTTCCACCACGACAGTGTGCGCAAACGGTTGAAGGCCACGATATCAAGCAACTGCCCGACGATGAAGGCCACCCCGGAGGCCACAGCGATACGCCACGGTGCCAGGGCCAGCGACACGATGACCGCGGTGGAAAAGCCGACCCAGGCGACGCGCCGGGCCGCCTGGGCACCGACCGCTCGGTTCGTCAGGTCCGTCACCAGGAAAGCGACGGGAAAAGTGAATGCGCCCCAGGTCAACCATTCGCTGATCGGAAATTGCACCAGATAGTTGGACGACACAATGACGATCAGCATGGCCAGAATCGGACGCCAAAGCTGCGTCAGGGTCGGCGCCGGAGTGGATGTTGCATTATTCATGGCGCGCATTATCGCAGGGGCTTCGCCGCCCCGCGGCGTCTGCCCCCGGGTTGCGCGGCAGCTCAAGTTGGCTTGACTTTGTTCTAGACTGCGGCTCATGAAAGCCTACCGCGCCTCCCTGCTCTCGTTCGCACCTGACAGCGAGTCCGGACCTTGTGCTGCGCTGGAAGAAGACGGTTTGCTGGTGGTCGGGCCGGACGCTGCGGGACGTCAGAGGGTGCTGGCAAGCGGGCCGTATCAACTGTTGAAGGCGCGTTTTCAGGGGGTGCCCACCGAGCATCTGCCCGGGCGCATCATCGCGCCGGGCTTCATCGACATGCACAACCATTTTGCGCAGACCAATGTCATTGGCTCGCCCGCGGACGGTTTGCTGCCCTGGCTTGAGCACTACACTTTTCCTGAAGAACAACGCTTTTCATCGGCTCAGTACAGCGCCGAGGCGGCCCGCTTTTTTCTGGATGAACTGCTGCGCAACGGTGTCACGACGGCGCTGACCTTTGGCACCTGCAGCACCGAGTCGGTGGAGGCCCTGTTCTGTGCGGCACAGCAGCGATGTATGAGACTGATCAGCGGCTTGTGCCTGATGGATCGCCACGCCCCGGCGGGCGTGCTCAACCGGGCGGCGCCGGATGGCTCGCGCAATGCCTGCGAGCAAAGTCTGCTTGATTCGGAAGCCTTGCTACAGAGGTGGCATGGCAAAGACCGTTTGGGTTACGCCATCACACCGCGCTTTGCGCCCAGTTGCAGCGACCAGCAGTTGCGTGGCGCTGGTGAGTTGGCGCAGCGCTATCCCGAGGTCTGGATTCAGTCGCACGTGGCTGAAAACAGGGACGAAATCGCCTGGGCGCGTCAGCTGTTTCCGTCCTCGCGCAGTTACCTGGCGACTTACGCCGATGCCGGCTTGCTGCGCCGCCGCGCGGTTTACGCCCATTGCCTGCATTTTGACGATCAGGATCGGGCACTGCTGCGCAGCAGCGGCGCGGTTGCGGCCGTCTGTCCGACCAGCAATCTGTTCCTGGGCAGTGGCTTTTTTGACTATGGGGCCGCGGATCGAGCCGGGCTTCAGTACGGCTTGGCCAGTGACGTCGGGGGTGGCACCAGCTTCAGTCCCTTTCATACCATGCTGGCGGCTTATTACGTGGCTCGCGAAAGTCAGGGCAAAGCGGGGCGGTCGCTCTCGCCACAGCAACTCTGGTGGCAACACACGGCGGGCGCTGCCAGGGCGCTGGGTCTGGACGGCGTTGTCGGAAACCTGCAGCCAGGCTGTGAAGCGGATTTTGTGGTGCTCAATCCGCAGGCGACACCGCTGCTGGCGCGTCGCAGCGCGCAAGCCGGCAACCTCGACGAACTGTTGTTCAGCATGATTGTGCTGGGCGACGATCGCCTGATCGAGAGGACCGTGATTTCGCAGGCGCAAGAGGCACTGTTTACAATCGACGGACCTTAGGAGTTGTGTCCCGATGAGCATCAAAAGCGATAAGTGGATTCGTCACATGGCCGAGACGACCGGCATGATTGAACCCTTCGAGCCCGGCCAGGTGCGTGAGCGCGATGGCCAGAAGATTGTCAGTTATGGCACCAGCAGCTACGGCTACGACATCCGCTGCGCACCTGAATTCAAGGTCTTTACCAATATCCACAGCACCGTGGTGGACCCCAAGAATTTCGACGAAAAGAGCTTTGTTGACTTCAACGACGAGGTCTGCATCATCCCGCCCAACAGCTTTGCGCTGGCGCGCACCATGGAATATTTCCGGATTCCGCGCAACGTGCTGACCATTTGCCTGGGCAAGAGTACGTATGCGCGTTGCGGCATTATCGTCAATGTCACCCCTTTTGAGCCGGAGTGGGAAGGCTACGTCACGCTCGAATTCAGCAACACCACGCCGCTGCCGGCCAAGATCTATGCCGGCGAAGGCTGCGCCCAGGTGCTGTTTTTTGAAAGCGACGAAGTGTGCGAGACCAGCTACAAGGACCGTGGCGGCAAGTACCAGGGACAACGTGGCGTGACCTTGCCCAAGGCCTGAACCCTGGATTGGAGGATAATGCGGGTTTGCCCCTAGTCCCAAGGCGCACCGAGCTATCGGATTGATAGCACCCTGAACTGGCTATGAATGACCGATTTGACTTCTGATTTGACTCCTGAACCCTTGCCGATGGCTTTTGCCCAGCTGCAACTGGCAGCGCCGCTGGCCCGCGCCGTGGCCGAGATGGGCTACGAGTCCATGACCCCGATCCAGGCGCAGGCCATTCCGGTCGTGCTGCAGGGTCGCGATGTGATGGGCGCAGCGCAGACCGGTACCGGCAAGACCGCTGCTTTTTCCCTGCCTCTGCTGCAGCGCATGCTCAAGCACGAGAGCAGCTCGACTTCGCCGGCACGGCACCCGGTGCGCGCACTGGTGTTGTTGCCTACGCGGGAACTGGCCGACCAGGTGGCGCAGGCCATCAAGGACTACGCCAAGTACACCCTGCTGCGCAGTGCTGTGGTGTTTGGCGGCATCGACATGAAGCCCCAGACCATCGAGCTGAAAAAGGGTGTTGAGATTCTGGTTGCCACGCCGGGGCGGCTGCTTGATCACATTGAGGCCAAGAACGCGGTACTGAACCAGGTTGAGTACGTGGTACTGGATGAAGCCGATCGCATGCTCGACATTGGCTTTTTGCCTGATTTGCAGCGCATTCTGAGCTTTTTACCCAAGCAACGCACCACGCTGCTGTTTTCGGCCACGTTTTCACCCGAAATCAAACGCCTGGCCAGCAGCTATCTGCAAAACCCGGCGACGATCGAGGTGGGCGGCTCCAATGGCACGGCTTCCACCGTTGAACAGCATTTTTACAGTGTTGGCGATGACGACAAGCGCCATGCCCTGCATCAGATTCTGAAGGCGCGCGCTATCAAGCAGGCCTTTGTTTTCGTCAACAGCAAACTGGGCTGCGCGCGGCTGGCCCGCTCGCTCGAGCGCGAAGGCCTGAACACCACCGCCCTGCATGGCGACAAGAGCCAGGATGAGCGCCTCAAGGCACTGGAGGCGTTCAAGAGCGGAGAGGTGAATTTGCTGGTCTGCACCGACGTGGCGGCACGCGGTCTGGACATCAAGGATGTGCCTGCTGTCTTTAATTTTGATATTCCGTTCAATGCGGAAGACTACATCCACCGCATTGGCCGCACCGGGCGCGCGGGCGCACTAGGACTGGCTCTGAGTTTTGTCTCCAGGAGCGATGCTCGTCTGGTGGCCGATATCGAGAAGTTGCTGAAGACAAAAATCGAGTTGGAGGCGGTCGAGTTTGACGAGGATACGCCTGATATCCGGCGTCAGGGTCGAATCAACGACGGCCGGCGTATGTACTCCCAGCCGGTGCCGGATGACTCGCACCATGGCAGTCACCACCCGGGAGCGATCCGCGATGTGGCGCGTGAAGGGCAGTTTGCCAGACCTGTGCCATCCCAGCGTCGCGACTACTCGCGACCTGCAGCCGCTGCGCGCGATCCGTTTTTTGACAAGCCCTACGAGGCGCCGGCAGCACCCGAAGCAGCGCCCGCTTGGGACGCTACGGTCAGCCGGCATGGCGCCGGGCGCAGCATATCGGCCAATATCAAATCGAAGCGCCGGGTCGCGGCGCTGTTCAAGTCCGAGTAGCGCAGCGCTCAGCCCGGTTGCTGGGCCTGCTCACACTTGACCTGGATGAGTTCATGCGCCAGCACCCTGTTGTTTCCTGACCTCTTTGTGCCACCCAAGCGCAAGGCGCTCAGGCAGCCGCCCCAGACGCAGCCGGTGTCAAGTGACAGGACATCCGGCCGGTTGAGCCAACCCAAGGTTGACCAGTGTCCAAATGCCAGCGTGATGGCAGCTGTTTGTCGCCCCGGTACGTCAAACCACGGCATGTAGCCGGGTGGCGCAGCGCTGCTGCCTTCCTTGCTGGCGAATTCCATACGCCCCTGGGCGTCACAAAACCTCATTCGCGTCAGGCTGTTGACAATCACGCGCAGCCGGTCAGCGCCCGTTAGTGTGTCGTTCCAGGCATGGGGTTCGTCGCCGTACATTTGCTGCAGGAAGTCCCCCAGCGCCGGGCCACGCAGAACCGCTTGGACCTCGGCGGCCAGGGCCAGTGTCTGGCTGGCGCTCCAGCACGGCAGGACGCCGGCGTGAACCATCAGCAGATCGTGCCGGTCGACGGTGAGAGCCATCGCCATCTTTTGCCAGCGCAGCCAGTCGAGCATGGCATGACGATCCGGCGCCTGCAGAATATTGTTCAAAGTGTCGTGCCGACCCGGCTTGCGCACGTGCTGAGACAGGGCCAGCAGGTGCAGATCGTGGTTGCCCAGCAGACACTGTGCTGCATCGCCATAAGCCATCAGACGGCGTAGCACGCCTGCGGAGTCAGGTCCGCGATTTACCAAGTCACCGAGCAGGTAGAGCGTGTCGCGACTCGCGGAGAAAGAAATTTCATCGAGCAGACGCTGCAATGCGCTATTGCAGCCCTGAACGTCGCCAATGAGGTAGAGTGCCATGGTGTTCATTTTCGCTCCTGATCCATGGATTTCCTGCTGATCGTTTTTCTGACCTTGCTCAACGGTGTGTTTGCCATGTCGGAACTGGCCCTGGCAGCAAGCCGGAAAACAAGGCTCAATCTGATGGCGGAGTCTGGTGACAAGGGTGCACAGGCGGCACTCGCCCTGCTGGGTAATCCGAACCAGTTCCTGTCGACCGTGCAGGTGGGAATTACTTCGATCGGCGTTCTCAACGGCATCGTCGGTGAGGCGGCATTCAGCGACGGTGTCGCTGAATGGTTGCATGGTTTTGGTGTTGCCGACAAGCCGGCCGCTATTTCGGCGACAGCCTTGGTCGTGACGCTGATCACCTTCATCACCATTATTTTTGGCGAGCTGGTGCCCAAGCGCATTGGCCAGCTGTATCCGGAACGGGTGGCACGCTGGGTCTCCCGTCCCATGCTGTGGCTGGCAACTGCCGCCAGACCCTTTGTGCGATTGCTCTCCGGTACCACCGCCATCGTGCTCAAACTGTTGCGCATCGATACCAGCGCAGCGCGTCCGGTGACGGAGGAGGAAATCAGCGCCAGTCTGGAGGAGGGGGTGGACGCTGGCGTGATCGAGCAACACGAGCATCAGATGGTGCAAAACGTGTTTGAACTCGATGACCGGCCTTTGACCTCCTTGATGGTGCCGCGCACCGACGTGCAGTGGCTTGATGCCTCCAGTTCGGTGGCGCAAAGTCTGACCTGGGTTGGCAGCAGTGGCCCTGCCGGAGCGCACTCCTGGTATCCGGTCTGTCGCGGCTCGCTCGATGAAGTGATTGGCGTGATCAGTGTTGCCCGATTGCTGCAACTGGGCCCTCAAACGCTCGACAGTCTTGAGGCCTTCGCCACACCGGCCACTTTTGTACCGGAGACCTTGAGTGGCATGGAGTTGCTTGAGCAGTTTCGCGCCAAGGCCGGCCGCTTTGTCTTTGTGGTGGACGAATATGGCGTTGTGCAAGGTACCTTGACGCCGCGCGATCTGCTCGAAGCGATTACTGGCGAGTTGCAACCTGGCGCGCAGGTGGACGCGTGGGCCACACGGCGCGACGACGGTAGCTGGCTGCTCGATGGCCTGATGCCGGTGAGCGAACTCAAGGTCCGACTGGATCTGGAAGACCTGCCGGAGGAGGAGCGGGGTCGCTACAACACGGTCGCTGGTTTGCTGATGTCGGTGTCAGGGCATCTGCCTGAAATCGGCGAGCGCATCGAGTGTGCCGGCTGGCGGTTTGAAGTGCTGGATCTGGACCGCAAGCGCATTGACAAGGTGATGGCAAGTCGACTTGCTAGCTAGCTGATGCTTGATGACCGTCAAGGCATTCGGGGGGCGACGGCCTGATACTGTCCGCAACCAAAGGAGGTTATGCCATGTTCAAAAACATACTTGTTCCAGTGGATGGCTCGGCGACAGCCCAACTGGCAGTTGAGAAGGCGATTGGTCTGGCCAAAGCTTTTGACAGCCGCGTTACCGCGATCTTTGTCATCGATCCGTATCCATTTACCGGTGTCGGCACTGATTTCGCCTACGGCCAGGCGGAGTACCTGAGTGCCGCCACGGCGGAAGCGAACGCCGCCATCAAAGTCGCCAAGACCGCGTTTGAGCAGGCTGGCGTCAGCGTTGGTACTTCCGTGATTGAATCTCACGCTGCCTGGCGCGGTGTGGTCGAGGCGGCTGCGTCCCTGCAGGCTGACCTGATTGTCATGGGCTCGCACGGCCGCAGTGGCCTGGAGAAACTGGTGCTGGGCAGCGTTACGCAAGCTGTCCTGTCGCACACCCAGCTACCAGTGCTGGTAGTGCGCGACTGAAATCAGTTGCCTAGCCGCACTGCCCGACGTAGCCGCAGGCGGTGCAGAAATCGCAACCGTCTTTGTGGATGACGGTCGGGTTGCCGCACTCCGGGCATACTTTGCCAGCCATGGTGCTGGGCGCTTCGTGATTCTTGGGCGCATCGAGCACGCCCATCTCGCGCAGCGGCAAGCCCTCTTCATCGAGGATGCCGAGCATCGCGTAGCGGTGAATGATGAGGCGCGCAATATAGGCAACCGTTGAAGGCCAGGTTTGCTGACGGCGTTCGCCGTGCGGTAAGCCCGGCACAAAGGCCATGAAATGACCCAGCGGCTCCGCATAGTTGAGCAGCTTGCGCAGCTTCATGCCGATCCATGCCGGATCAATGACCCGCATATCCAGTGACAGTAGCCGCGCCAGGCCATCCAGCGCCCGTGGGTAGTTGCCCGAAAACCCGACCGCACAGGGACGCGTCACGATGACGCCGTCATGGCCCGGCAGATTGACTTCTTTGAGCGTCACGGTGAAGGCTTCGCCAGTGGCGGGGTTGTCCACATCAACTGCCCAGGCCAGCGTGCCCGAGGGGCCAGTCTGGGGCTCGCCACGGCTGAACATGGCGTCCATCACCGGCGTTGGTATTTGCGTGTCGGCGCTGGCCAGCGCCTTGAGTTGGTCACAGCGCCAGCGGATCACTGCTGCGGTGGCGGCCACGACCCCCGGGAACAGGCGCTTTTCACCGTGCGGCGGAAACGGCATTTCAAACGAATGCTCTTCGGCCACCGTGGCCAGGGCGTCGAGTTTGAGTTGCAGCCAGGCGGGGTCGTTGGCGCGCAGATCCATTGACAGGGTTTTGGCCAGGGCGCCCAGGCCACGTGGCTGGTCGGTGCCGTTGACCCAGACCTCGAACGGCTTGGGTGCGCCGCCTTCTTCGGGTGCGAGCTCGCCGACAAACAGGGCGAAGTCGCCGAACGGGTGATGCACCATGAAGGTCCAGGCCGGGTTGCCACCAGGCAAAGCGGGCCGGCTTGGCCAGCGCAGCGAGGACAGCACCGGAACGGGCAGCCGCTCCAGCGCCAGCCGGTGGTTGGTGCCTTCAATCTGTAGCGGTGTGGTGGCAGCGGGCGTGGTCGTTGGCGTCACACTCAGGACCGACCCCAGGATGGAGTTGGGCCGGTAGGTGGCCAGACCTTTCAGGCCTGACTGCCAGGCTTCCATGTAGAGGTGTTGAAACTCGGCATAGGGGTAATCGGCCGGAACGTTGACGGTCTTGGAAATTGCTGTGTCGATAAAGGGCGCCACGGCAGCCACCATGGCCTCGTGTGCCTGCGCACTCATCTCCAGAGCGGTCACGAAGGCGGATGTCAGGGGGGTGTCTTCGCCAAACAAGTGGCGGTACAGGCGCCATGCGTGATCCTCTACCGCATACTCCTTGAAGCTGCCGTCCATCATGCGCTTCTTGCGCGTGTAGGTCCAACTGAAGGCGGGTTCGATACCGTTGCTGGCATTGTCTGCAAAAGCCAGGCTGATGGTGCCGGTCGGTGCGATCGAGAGCAGGTGCGAGTTACGCAAGCCGTGCGCGCGCACGCGCTCCTTGAGCGCCGGCGACAGACGCGAGGCAAAGGTCTGGCCGCTGAGGTAGAGGTCGGCATTGAAGAGCGGAAAAGCGCCGCGCTCGCGCGCCAATTCAACCGATGCGTCGTAGGCGGTGTCGCGCATCAGCTCCGAAATCTGGCGTGCCATGTCACGCGCTTCGGGCGTGTCGTAACGCAAATTGAGCATCACCAGTGCGTCGCCCAAACCGGTGTAACCCAGGCCGACGCGACGTTTGCTGCGTGCCTCTTCCTGCTGCTGCGGCAGCGGCCAGACGGTCACGTCCAGCACGTTGTCGAGCATGCGTGTCGCGACACGGGCGACCTCGGCAAAGGCGGTCTGGTCAAATTGCGCGTTCGCTTCAAACGGGTTGTTGATGAAGCGGGTCAGGTCAATCGAGCCCAGGCAGCAGCAACCGTAGGGTGGCAGCGGTTGTTCGGCGCAAGGGTTGGTGCTGGCGATGGTCTCGCAGTAGGAAAGGTTGTTGTCGCGATTGATGTGATCGAGAAAGAGCACACCGGGCTCGGCATGGTCATAGGTTGAGCGCATGATCTGATCCCATAAATCACGTGCCTGCAACTTGCGGTAGATCCACATGCCGCTGCCTTTTTCCTGGTAGGCGCCAGCTGCCTTTTGCGCAGTGCCGGGCTCGGCACGGTGCACCAGCGTGAACTCGCTGTTTTGCTGAACTGCTGCCATGAAGGCGTCACTGATGCCCACCGAAATATTGAAGTTTTTCAGGTCGCCCGTGTCTTTGGCGTGAATGAACTCTTCGATGTCGGGATGGTCGCAGCGCAGGACACCCATCTGCGCGCCACGCCTGGCGCCAGCGGATTCGACGGTCTCACAGGAACGGTCGAAGACACGCATATAACTCACCGGACCGGAGGCACTGCTCTGTGTGCTGCCGACCCACGCGCCACGCGGCCGGATACGCGAAAAATCGTAACCAACGCCGCCGCCCCGGCGCATCGTCTCCGCGGCCTCGGTCAGGGCGGTGTAAATGCCGGGATGTCCGTCTTCCAGGTGCGCAATGGCATCACCGACCGGCTGCACGAAGCAGTTGATCAGTGTGGCCGCCAGATCGGTGCCTGCGGCTGACTGGATGCGACCAGCCGGCAGGAAGCCGTTTTGCAGGGCCTGCAAAAATTTGGCCTCCCACTGTTTGCGCTGCTCCGGGGCTTCCGCGGCCGCCAAAGCGCGAGCGACCCGCTGGTTGACATCCAGAATGGTCTTCTCGTCTCCCTTGCCATACTTTTCAAGGAGAACTTCCTCGCTGATTTGCTGCGGCGCCAGCGCCAGCGCTGGTTTTGTTCTTTCGGGTGTTTTTTGCGACATGACTTGGTTTCTTGAGGTCTGGGCTGAAATATCAGGGCTTGCAGTGAGAGCGTCCTGGACGAAACGTTCTGGTTCAATTCTGAAAATTATTGTACACGTGGAACCACTACCGGTAGTGGTTCCACGACTATATATCCACTACATTTAGTGTGTGTACCGGAATTACCCTGACGGCGCTGCAGCCCTGACAGATCAGGCAGTACGCTCAAAAATGGCCGCAATGCCCTGGCCGCCACCGATGCACATGGTGACAAGCGCGTAGCGGCCGCCGATGCGCTCGAGTTCGTAGAGTGCTTTGACGGTAATCAAGGCGCCGGTCGCGCCAATCGGGTGCCCGAGCGATATACCCGATCCATTCGGATTGACCTTGGCGGGGTCCAGACCGAGGTCGCGGCTGACGGCGCAGGCCTGTGCGGCAAAGGCCTCATTGGCCTCAATCACGTCCAGATCCTTGACGGTCAAACCCGCCTTCTTGAGCGCCAGTTGACTCGCCGGCACCGGACCGATGCCCATGTACTTGGGATCGACACCGGCGTGGGCGTAGGCCACCAGGCGCGCCATCGGCTTCAAGCCACGTGCTGTGGCGGTGGCGGCTTCCATCAGGACCACCGCTGCGGCAGCGTCGTTGATACCGGAGGCATTACCAGCCGTGACGGTGCCGTTTTCTTTCAGAAATGCCGGTTTGAGCTTGGCCATGTCTGCCAGCGAGCAGTTAGGGCGAAAATGTTCGTCGGTCGCGTAGGCGATGTCGCCCTTCTTGCTCTTGAGCATGACGGGCATGATCTGTGACTTGAAGTAGCCCGCCTCGGTGGCGCGCTGGGCGCGTTGGTGACTTTCCACGGCAATCGCGTCCTGCTCTTCGCGCGTGATGCCCCATTTGGCGGCGATGTTCTCGGCGGTCACACCCATATGAATGGTCTGGAACGGGTCGTGCAAGGCCCCCACCATCATGTCTATCATTTTGGTGTCACCCATGCGGGCGCCCCAGCGCATGTTCAGGCTGGCAAAGGGTGCCCGGCTCATGACTTCGGCGCCGCCGCCGATGGCAATGTCAGCGTCACCCAGCAAAATGGACTGACTGGCCGAGACAATCGCCTGCAGACCGGAGCCGCACAGGCGATTCACGTTGAAGGCGGGTGTCTCTTCCGAGCAACCACCCTTGATGGCCGCCACGCGCGACAGGTACATGTCTTTCGGCTCGGTATTGACGACGTGGCCAAAGACCACATGACCGACTTCGGTGCCGGCCACACTGGCGCGCGCCAGCGACTCACGTACCACCTGCGCGGCCAGTTCGGTCGGGGCAATATCTTTCAGGCTGCCGCCATAGGTACCAATAGCGGTGCGTACTGCACTGACGACGACGACTTCACGACTCATGAAAAACTCCTGGGTTAAAAAGATGATGGGGCAGACGACATCTTAGCGGTCGGCTGCGGGTCGCTCGGTTGGCGCAATTTCATGCAGATTGCTCAGATCCATCAAGGCCGACAAGACTACCTGTTTGAAGCCGACTCTGCTTCTGCCGACGCCATCGCCGCCGTCAAATACAAGTTGCCTGATGTAGTCAAGGCACTCCTGGTGACCCCACAGGACAAGGATAATCTTGACGATGTGTTCATGCTGTTCCCCGATCACTCCCAGTTGATGGTCGATGCGGGTCCGCTTGGGCTGTTCGTGCAGCGGTGTTGGCCGGGTCTGCAGATGCTCTTCGGTATAGCTGATGATGGGGAAGCCTGAAAATTCGCTGCTTGTTGGCATGGCTGGCCTGCATATTTCTGATGGTGCTCAGTATCGTGGATTCTGCGGCTAAAGCAAAATGCGCCGCCGATGCGCTCTGTCAGGTCTGCGGGCCCAGCGGCAGTTCAACATGGCTGTCGAGCCCGCTCACACCGCTCACGGACTCGCGGTTGATCAGTTTGATACTGCCCCCCAGCGCCTGCACAATTTCGTGGCTGATGGCCAGACCCAGCCCGGACCCCGAGCGCACTTCACCTGATGAAAAGGGTTGGAACAGGCGTTCGCGCAACTCAGCTGAAATACCGGGTCCGCTGTCGCTGATGACCAGGCTCGCACGATCGGCGTCGCAAGTCAGGCGCACACTGAGTGTTCCATTGCCCGGCGTGTGGACGATAGCGTTGTGAAGGAGGTTGCGCGAGAGTTCTCGCAGCATCCAGTCATGCGTTCGCATCCATGCCGCCTCGGTTGAAATTTCGAAATCGAGGTCTTTTTCTGCGATCAAGGGAGACATGTCGATGGCCAGTTCGCGCAGAACCTGGGCCCAGTCAACACTGCTTTCAGGTGCCTGCTGGACCAGTTGCGCCACTTTGGCCAGCGATAGCATCTGGTTGGCCAGGCCGGTGGCGCGTTGCACGGTGTCGCTGATCTCGTGCAGTGCCTGCAGTGCGTCCAGGTCGCCGCGCAAAGCGGACTGCACCTGGACCTTTAACACTGCCAGCGGGGTGCGCAACTGGTGCGAGGCGTCGCGCACAAAGCGCTTCTGGTGTTCCAGCAAGTGCTGCAGACGCGTCATGATGCTATTGGTGGCTTCGATCAGGGGGATCAGTTCGCGTGGCGCGTCGGCTGCCTGCAAGGGGGTCAGGTCGCCGTCAGGGCGCGCCTGCAACTGGGCGCTCAGACGTCGCACCGGACGGGTGGCGCGCTGCACCACCACAATCACAATCAGCGCAATGATGGATACCAGGGCGAGTTGTCGCAGCAAGGTGTCGATCAGAATCTGGCGTGCCAGTGTGTGGCGCAATTCCAGAGTCTCGGCGACTTGCACGACGGCCATTGCGCGAGCCTGGTTCATGGCCACCGGTTGCAGCAGCACCGCGACGCGCACCCGATCACCTTGATACACAGCATCGTAGAAATCCACCAGGGCTGCATACGGTCCATGGTCGGGCAACTTTCCTTGCCATGCTGGCAAGGCGCCAAAGCCGTCGATCAGATCACCCTGGAGGTTGGAAATCCGGTACACCATTCGGCTGCGGTTATCCGCTTCGAAAGCCTCCAGGGCAAAGTAGGGTACGGTGGCGCGCAATCGGGCAGCGGCCCCCACACCATCGGCTGTAATGTGCTCGCCGATCGATTTGGCCGAGGCCAACAGCGTGCGGTCGTAGGCCGTGTTGACGGCTGCCAACGCCTGGCGGTACAGGCTGACGGTATCGATCACGGTGAACACGCTGATCGGCAGCAGGATACCAATCAGCAGGTAACGGCGCAGTGAGACTGTTTTCACGTCGGCATTTTCAGCAGGTAGCCCAGGCCACGCAGGGTCATGAGCTTGGCGCCGGTTGGCACCAACTTTTTGCGCAATCGGTAGGCTACAACCTCGACCGCCTCAAATTGCACCTCGACCGCGCCGGGAAACACCGAGTCGAACAATTTTTCCTTGGTGACGGCGTGGCCGGGCCGTGCCAGCAAAGTCTTGAGCAAGGCCAGCTCACGGGGTGTGAGTTCCAGAATCTGGTCCTGGTGGTAAATCGCACCGCTGTCTTTGTCGTAACGCAAAGCGTTGCCGTGGCGCTGTGCAGACGAGTCGGTCATGCTGTCGGCATGACGGCGGTGCAGTGCGCGCAAGCGCGCTTCGAGTTCGTCGAGGTCAAACGGTTTGACCAGATAGTCATCTGCACCGGCGTTGAGTCCGATCACCCGGTCACCCACCGTGCCGCGCGCCGTCAGAATCAGCACCGGTGTCAACAGGCCCTCCTGCCGCGCCTGCTCCAGAATCTGCAAGCCATCGCGTCCCGGCAGGGTCAAGTCGAGCAACACGACATCGGGTTGGCCAGCGCGCCAGTGCCCCACAGCGGCGCGGCCATCGGCGCACACCTCGATCTCCCAACCGACGCGTGTGAGCGTGCGCAGCAAGGTCGTGCGCAGGGCGGGATCGTCTTCGACCAGGAGCAGCTTCATGGTTCACACCATAGCATCTTGCAGGTTGCAGCCCGTAGCCGGGCATTGGTAGTTTCCCTAATGTCGGTGGACAGCCGCTTGACAGGCAGCGGGTGCATCATCACGCTCGTAACAAAACCCACAGGAGAATTTTGATGCGTCGCGATACCTTCCTCAAATCCATGGCCGCTTTGGCTGCAACCGGTGGTCTGCCGCTGTCAGCGCTGGCCGCCAACAACATCAAGATGATGATTCCAGCCAACCCCGGTGGTGGCTGGGACACAACCGGACGCGCGCTTGGCAAGGCACTGCTGGATGCCAAAGTCGCTGACACAGTTACCTACGAAAACAAGGGCGGTGCGGCCGGGGCGCTGGGTTTGGCCCAGTTTGTCAATGCCAGCAAGGGCGACCCGAACGCCATCATGGTCATGGGCGCAGTCATGCTGGGTGGCATCATCACCGGCAAGCCGGCAGTCTCGCTGGGTTCGGCCACTCCGCTGGCGCGCCTGACCAGTGAGTACAACGTGTTTGTGCTGCCCGCCAATTCACCGTTCAAGAGCATGAAAGACGTGATTGAACAGTTCAAGAAGGATCCCGGCAGCGTCAAGTGGGGTGGCGGTTCACGCGGCTCCACAGAGCACATCTGCGCCGCCATGATTGCGCGTGAAGTCGGCGTCGACGCGACCAAGGTCAACTATGTGGCGTTTCGGGGCGGTGGTGAAGCTACGGCGGCTATCCTGGGGGGCAACGTCACCATTGGCGGTGGCGGCTACAGCGAGATGTCCGAGTACATCAACGCAGGCAAGATGAGAGCACTGGCGGTCACCTCCGGCGCACGTCTGAAGGGCGTCAATGTTCCAACACTCAAGGAGCAGGGCATCAACGTCGAAATCGGCAATTGGCGCGGCGTCTACGGTGCGCCTGGCATCACGCCAGCGCAGCGCAAGGCATTGACCGACATGTTGCTCAAGACCACCAAGTCCAAGTCCTGGGCCGAGTCGCTGGAAAAGAATAACTGGACGTCTGCGGTTCTGTCGGGACCTGAGTTCGAGAAATTCGTTGATGACGACTTCGCGTCCCTGCGTGCCACCATGGTGAAGTCCGGCATGATCTAAGACATTGGTCTGCACCGCATGAAACAACATGATCACTCTGCGCCCTCGGCGCTGCTTCAAACGCTCGTTGGCGCCGGCGTGATTGTGCTGGCGCTGGGTTTGGCATTGGGGGCACTGAGCATCCCGTCGAATGCGGGTTATGCCGGTGTCGGGCCCAATTTCTTGCCATGGCTGGTGGCGGCAGCGCTGCTGGTATGCGGTGGCTTCATGGTCTACGAGGCGCGCTCCGGTGGTTTTCGCCAGATGGATGAGCCCAGCGGTGACGGCGCGCCCTACTGGGGTGGTTTTG
The DNA here is from genome assembly GCA_007280205.1 of Comamonadaceae bacterium. Classification (GTDB taxonomy): domain Bacteria; phylum Pseudomonadota; class Gammaproteobacteria; order Burkholderiales; family Burkholderiaceae_C; genus Rhodoferax. Next base: position 19,941 of record QYPX01000113.1, read on the forward strand.
TCTGGATGTCGGCCGGCTTGCTGGCCAATGCCGCCTTGATTACGACCATCGGGTTTATTTTCAGCTGTGCGCTGTGCTTTGTGCTGGCGGCGCGCGGTCTGCGCAATGCCCAGGGGCAGTCCGCAACAGGACTCAAACCCTGGTTGAGTGACAGCGTGACCGGCTTGCTGATTGCCGCGCCGGTGTACTGGATGTTTACGCAATTCCTGGCCATCAATCTGCCCGGACTGACACAAAGCGGGTGGCTCTGATGGATATCTGGAACCAACTCCTGCAAGGCTTCATGACGGCGGGTACGCCGGTCAACCTGTTGTGGGCCTTTGTCGGTTGTGCCTTGGGCACCGCAGTGGGCGTGCTGCCCGGCATCGGTCCGGCGACGGCGGTGGCCATGTTGCTGCCGATCACCGCCAAGGTGGATGCCACGGCTTCCATGATCTTCTTCGCCGGCATCTATTACGGCGCCATGTATGGCGGCTCGACCACCTCTATCTTGCTCAATACGCCCGGAGAGACGGCCAGTATGGTCACGGCCATGGAAGGCAACAAGATGGCCAAGAGCGGCCGCGCTGGCGCCGCGCTGGCGACATCGGCCATTGGTTCCTTCGTCGCAGGCACCATCGCCACCGTGCTGGTGACGCTGTTCGCGCCGGTAGTGGCGGATTTTGCGGTCAAGCTCGGTCCGCCTGAATACTTTATGCTGATGCTGTTGGCATTCACCACGGTCAGCGCGGTGCTGGGGCAGAGCGCGGTGCGCGGTTTGACAGCCCTCTTTGTGGGTCTGGCAGCGGGACTTGTCGGCATGGACCAGATCACCGGCCAGGCACGCTATACCGGCGGCGTGCCGGAGCTGCTCGACGGCATTGAGATCGTGTTGGTGGCGGTCGGATTGTTCGCGGTGGCAGAGGCCTTGCACGCGGTCTTGTTTGAAGGCAAGGTGAGCGAGTCCGAGAACAGAATGAGTCGGGTCAGCATGACGCGCGACGATTGGCGTCGCTCGATTCCTGCCTGGTTGCGCGGCACGGCCATAGGCGCACCCTTTGGCTGCATTCCAGCGGGTGGCACCGAGATACCTACTTTTCTGAGCTATGCGGCCGAGAAGAAGCTTGCCAAGGGCCGCAACCTGGCCGAATTTGGTACCAAGGGTGCGATAGAAGGCGTTGCCGGGCCTGAGGCGGCCAACAACGCCACCGTAACGGCGGCGCTGATTCCCTTGCTGACGCTGGGCATTCCGGTGTCCAACACCACTGCCATTCTGCTGGGCGCGTTCCAGAACTACGGAATCCAGCCGGGGCCACAGTTGTTTACCAGTTCTGCGGCCCTGGTCTGGGCCTTGATCGCATCGCTGTATATTGGCAACGTCATGTTGCTGGTGCTGAATTTGCCGCTGGTGGGCATGTGGGTCAAACTGCTGAAGGTACCCAAGCCGCAGCTCTACGCCGGCATCCTGATTTTTGCCACGGTGGGAGCCTATGGCATGCGCCAGAGTGCCTTTGACCTGTTCCTGCTGTATGCCATCGGTGTGCTCGGTCTGGTGATGCGTCGCTTCAATTTCCCGACGGCACCTGTGGTGGTCGGCATGATCCTGGGTCCCCTGGCAGAGGCGCAGTTTCGCAATGCCGTCTCGATCGGTGAGGGCAGTGCGATGGTGTTCCTGCAGCGACCGATGTCCTTGGCCATCCTGCTGGTGGTGCTTACGGTCCTCGTTTTGCCGCGTTTGCTCAGACGGCGCGCAGCAGCGCTGCTCTGAGTTTCTCTGAAGCCGCCCCGGCCAGGTGGTGGCTGTGGGCAAGCTAACATCTGACCATGCAAGCGCCCGATTCACTGCCACGCGACGCCCAGAGTATTCTGGAATTGGCTGCGCGTTCCATGTTCGACCTGTTTGCCAACGCCAGCGAGGGCATGATGCTGGTGGATCGGCAAGCTCGGGTGGTCTGGATCAACGAGCAGTACAAGCGCTTCCTGCCGGCTTTGGGTTTTGATCGGGTGGAAGATTTTGTCGGTCATCCGGTAGCCGCCGTCGTGCAAAACACCCAGATGCATCATGTGCTGGAGAGCGGCAAACCGATTCTGATCGACTTGCTGACCAATCGCGCGGGCACCTTTGTGGTCAGTCGCATTCCTTTGCGTGACAGTGCGGGGGAGGTGATTGGCGCCCTGGGCATCGTGCTTTTTGACCACGCCGAGACCAGTCTGCAGCCGCTGGTGGGCAAGTTTGCCCTGCTGCAGCGTGATCTGGACGACGCGCGGCGTGAACTGGCCAGTCAACGCAACAGCGAGCGCGCCGGCCAGCGACAGTCACGCTACACCTTTGCCAGCTTTGTTGGCGCCAGTCCTGCAGCGGTGGAAGTCAAGCGCCAGGCACGTCGCGCAGCGCAGACCTCGAGCACCGTGCTGTTGCTGGGTGAAACCGGTACCGGCAAGGAACTGCTGGCGCATGCGATTCACGCTTCCTCGGCTCGTTCAGACCGGCCCTTTATCAGCCTCAACATCGCCGCCGTGCCAGACACCTTGCTGGAAGCGGAATTTTTTGGCGTGGCGCCGGGCGCTTACACGGGGGCGGACCGCAAGGGGCGCGAGGGCAAGTTCCGGCTGGCGCACGGTGGCACGCTGTTTCTCGATGAGATTGGTGACATGCCATTGGCCTTGCAGGCCAAACTGCTGCGTGCCTTGCAGGAGGGCGAAATTGAGCCTCTCGGGTCAAACCAGTTGATTCCTTTTGATGCCCGGGTGATCGCGGCCACTTCACGCGATCTGGGTAGACTGGTGCGCGAGGGAAACTTTCGCGAAGATCTTTTTTATCGCCTCAACGTGCTGCCGATCCGCGTGCCGCCATTGCGTGAACGGCGCGAAGACATGGTGGCCTTGGTCGAGGTGCTGGGTGAGGATATGGCCCTGCGCAATGGTCAGCAACCGCCCGAGCTTAGCGCTGACGCCTTGGCGCTGCTGTGCGCGCAGGTCTGGCGTGGCAATATCCGGGAACTGCGCAACGTGTTGGAGCAGGCCATGATGCGCAGCGACTCCAATCGCATTACAGCGCTGCATCTGGAACTGGTACTGCGTGAGTCAGGGGTTGCGCAACTGGCCGCGGCGCCGGTCGCGGCGGCGCCTGATCCGGCTGCAACGGCGGCTGCACCGCGTATTGCGCCGCTGGCTGATCAGGTGGCAGAACTCGAACGCAAGGCCATTGCGCTTGCCATGACGGCAACGCGTGGAAACAAGGTGGCGGCGGCACAAATGCTCGGTATTTCCCGCGCCATGCTGTACGATCGATTGGGTAAGAATGCCTGATATTCGGTCATGTGACTGAATATCAGTCATTTAGTGTGACTGATATTGAGACAATATCCAATCTAATTCTCTTTAGGCCCATAGAATCAAGCACTTGTAATCTGGCACGTTTGGTGCATCATCAAACCTTGAATCGTTTACCACAACAGGAGATAAATATGTTTCGTCGTACTTGGGTTGCGGGCACCGCACTGACTGCGGTGGCCATGGCCTGCGCTCTGGCGTCGCCACTGGTTCTTGCCCAGTCCAAAGAAATCAAGATTGCCCATATTTACAGCAAGACCGGACCGCTGGAAGCTTACGGCAAGCAAACTGCGACCGGCTTCATGATGGGGCTGGACTACGCGACGGGCGGCACCATGATGATCGGCGACAAAAAACTGGTCGTGATTGAAAAAGACGATCAGGGCAAGCCCGATCTGGGCAAGTCACTGCTGGCTGCGGCCTACTCCGACGACAAGGCCGATCTGGCCGTGGGTCCGACCTCGTCCGGTGTGGCGCTCGCCATGCTGCCGGTTGCTGAAGAATACAAGAAGATCCTGCTGGTCGAGCCGGCGGTGGCCGATTCAATCACCGGCGAAAAGTGGAACAAATACATCTTCCGTACCGGGCGCAACAGTTCGCAGGATGCCATTTCCAACGCGGTGGCTCTTGACAAGCCTGGCACGGTGATCGCCACGCTGGCACAGGACTACGCTTTTGGTCGTGATGGCGTCAAGGCCTTCAAGGACGCGATCAAGAAAGCCAAACTGGCGCATGAAGAGTACCTGCCGACCAGCACCACGGACTTTACCGCCGGTGCCCAGCGCCTGATCGACAAGCTGAAGGACCAGCCGGGGCGCAAGGTCATCTTCATTATCTGGGCCGGTGCCGGCAACCCCTTCAAGATTGCTGACATGGACTTGAAGCGTTACGGCATCGAGATCGCCACCGGCGGCAACATCCTGCCGGCCATGGCGGCCTACAAGAACTTCCCGGGTATGGAAGGTGCGGCTTACTATTACTTTGGCATTCCGAAGAACCCGGTCAATGAGGCCATGGTGGCGCGGCATTACAGCCAGTTCAAGTCGCCGCCGGACTTCTTCACGGCAGGCGGATTCTCGGCAGCGATGGCGGTGGTGACCGCGCTGAAAAACAGCAAGGGCGATGCCACAGCCAATACACTGATCAAGACCATGGAAGGCATGAGCTTCGAGACGCCCAAGGGCAAGATGACCTTCCGCAAGGAAGACCATCAGGCGATGCAGAGCATGTACCACTTCAAAATCAAGGTGGATCCGGCCTTTGTCTGGGGCGTGCCGGAACTGGTGCACGAGATCAAAGCCGAAGAGATGGCTATTCCAATCCGTAACAAACGCTAGTTGAATTTGTCATCCCGGGCTCGACCCGGGATCCAGTGCCACAAGCACCATGGATTGCGGGTCAGGCCCGCAATGACAGGCCAACACAGTAGCTCCCATCCTTTTTGGGTCGGTCCCCCATGCTCGAAACCAAAGAACTCACGGTCCGCTTCGGCGGCCATGTGGCGGTGAACGCCGTCAGTTGCGCCTTCAAGCCCGGCACACTGACAGCCATCGTCGGCCCCAACGGCGCCGGCAAAACCACCTATTTCAATCTCATTTCGGGGCAGCTCAAGGCCAGTTCTGGCGAAGTTTTCCTCAACGGCAACAGCCTGGCCGGCATGAGCCCGTCAGCGCGTACCCGCGCTGGTCTGGGGCGTGCCTTTCAGCTGACGAACCTGTTTCCCAATCTGTCGGTGCTGGAAAACGTGCGTCTGGCGGTGCAGGCGGCGCGCGCCGGCTCCCATCTCAGGGGCCTGAACCTGTGGAGCATCTGGAGTGACCACAAGGCCCTGACCGAGTTGGCACAGGAAGTTTTGTCAGCAGTGGCGATGAACGACAAAGCGGATACGCCGGTAGCCAGTTTGCCGCACGGCGACCAGCGCAAGCTGGAGGTGGCGCTGTTGATGGCGCTGGAGCCCGATGTGTTTATGTTCGATGAGCCAACTGCCGGCATGAGCGCCGACGAAGCACCGGTGATCCTGAACCTGATCCGCAAACTCAAGGACGACCCGCGCAAGACCATTCTGCTGGTAGAGCACAAAATGGATGTGGTGCGCGAGTTGGCAGACCGCATCATCGTGTTGCACAACGGTGCCCTGGTGGCCGATGGCGAGCCTTCGGCCGTGATCGCGTCGCCGATCGTGCAAGAAGCTTATCTCGGTGTGGCGCCATCAAACGCAGGAGCGCAGGCATGAGCGGTGAACTTCTCAAGCTCGACGCTGTGCACACCCACATCGGCGCTTATCACATCCTGCATGGTGTGGACCTGGTGCTGCCGCGCGGCGAGCTCACCATGCTGCTCGGGCGCAACGGCGCTGGCAAGACCACCACGCTGCGCACCATCATGGGCTTGTGGCACGCCAGCCAGGGCAGCATCACCTTCGGTGAGCGCGATATCACACGCCTTGCCACGCCGGACATCGCGGGACTTGGCATAGCCTACGTGCCGGAAAACATGGGTATCTTTTCTGACCTGAGCGTGAAAGAAAACATGTTGCTGGCGGCGCGCTCCGCCCGTCGTGCCAGTCAGATGGACGAGCAGCGACTGAAGTGGATTTTTTCCCTCTTTCCGGCGGTGGAAAAATTCTGGAATCACCCGGCTGGCAAGCTCTCGGGCGGCCAGAAGCAGATGCTGGCGGTGGCGCGCTCCATCGTCGAGCCGCGTGAACTGCTGATTGTGGACGAGCCCAGCAAGGGCCTGGCGCCGGCCATCATCAACAACATGATCGATGCCTTTGGCGAGCTCAAGGCGACCGGTACCACACTCTTGCTGGTGGAGCAGAACATCAACTTTGCCAAGCGGCTGGGGGATCGTGTTGCGGTCATGGACAACGGCCGTGTGGTGCACGCCGGCGCCATGCAGGCTTTCGCCGAAGATGAAGAACTGCAGCACAAACTGTTGGGGTTGGCAATATGAGTACAGCACGACAAGAGTCTGAGGAGATGAGCGACGCCGGGCCACGCCAAGGCGCGAAGGCCGGGGGCAGCGCAGCACATGAAATGGCAAGCGTGGGGGCGACATTCGATTGGCAGCCGCTGGCACTGGTGCCACTGCTGGCGCTGGGGGTGTTTCCTTTCATCGGATCCGGCTCGACCTGGCTGACGCTGACCGTGGCCGGGCTGGCCATGGGCATGATCATCTTCATCATCGCCTCCGGCCTGACGCTGATCTTCGGCCTGATGGATGTGCTCAACTTTGGCCATGGCGTGTTCATTGCGTTGGGCGCTTTTGTTGCCACGACGGTGCTCGGGCTGATGGGCGACTGGACTGGCTCCGCTGAGCTGTGGCGCAACCTGCTGGCGGTGTTTGTTGCGATGCTGGTGGCGATGGCGGTGTCGGGCGCGGTCGGGCTGGCCTTCGAGCGCTTCATCGTGCGCCCGGTCTATGGCCAGCATCTCAAACAGATCCTGATCACGATGGGCGGCATGATCATTGGCGAGGAACTCATCAAGGTCATCTGGGGCCCGCAGCAGATTGCGCTGCCACTGCCCGAGGCCCTGCGCGGCGCAGTGCTGCTGGGCGACTCCGCGATCGAGAAATACCGCTTGCTCGCGGTACTCGTTGGTGGCGCCGTTTTTGCGCTGCTGGCCTGGACTCTGAATCGCACCAAGATCGGACTGCTGATTCGCGCCGGTGTGCAGGACCGGGAAATGGTGGAGGCATTCGGTTACCGCATCCGGCGTCTTTTTGTCGGGGTTTTTGTGGTTGGCAGTGCACTGGCCGGGCTCGGTGGCGTGATGTGGGGCATGTACCAGCAGAACGTGGTGCCGCAGATGGGGGCGCAGGTCAATGTGTTGATCTTCATCGTCATCATCATCGGCGGACTGGGTTCGACGGGTGGTGCGCTGATGGGGGCTTTGCTGGTGGGCTTGATGGCCAACTACACCGGCTTTCTGCTGCCCAAGGTGGCGCTGTTCTCGAACATTGCGCTGATGGTCGCGATTCTGCTTTGGCGGCCGCAGGGTGTGTATCCGGTAGCAAACCGATGAGGGCAGGAGAAGTTGCACAAACATTCTCGTCATCGCGAGGCCTCAGGCCGTGGCGATCCATGGCCCTGGATTGCCGCGCTTCGCTCGCAATGACCACAGGCAAAGGACCGCGATGCTAACCAGACTCCTCTCGAATGATTTCCCGCGCAGCCGCGTGCTGGCGGTTCTGCTTCTGCTGGTGCTCGTTGCGTTGGCCACCACGCCATTCATTTTTCCGGGCGTCAAGGCGCTCAATGTGGCGGCCAAGGTGCTGGTCTTCATTGTGCTGGTTGCCAGTTTTGACTTGTTGCTCGGTTTCACCGGCATTGTCAGTTTTGCCCACACCATGTTTTTTGGCATCGGCGCCTATGGCATCGCGGTAGCGACCACCCGCCTCGGGCCGACCTGGGAGGCGCTCGCGGTCGGACTGGCATGCTCGTTGGCGCTTTCGCTATTGCTGGCGCTGTTGGTCGGATTGTTCTCGCTGCGGGTCAGAGCCATCTTTTTTGCCATGATCACGCTCGCGGTGGCCTCCGCTTTCCTGACGCTGGCCTCACAACTCTCCGATATCACGGGTGGCGAAGATGGCCTGACCTTCAAGGTGCCCGAGATCCTGTCACCGAGTTTTGAGTTCTCGGAGCAGCCCTTTCTGGGCGTCATGCTCGACGGTCGCCTGCTGTGCTATTACCTGCTGTTTGCTGCCGCCTTGCTGCTGCTACTGGCCATGCTGCGCATCGTGAACTCGCCGTTTGGCCGTGTGCTGCAGGCGATCCGGGAAAACGAGTTCCGGGCCGAGGCCATCGGGTACCGGGTCGTTGTTTACCGCACGCTGTCTAGCGTTCTGTCGGCTCTTTTCGCCTGTCTGGCGGGTGCCATGCTGGCGCTCTGGCTGCGCTACAACGGGCCCGACACCTCGTTGTCGTTCGAGGTCATGATGGACGTGCTGCTGATTGTGGTGATTGGCGGCATGGGCACGATTTACGGTGCCGTCATCGGCTCGGTGCTGTTTCTGGTGGCGCAAAGCTATCTGCAGGACCTGTTGCGCCTGGGCAGTGAGGCGGCAGCCTCCTTGCCCTGGCTTGCGGCACTGCTGTCGCCGGACCGCTGGCTGCTCTGGTTGGGCGTTTTGTTTGTGCTGTCGGTTTATTACTTTCCAACCGGAGTGGTAGGACGTTTGCGCGCCAATGCAGCAGGAGCCAAAGCATGACTTTGCCGGCAGGGTATTCATCGGCGTACGTTCAATGTGCGGGGCGAGAGATTCACTACACCGAGTGGGGTGGCGAGCATCAGCCAACGGTGATTGCCTGGCACGGCCTGGCACGCACCGGGCGCGACATGGACGAGTTGGCGGAGCACTTGAGCGCGCTCGGTTATCGCGTGATCTGTCCGGACACGATAGGGCGAGGACTGAGCCAATGGAGTGGGGCGCCAGAGCAAGAGTATTGCCTGGCCTTTTATGCACGCATCGCCTGTGAGCTGTTTGACCGGCTGGGCGTCGATCAGGCGCACTGGGTAGGAACGTCAATGGGCGGCTCGATCGGAACCGTGTGCGCTGCGGGCTTGCTGGAGCCGCGCATGAAGCAACGCATCCTGAGCCTGACCCTGAACGACAACGCGCCACAGTTGGCGCAAGTGGCGATCGAGCGCATTCGCGCCTACGCCGGCAGCCCGCCGGCGTTTCAGACGGTGCTGGAACTCGAAGCATTTTTCCGTCAGGTCTACAAGCCTTACGGCTGGTTGAGTGATGCACAGTGGCGTCGACTGACCGAGACCTCGACGCGACGCCTGAGCGATGGCCGTGTCACACCGCACTACGATCCCGCCATGGTGCAGCAGTTCATCAGCCATCCCGACGACTATTCGATCTGGGATCACTACGATCAGATCACCATCCCGGTGCTGTGTTTGCGCGGTGCCGAATCAGACCTGGTGCTGCCTGAAACCATTGATCGGATGCGCCGGCGTGGGCCAGGTCAAATCGGCTTGCTGCAGGTAACAGAGGTGGCCGGCTGTGGGCACGCGCCTGCGCTCAATGTGCCCGATCAGCTGGATCGGGTTAGCAACTTCATCCGGACTGCGAGCTGAGCTGGAGTTTGAGCACAAGGCCGACTGACCGCTCACCGGTTGGTTGGAATCGTGCGCTATTGGCTGGCACCTAGGGCCAGCGCAGCCTCTCTTGAGACGGCCAGGCCCTGCGTGTCGGCTGCTTCCTGGGTTGGCCAACCGGCCAGATGCGTGTGCACCAATTCTCCCAGCGCGTTGATCCACGCCGCGTCGGCGTTGAGGCAGGCGATATAGTGAAACTGGGCGCCGCCGGCTTGCAGGAAGGCGCTGCGTCCCTCCATGTCGATCTCTTCCAGTGTTTCCAGACAGTCGCTGGTGAAGCCGGGACAGACGACATCGACGCGCCGCACGCCAGCTTGCGCCAGGGCGATCAGTGTCGGCTCGGTATAGGGTTGCAGCCACTTGGCGCGTCCCAGGCGTGACTGAAAGGTCACTTTGTACTGGTCCTTGGTCAGACCCAGGCGATCGGCAAGCAGGCGTGCTGTCTTGAAGCATTCGCAGTGATAAGGGTCACCCAGTTGCAGTGTGCGCTCGGGGACACCGTGAAAGCTCATGACGAGTTGTTCGGGGCGGCCATGGACCTTCCAACTCCGCTCCATGCTTTCGGCAAGTGCGGCGATGTAGCCTGTGTCGTCGTGGTAACGGTTGATGAAACGCAGTTCCGGCAGGTTGCGCACCGTGGCAGCCCATGCGTAAACCGCATCAAACAGGCTGGCGCTCGTGGTCGCAGAGTACTGCGGGTAGGCCGGCACGACCAGAATCCGGGTTGCCCCTTCGGCTTTCAAGGCGTCGAGCTGCTCGGCGATCGAAGTCTGCCCATAGCGCATGGCGTAACGCACGGCTACCTTGTGCCCCCGCCCGGACAGCCAGGTCTGCAGCAGTCCGGTCTGTTTTTCGGTCCAGACTTTCAGCGGTGAGCCCTCCGGCGTCCAGATGCTGGCGTACTTGGCTGCCGACTTGGCGGGCCGAAAACGCAGGATGATGCCGTGCAGGATCAGCCACCAAAGCAGGCGCGGAATTTCAACCACGCGCGGGTCGCTCAAGAATTCGCCCAGGAACTTGCGCACGTCGGCGGTGCTGGTGCTGGCCGGGGTGCCGAGGTTACAAAACAGCACCCCCGTGCGCGGCGCCTGGCCGTGGGAGAAAGGGGGTTCTGGTTTGAAAGAAGTCATGCTCCTATTTTCACGTATCTAAGGGTTTTTTTCTCTTTTCGTTGCTATTTCCTATTTCCTACTTTTTCCCCACTCTCTCACCCCCGCCTCTCTCCCGCCCCACCGGGCGGAAGAGGGGAGCTAAACAGCCCTATTTGGCCGCGTCCGCAAACAAGGGAAGTACAGGCGCAACCGCGCGTTGGGGAAGATTGTGTGCTGTATGACCATCTCGGTGATGTCAACAACCAATGCCAGTGCTGCAAGCATGATGTGAGGTCGCAAACATTTGCGGTCAGTCAATTGCAGGCAACGGGCAAAGAAGACAACAGGTTGAGCTACAAACTCCAGCGTTCCAACCCTGAAAGATGCACTTCAGAAGTTCAGATACGCGGCCACATGCGGCTGTTGGCTCCCTCTTCCGCCCGGCGGGGCGGGAGAGGGCGGGGGGTGTGAGT
>QYPX01000013.1 GCA_007280205.1 Comamonadaceae bacterium
CACGATGCTGGATCTAACAGTCAGGCCTGTGGGGCGCAGGGCGCGGCCTGTGGGGCGAAGTGGCCGGCTGGTGTGGCAAAGTAACCGGCTACCGAGGAAACGTGACCGACCGGCGGGACAACGTGACCGTCCTGTGGGGCGACAGAACCGGCCAGTGGGGCGACAGCACCAGCCTGAGGGGCGACGTCACCGGCCTGTGGGGCAACGTGACCTACCTGCGGGGCAACGTGACCGGCCTGTGGGGCGACATCACCGGCCTGTGGGGCGACGTGACCGGCCTGCGGGGCGACATCACCGGCCTGTGGGGCGACATTGACGATTGCGAGATCTCCGACGATGAGCGCAAGGCTGGAATCGATGTGTCCGCGCTGGTTGTTGCGCAAGCTGCTCAAGCATCATGAAAGCAGCAATCACCGAAGCCGAAGAACAGCAGTGCTACGGCGCACCGGCCACAGAGCAAGAGTGGAAGCAGGCGCAGGCGGACGCAGCGCAGGGCTACGACGAAGACGACTTGATTACCGCTGCGGCAGAAAACGCCGCCCCCATCATTTCGGCCCTCAAGGATCGCCGCTTCATGGACGCCGCGCACATCCTGAACCGTGCCCGACTGACCACGATTGACCGCCGCGCGGAGTTTGCGCTGTTTGGGCGCGCCACCACACAACATGAAGGGGTACAAGCGTGAGCTGCGGTACCAACACCGGCTGCAATCACGACTGCACCCAGGGCCGCTATTGCCCCGCCCCGCGCACGACTGGCCTGCTTGACGTGCTCCTGGCCTGCGTGATCGGCGTGAGCTTGGCAATGGCTCTGATGTCATGGTGCCTGCAATGAAGATGCTTGACGACTTCAAAGCCCTGGTTCGCAGGCCAGGCGCATTGCAGCTTGCAGCGCGCGAGTTGGCAGAGGCCGAGGTGTCAAAACTGTCTGCCGACACCGCCATCGAGTGGGCGCAGGCCAGCTCCACATACAACGCACAGCGCATCAAGCGGCTTCGCGCCTACATCGTCAGTCAGACAAAAGAGGTGGCGCCATGAGGCACAACTGCGAAGCCCTTGGCATATGCCAGCACCCCAAGCGCGAATGCACTGGCGCCTGCGAAGCCAAGCCCGCGCTGCCGGTCTGGTTTGAGGGGCCAGAGCCCCTGCTTCATTCCGACGCCACCATCTACCGGGTCGTCTTCGGTGCCACCGCCCTAATCAGCCTGTTTGCCCTGTGCGGCGCGGCAGGGTATTTGTACGTCCGATTTTTCAACTAAACAGAGGACCCACGATGAACGCGAGACAAGAATGGTTGGCCGAGCGCAAAACCGGCTTGGGTGGCTCAGACATCGCCGCGCTGCTGGGAATGAGCCAATACAAAACCCCGCTGGCGCTGTGGATGGACAAGACCGGGCGCGCCGATGAAGAAGAGCGCGACGCAGCCGCCCTGGAGCGCATGCACTGGGGCACCGTGCTTGAAGACGTGGTTGCCCGCCATTACGCAGCGCAGCGCAGCTGCCGCGTGCAGCGCATCAACCAGCAGCTACGCCACCCGCAGTGCGCAATAGCCGTTGCCAACATAGACCGAGCCGTGCTGCTTGATGGAACCCGCGCCCGATGGGACGACGCAGCCAGTCGCGTGCTGGGCGCCAGCCATGTGCTTGAGGTCAAGACCGCCCACGCCATGGCCCAACACGGCGCAGAGTGGGGCGCCCCCGGCACCGATGAAGTGCCCCAAGCCTACTGGCTACAGTGCCAGTGGTATCTGGGCATCACCGGATTGCCCCACGCCGACCTGGCCGTGCTCTTTGGCGGGCAAAAGTTTGAGGTCTACACCATCGCGCATGACGCCCCCATGTTTTCCGACATGCTAAGCGAGGCCGACCAGTGGTGGAGCAAGTACGTAGCCACCGACACCCCGCCCGATCCCACCAGCGAGGCCGAGGCACGCCAACTATGGAAGAGCCACGTAGCCGGACGCGACAAGATCGTGGACCGCCTGGTGTGCTCTGCGGTAGAAGACCTGGCAGACCTCAACGCCCAGATCAAAGACCTTGAGGGTCGCGTCGCCGAGGCGCGCAACATCATCCTTCCAGCCTTTGGAGAGGCTGAATCAATCAGCTACATGGGCCGCAAGCTCGCCAGCTGGAAAGCCAACAAAGCCAGCAGCAAGACCGACTGGAAAGGCGCATGCATGGCCATGGAGCCAGAGCCAGAGCACATCGCACAGTTCACCACAACCACCGACGGCGCACGGGTTTTGCGTCTCAACATCAAGGACTGAGAAAATGACAACTACCGCAATCGCCGCCACCGCCCAGACCAATGTCGTTGCCATGCCCAACGGGCGCAGCGGCTTCTCGCTGGCGCCGCAGTCGCTCGACGAGGCACTGCGCTTTGCCGACATACTGTCCAAGAGCAGCATCGTGCCCAAAGACTACCAGGGCAACTCGGGCAACATCCTTGTAGCCATCCAATGGGGCGCAGAAATCGGCCTTCCCCCGCTGCAAGCCATGCAAAACATTGCCGTCATCAACGGGCGCCCGGCCATCTGGGGTGACGCCGTCATCGCGCTGGTTAAAGGCTCGGGCTTGATGGAGCGCATTCAGGAAGACATCGCCGCCGACCAGGCCACCTGCACCGTCAAACGCCGGGGCGAGGCCGAGGTAAGCCGCACCTTCACCATGGAAGATGCCAAGCGCGCCGGGCTGGCCGGCAAGCAAGGCCCCTGGACGCAGTACCCAAAGCGCATGCTGCAAATGCGCGCCCGTGCTTGGGCACTGCGCGACGTCTTCCCCGACGTGCTGCGCGGCGTGCACGTGGGCGAAGAGGCGCAAGACCTGCCGTCCGAGCCCAAGAACATGGGGGAGGTAGAACAAGTGGCGCAACCGGCCATCGCCCCTAGCCGCTCTGACAAAGTGCGTGCCGCAATAGCCCACCGCAAAGGCGCAGCTCAGCCCGTTGCGGCTCTGCAAGACGTGCTGACGGCCATCAACCAGGCGCAAAGCGCAGACGCCCTCAAAGCTGCCGCAGACCTGGCAGCAGGCCTGGGTGATGCCGACAAGGCCAGCGCCCGCGCCGCCTACGCCGACCGCAAAGAAACCCTGGCACGCGAGGCCGCGCCCGTAGACCAGGCCACCGGCGAGATCAGCGCCCCGGCGCCGCAAGAGCAAGACGACTTTGTGGCGGCACTGGGGTAATTGAACATGAAACAAGCACCAAAATTGAACATGAAACAAGCACCAAGACCCGCATTCAAAGTGTCGGGCCTTGCCACCATCAAGCATTTGAACGTGCGCAAAGAAGGCGCTGAGGACGACAAGATACTCGCCGTTGACGTCAAGCTGGAGATCAAGGACGTAGACCGGCGCCTGTGCGGCTTCTTCGACGAAGCGCTTGAGGCATTCTTGTGGCGTGGCAACACCAACGCGCTGATCATGCGCAATGCCTATCTCACCCCGGTTCAGTACGCCGTTGAGGTCAAGGCAACGGTCACCATCGGAGCGCACGAGTACATGGGCTGCGAGGTCAAGCGCTTCGCCCTGGACCCGCGCGACGGCGGCGTGATGACGCTCACATGCAGCGTCAGCGTGTACCCCAACTCTGCCGACGTGTCTGACCTGGCCAAGCTGGTGCAAGACGAGGCGCATGTTTCGATTGAGGGCCTGCCTGATTTGTTTGATGCGCCTGCGGCCAAGGATTCGACCGAGGACGTGCTCAAGCACGCAGAAAAGGTGTTTGCAGAGGAAGGCAAGAAAGCCGGCAAGCAAACCATCATCAGCACAGGCGTTCCGACCATCAAGTACCGAGGCCCCAACGGAGAGACCTGGACCGGCAGAGGCCTGCAGCCGCGCTGGCTGACTGCCTATGCGGAGGGGCCTGGCTGCAGTAAAGAAGACTGCAGGGTGGTGGTATGAAAATTATCTACTCAGCAAAAAGCAAGGAGCTGGGCGGCATCAAGATGAGCGGCGAGATTGACCTGCCACTGGTCTTGCACCAGATGATTCTGTGGGTTCTTATGCACCCCGATGATGCTATCTATCTGGCACCCGAATACGAGAAGGTCAGGGCTCAGGCCGATGATCGTAACGAGGCGCAGAAGACGCACTGCGGGCAGGATATATGACTCGCCCCAACATGCAGGCCATCGCCAAAGCGCAGGAATGCGACAAGGTGCGGGTGGCGTCGGCTGAAATGATCAAGACACCGCTGTGGTTAATCGAGCAGATTCTGCTCAAGCATGAAACCGCCGTGATCGAGGTCATGAAGGAACTGAACGACGAAATGCTTGCATTGAAACGCGCAGTCAAGCGCGTGCATGAGGCCAAGGGCCGTTATTACAGCCAGATCGCGATGTGCGACCTGTACGACCTTTGCAAACTGCCAACGAAAGGCCGATGAAATGACGCCAGCACAACATCACGACGCCTTGGCGCAGGGCCTGACGCAGACTGACATTGACGATCAGGATGCCGAGGATGAGGCTTTTGATCGCATGGCCCAACAAGCGAGCAGCCCGGCACCAGCCGCACCGCATTTTCTGCGCTGCCTTGGCCATCGCACCGAATACATGCTGGCCGTGCCATGTCAACACTGCAAGCGACTTACCGCGACTATCGGCGCCGACGGCTCCATATCTCGTGTCCCTGCTTTTGTTGGTGGTCGCTGCCCTTTAAGGATTCAAGCATGAAATACTGTTACAGCACCGACGGTGGCGAGATTTACTCGCAGCAATTCGACGACGCAGGCGCGGCAGCTGGAGAGGCTGAGTGCGAGATCGACGGCGATGGCATCCATGACGACGGCACCGAGGTTGAATACTGGGTCGGCGAGGCGGTGCCAGCAATCGACATGCTCGACTGCGATGGCTCGCGCACTGGCGAGCGCATCCTTGAGGATCTTGAGGCGCGCTGCGCTGACGAAATCGGATGGGATGACATCATTCTTGCGCTATCCGTAGAGCACCAGGCGCGACTTGGCCGGTTTGTGCTGGCGTATGTGAAACGGCACAACACAAACTCGGTGTATGGCGTGCGCAACGCTGTGAAGCATGTTTATGTGGTGGGGAGCAACGTATGAGCCCCATCACCCTACCCCCCGCCTATCTGGACCTGCCAGCGGTTTCCACCTACCTGGCACTGAGCGAGAGCACTGTGCAGAAGCTCACGCGCGAGGAAGTGACATTCCCCAAGCCCCGCCTGCTGTCTGGCCGGCGCGTTGGCTACCTGGTGCGCGAGCTGCACGAGTGGGCCGAGTCGCGGCCTGTGGCAAATCTGGCACCACCTGTCAACGCTGGCTATGGGCGAGCGGGCAAGGCTGCTTGAGCCCACATTTTTGAAAGCAAATATGACAACCAATAACCTGGACACCGTACGCCGGATTGACTTTGACCGTTTGGACATGCTGGTAAGCGAGCGCCTTGGCGCACTCAAGCTCTATGCGCAAAACATTGACAAGGCTGAAGGCGGCCCGGAGATTCACGACATGATTTGCCGCGACCTGATCCTGCCGTGCGTTTACACGCTGACGCAGTTCATAGAGTCCGTCAAGATCAATACTGAAGATCAGTGAGTGAGTTTTTCTAAGTGCTTGGCCAGCTTACCCAGCCACACCCTGCGCTCTTTGTCGTAGGTGTGGCTGTTGTAGGTGGCCTCGATCTCGCTCGGCAAGTGCCCCAGGATGGCCTCGCCAATCTCGTTCAAGCATCCCAACGATGAAAGCATCGTGCGGCCAGTGCGCCGCAGGTTGTGCGGTGTCCAGTTCGTGACCGGCAGCACCAGGCCGCCCGTGCTCTGCCGGTTCTTCACCTTGGGCGCGTAAGGCTGCAGGTTGTAGATGTAGGTGCTGAAGTCGTGCTGTGTGTACTGCTCTTTGCGCACATCCTCGAACAGCCAGCCTGACGTGCCCACCGTCTTCAGCCGGCGCTGCACTACCGCCAGGGCGCGGCCAATGAGGGGCACGCGTAGATCCACGGCAAATTCAACGTCAGCATTCTTGGTTTGCGCCTTGGGCACGGTCCACCACCAGCCGTCTGACTCTTGCGTGATGTGTTCCGGCCGCATGGCCAGAATTTCGACGCCCCGCGCGCAGGTCCAGAGGTACATCACTGTGGTGTCGCGGCCCAGCTCGTGCATGTTGGGCAGCCAGGCCAGCAGCGTGGCCACTTCATCAGGCTGCAGCACGCGCCGCTGCCGGCCCACATGCACGCCACCCATGCGCTTGCCCTTGCTCTTGAGCCTGCCCTTGAGCAGCTGGCGCCACCAGTTGGGCACGGCGCCATCGAGCCGGTCGGCGTCCAGGGCGTAGTCCCACGCGCCGCCAAGCAATGATCGCAGCTTTGCCGTGGCGGTTGGTGTAGCTTTTCGGTCTTCGAGGATCTGAAAAGCTATACCGCGCGTGACCGAGGCCGCTGCCTGGCTGGCAAACACTGGTTCATCTTCAAGCAGGCGCTCCAGCTGCCGGCGTGCTGCTTTGGCGCTGTCGCCGCTGCGGGCGTCAATCAGGTAGCCGTTGATGTAGGCGTGAACCAGGTCGTGCACAGAGTAGGGAACGTCAGGCCTGGCAGCAGCCTTGCGCGCAGCCTTGATGTCAACGCCGGCGTCGCGGCGATCGCGCAGATCCTGCCAGGCAGTCATGGCGGCCTGCGCGGACATGGCAGGCCAGTGGCCAATTCCAAGCTGCTTGAGAAGGCCTGCGGCGTCCCTGTACCTGTACGTCCAGGTCCGGCGAGTGTCGGCAGCCTCCAGACGCAAACCAGGGCATCCAGCAACGAGCAGCAGCTCGCCCGGCTTGAGCAGTTTTGCCGCACGCGGATCAAAGAACATCTCGTATACTCACATCAGGTTCCTGGTGTAGGACCTTGATAGTCAGGAAAAAAACCTATACTAAACCTACACCACGGCGTAAGTGTACACGTGTTTAGACAAGCTCAGATACAACGAGATAAATAATTGAAAATTGAGAAAATTCAATAAAAACAAGGACTTATGAGAAAAACCCCTTAAAGATCAAAGGGTTACAAAATGCGGGTGTAGTTCAATGGTAGAACGGCAGCTTCCCAAGCTTCATACGAGAGTTCGATTCTCTTCACCCGCTCCAGATGATAGATTTATCAAGTATAAAATAGCCTCAAAACCCGCATGTTTCCTAGCATTGCGGGTTTTTTGTTGTCTCACGCAGGTTTAATCTGTATCATGAGATACCGTCAAGAAAACGGTACTTTTGACGGTACTTGACGGTACCTAAGTAGGTACCGTCAACGAAATACCGTCAGCGGTACCGACAGACTGGGGCAATCATGGCACTGGCAGACACATTCGTTCGGACCGTAAAGCACACCGGAGCACCGGCCGGCGACAAGTATGCCGACGGTGGCGGCATGTACCTGCTGGTCAAGTCAGGCGGCAAGTACTGGCGCATGGACTACCGCTTTGCCGGCAAGCGCAAGACCCTCGCCATGGGCACCTACCCAGAAGTTTCGATCGTCAAAGCCAGAAAGCGGCGCGAGGCTGCACGCGAACTGCTTGCCGAAGGGGTTGACCCTGGCGCCGCAAAAGCCGAGGACCGGCAAGCCAAGATGACCGCAGCGGCCAACACCTTTGAAACTGTCGCTCGAGAGTTCCACGCGCTCAAAACACCCGGATGGAGCGAGGGCCACGCGTCCAAGTGGATTCGCATGAACGAGCTTTACGTGTTCCCGTGCCTTGGCGCCCTGCCCCTGGCGTCCATCAAGGCACCCACCTTGCTGGCAGCACTTCGCAAAGTTGAGAAAAAGGGAATTCTCAGCACGGCGAGTGATCTGCAATCCATGGCCGGGCAAGTTTTCCGTTACGGCATCCAGACTGGACGTTGTGAGGTCAACCCGGCCGCCGACCTCAAAGGTGCATTGACGCCACATGTAGCCAAGCACTTCGCAGCCATCCTTGACCCAATCGAAGTTGGCGCTCTACTCCGGGCAATCGACGGCTACACGGGACGGACCGCGACCGTAGCTGCGCTGAAGTTGTCGGCGCTCTTCTTCCAGCGACCGGGCAACATTCGGGCGATGCAGTGGGATTGGATTGACCTTGACCAGAAAATGCTGACCATCCCCGCCAAGCAAATGAAAAGTAAGAAGCGCGAAAAAGAGAACAGCCGGCCGCACCTTGTACCGCTGGCGACGCAGGCCGTTGAGATTTTGCGCAACCTGCGCCCGCTCACGGGTCATGGACGGTATGTGTTCCCAGGGGCACGCGAAAGCAAGAAGCCTATGAGCGACGGCACGGTCAACGCTGCGCTGCGCCGGCTCGACTATGGAAACGACGAGCATGTTGCCCATGGCTTCCGGGCAATGGCCAGGACTATGATGGCCGAGCAAATGATCGGCATCGATCCTCAAATGGTAGAGGCTCAATTGGCCCATGGCAAAAGCGGCCCGCTTGGCAGCGCCTATGACCGTGCGGAGTATCAGAAACAGCGCCAGCAAATGATGCAAACGTGGGCCGACTACCTCGACAAACTACGCATCGGCGCCGACGTTATTCCGATACGAACAGGAACCTAGTCAACTGCAGTTGCGGGTAATTGCGGGTTGCTTGAGGTGTGGAAATAGCTGTTCCCGCCCTTAAAAATACCGAGACTGCCCTCTGTACGAGATGCAAAAACGGCAGTTGCAAACGGTGCCACCCCGGCGCACCCAAAAACACCTGGTGTTGACTCCGAAGAAATTCCGCCTCTAATTTTCATACACCGCGCTAATTCGGCGCAGCAGGAGGTGATATGGGAACCAGAGTAATTCGCATCAGCGAGTTGGCCAGTACGCCAAAAAAGCCGGGCATATTGCCAGTGAGTCCGGCAACCGTCTGGCGTTGGGTGCGCGAAGGCAAATTCGTCGCCCCCTTCAAACTTGGTCCCTCCACGACAGTGTGGGACGCCGACAAAGTCAACGCCTGGCTGGCCCGCCAAGCCACTGGGGGTCGCTAGCCATGACCACCGTCCGCAAACCTCAATCTGTCGGATCCAGGCTCCATGCACATTGACAGCCCCACCCCTGACAAAGCCGCCATCCTGGTTGCCCTGGCGGTATTGTTCACAAGCGATGCCGTTATCGAACTGCGGTCATTTCAAAAGGGCAAGAAACGTACAGACGCCGGGTACTTTGATGCCAGCCACTGGAGCCAGTTGGCAGAGCACGCCGTGCGCCTGAGCGCCAGTGGCGCCGCGGTGTACATCACCTTGAATCCAGTGGATCCTCAACTGCTGAGCCGCTACTCCAACCGAATTGAAGCCTACGCCAGCGTCACCACCAACGACAAACAAGTCGTTTGCCGGCGCTGGTTGCTCATCGACATCGACCCGACTCGTCCGTCCGGAACAAGTGCCACCGATGTCCAATTCCAAGCCGCCAAAGATAAAGTGCAAGAAATCCGGCAATATCTGAGCGAGCTCCACTGGCCAGCACCAGTGGTTGCCCAGTCCGGCAACGGCTACCACCTGCTCTACGCCATCGATTTGCCCAATGACGACGAGGCAACAGTCTTGGTCAAAGGCGTCTTGTCGAATCTGGGTGATCGGTTTGACGACGCCCAAATCAAAGTTGACCGTACAGTCTTCAACGCCGCACGGATATGCAAGCTTTACGGCACAGTGGCCAACAAGGGCGACAACACAAGCAGGGCACCGTGGCGCCTGTCGAAATTGCTGGAAATCCCAGAGCGCACCGTGGTGAGCGCTGAGCAGTTGGAGCAGTTAGCACCCATTGCCGGTAAGGTGACCGCGTCAGCGACGCCACACACGGCAACACCGACCAGCGCAACACCCAGCAATGGCAGCTTCGGCCTGGAGGACTTCCTGACTCGCCACAGCCTGGCGCATACCAGAGACCAGCACGAGGGCCGCGAACGCTTCAAGCTGGCCAGTTGCCCCTTTAACCCCGAACACATTGACGGCGAAGCCGCCATCTTTCGCAAACCTTCTGGCGCCTTGGGCTTCAAATGTCAACACACCTCGTGCGAAGACAAAGGCTGGCGCCATGTCCGGGAACTATTGGACGGCCCGCGCCCAGGCCCACGCCAAAGTCAGTGGCCAGAACCAACACCGTTGCCTAACGCCTTGCCTTCGGTAGATCGATTTGACGCTGAACTGCTACCCCAAGCCTTGCGGCCCTGGATCATGGACATTGCTCACCGCATGCAATGCCCGGCCGACTTTGCGGCCACAGCGGCGCTGGCGGGTATATCCAGCCTGATCGGTGCACGAGCGGTTGTGCGCCCCAAAGAGCGCGACGACTGGCAGGTCGTGCCCAACCTGTGGGGCGTCATCGTTGGCAGACCTGGTGTGAAGAAGTCCCCGGCGCTCAACGAGGCCCTCAAACCCCTGAACCGCTTGCAAGGCAATGAATTTGAGCTCTGGAAGATCTCGCACGAAGAATGGGCGATCGACTCCAAGCTTGTCACCATGCAAAACGAAGCGAATGAGAAAAAAGCCAAGGCTGTTGTTGTCAAAGATCCGGCCGCAGCCCGGGCCCTGCTGAGCCCAGTCGAAGCCCCAGCCGAACCCCAAGCCCGGCGCTACATCGTCAACGACGCCACGGTAGAAAAGCTTGGCGAAATCATGGAGCAAAACCCCTGGGGCGTCCTGTCCTATCGGGATGAACTCTACGGTCTGCTCACCAGCCTGGACAAACAAGGCCAAGAAGGATCACGGGCGTTCTATCTGACAAGCTACGACGGAAATCAAAGCTACACGTATGAACGGATCATCCGCGGGACCACCCATATTCCGCGGGTTTGTCTGGCCATGATAGGTGGCATCCAGCCCGGGCGCATTCAGGAATATGTGCGTGGCGCGGTCGCCGGTGGCAGTGCCGATGATGGCTTGCTGCAACGTTTCGGGCTGGCGGTATGGCCCGATGTGGATGGCGAATTCATCCATGTTGACGAGTGGCCCGACACCGCCGCCAAGCAAGCCGCCTGGGCCGTCTATGAGCGACTCGGTATGTTGCAGCCCCAGAGCGAGACTGAACCGACGGTCTGGCGCTTCACGCCTGAGGCGCAAGAACTGTTTGTGCAGTGGCTCGTGCCATTTGAGACCGAGATTCGGGGCGATACCCTGCATCCGGCGATGGTCTCGCATCTGGCCAAGTACAGAAAGCTGATCCCGGCCCTGGCCTTGACATTTGCATTGATCGACACACCCAATGAAGCGTGTCTGATTGGAGAAGCTGAACTGCTGCGCGCGCTGGCCTGGGGAGACTACCTGCGCACCCATGCCAACCGCTTGTACGCCGCGGCGGTGATGCCCGAGATGACGGATGCAGCGACTTTGCTGGGCAAACTCAAGACAGGAAAGTTGACTGACCGCGACGGGATGATTCTTGGTAGCTTCACCCCCAGGCAGATTGCGCTCAAAGGCTGGTCAGGTCTGGGTACACCGCAGGCGGTACGCAAGGCGGCCGATGTGCTGGCTGATTACGACTGGTTGAGACCGGAAACCCTCCCCGGTGGGCCCACCGGCGGCAGACCCAGCGATCGCTACCTGATCAATCCAGGTCTGTTCTCCGGCGGTGCGTCATGAGCTGGCTTGCCAAGCTGAAAAATCAGCAAGCCCCATCCACCTGCCCTACAAAACCAGCAAAACCAGGTTCTGTAGGTTTTGCAGGGAACCAGGACCGGGCTTTGCAGAAAATTCAAGCCCAACGATCAGCAGCCAACGAGGCTGGGCTTGAAGCAGATCGATGGGCCTGGCCGCACAGCTCGGCCATGAATGGCGCCGAGATTGACGTCTTCACAGCACGGCTGGCGCGCTTTACGGACCTGGGTGTGTCCCTGAGTTCGGCCGAAGTGAGGTCGGATCGCTTGGTACAACGTGACCGGGAATGCGATAGGCGCCATTTGTGCCTGGAATGCTCGCATCTGAAAGCAACGATCTCCTGGCGCTGTATCAACTGGCAGCAAGCTGGTGTTGCGATGGCCGCCCGCCATAACCAATTGCCCAACGACCTGGTGTTCCTTCTGCAAGACTGTCCAGGGTTCAAAGACTGGTTGCATCCGAGGCGCTTTGTTGCCTCTGACGAGCCTTGATTTGACTAATGATTTCGGTAAATCTGAAAGGTACCAGAGTATGGGCGGATTCAACAGCGGCAGGCACGGTGGCAGGTACACCACCAGCGATATGCGGGCGCTGGACATACGCAAATTGCAGCGTGACGGGTTCTTGAGGCCGGGTCGCTCCTTTGGCTGGCATTGGAAGCGAGGCGGTCAAACCCTGGCATCGATCAATATCCAGACTGGGCAGGATGGCGTGATTCTGAAGTACCGAAGCAGCACCGATGCAGGAGCCTGGCAGGAGCGGCACTACGCGGTACAGGTGGCTTGGTCGCCCTGCCACTATGGTGGTCAGCGGGCATGGTGGATTTGCCCGGTTGTGGGTTGTGCCCGGCGTGTTGCCATCCTCTATGGCGGCGCAGTGTTTGCCTGCAGGCATTGCCAACGACTGGCCTATCGATCTCAGCGCGAGTGCCTGGATGATCGGATGACCCGGCGCGCCGACAAGTTGCGTGAGCGATTGAAATGGGAAGACGGCGTTTTGAATGCTAGCGGCGGTAAACCCAAAGGGATGCACTGGCGTACTTTCGAGAGGCTGCGAGCCCGACATGACATTTTTGTGGGACAAGTCATTACCAGCATGGATGTCAAACTGGGGCTGTTGCGACGGGAACTCGATCGGAGGCGGTAAGCATCAGCGTCAATAATTGCCAACCCGGTCTTGCACAGGATTTAGACTGACGCGATAAAGTGCGATTATGAAAATTGACATCGACAAACTGAATGAAGCCGAGCTAATCGATCTGAATAACAGAGTCGTCGCTCGCCTGAAGTTTCTCAGCCAGATGCGGGCCCACGCCCATATGCTTGATTTCAGCATTGGCCAGAAGGTTTCGTTTCAACCAGATGGCCAGCCTTTGATGCACGGCATCATCGCCAAATACAACCGCAAGTCGGTTACGGTGATTGGTAATGTCCCCGGTAGTGGTGTAAGTTATTGACCGAGCTGCAAGGCGCGAAGGGCGTAGCCCGAAGCGGCTTGCAGCTCGGTCGGACCATCTGTTTTAGGGTGGTCATCGTGAGTTCCGGATAAGGTTGAGGTGCGACCCAACAACCTGAATAAAGGAATTTCACAATGACCACCGCTACTATCGCACTTGCCGAGCTTGCTGAGAAGGGATCCGATATCGATGTGTTGCGCCAGATGGTGCAATTCATGGCCCAACGCCTCATGGACATGGACATCGAGGGGCGCTGCGGCGCCGGCTACGACGAGAAAAACACCGAGCGACTCAACAGCCGCAACGGCTACCGTGACCGCACCTGGGACACCCGAGCCGGAAGTGTTCCGCTGAAGATCCCCAAACTGCGCCAAGGCAGCTACTTCCCCGAATTCCTGGAACCCCGGCGCACCGCCGAGAAAGCTCTGACAGCCGTCATCCAGGAAGCCTACATTCAAGGCATCTCCACCCGCTCCGTGGACGACCTAGGAGTCTGGGCGCCAGAAGTTTTTCGACAAACGCGACTTTGACGATTGGCGATGCAAAGTCATCTGGTGTGTGGTGAGTGCGTCCATCAACACCTTTGTCGGTTGTGACGGGATGACTTTTGCACATGGCTCAAGCCGGCAGAATTGTGTTTTCCTGGTTTTCTTTGCCTCAACAGGCCTGCATGGCCCCCATTCTTCGCAGATTGAGCGCCATGCACACGAGCTTGAACTCGGCCCGTGTCTTTTGTAACCCCCTCATGCTGAATTGTCTGAACCCCAAGACGTTCTTGATCCAGCCGTTGGGTGGCTCAGCGATCCATTTGCGTTTGCGGTAGTCGGCTTTGCCTTGTTCAGTTTCGAACTTGGCGGCCATCGCCACCGTGTGCGGATAGCGCTGCGCATCCCTGGGTTTGGCCAGTACTTTGCCTTCACGACCCAAGGCAATAACCAGTTCCGTATCGGGCTGAGTCATTGCCAGTTCGGCCATCACCGCCTCACTGCGGTAGCCCGCATCGGCCAGTACCTGCGCAGCAGATGCACCCGTGTGCTCTTTGACGGCCTTGAGCACCATGGGCAGTTGCTGTACGTCTGAACTTGTGTTGACGACCTCGGCGGCCACGATGATGTGCGCGGCCTCGTCCACTGCGGTCTGTGCGTTGTAGCTGTAGTCAAACCCGCCACCAGCACGCTTCATGATGCGCGATTGCGGATCAGTAAAGCTGTCCTGGGCTTTGGGCGCAGGAACGCCGAAGTCACGCTGATAGGGCTTGCCCCCTTTGGGCTTGCCGTCTTTGTCCTTGGGCTTGCGTTCATCCTCAGGAGTGCGCCCGCGCTGTGCGTCGCTTTGGCGTTGACGTTCTTCCAACCTGGCCTTGGCCGCTTCAATCGCAGCAAGACGTGCTTGCCTGCGCTCGATCTCGGCCGGGATGTCCAGATCGGGTTCGTTCTTCTCGGCTTCGTCGGTGCTGGTGGCCTTTTTTACCAGCGCGGTGATTTGCGCTTTGAGTTCAACTTCGGCTGCCTGCATGCGCCCATAACTCATGGCCTTGTGGCGGCTGGCGTTGGCCTTGATCTTGGTGCCGTCCACCGCAATGGTGCCCAACTTGACCAGGCCCATCTCGCGCGCCAAGCGCACGACCTGGACAAACAGGTCTGTGAACTCCTTGAGATGCAATGCACGAAAGTCCCTGATCGTGCGGTGGGCCGGAAAGTTGGCTGCACCCAGCACGCGAAAGGCTACGTCTTCATGCAGCTTCTTGGCAATCTTGCGTGAGCTGAAGACCCCGGTGGCATAAGCGTAGACCAGCACCTTGACCATCATGGCCGGGTGAAACGGTTGATTGCGTGACCCACCTCCTGCGTAGCGCACATGAAAGGCGCTCAGGTTCAGGCTGTCCACGGTGTCGCTGATGAAGTACGCCAAGTGGCCTTGGGGTAACCATTCCTGCAAAGCGCAGGGCAAAAGATACTGTTGATCGGGCAGGTAAGGTATGTAGCTGGTGCTCATCCCTAATTAACGCCTCACCTCACATCGCGTTGTTGGTGACAACCCTGGTTTCTGCCGCCCAGACTCCTAGTCAAAGCGCTGGGCATGAGCGGAGTCTCCAAGAGCCAGGTCAGCCGCCTGTGCGGTGAACTTGATGAACGTGTCGGGGCTTTCCTGAACCGCCAGATCGAAGGCGACTGGCCGTATCTGTGGATTGACGCCACCTATGTCAAAACCAGGGAGGCCGGGCGCATCGTGAGCGTGGCCGTAATAATCGCTGTGGGGGTCAACACCGAGGGACAGCGAGAAGTGCTGGGTCTCAAAGTCGGCGCCAGTGAGGCAGAACCCTTCTGGACGGAGTTTCTGCGCAGCCTGAACCGCCGTGGCCTGCGTGGCGTCAAGCTGGTCATCAGCGACAGCCACGAAGGCATCAAGGCGGCCGTCTCCAAGGTTCTGAAGGCCACCTGGCAGCGTTGCCGGGTGCACTTCATGCGCAATGCTCTGGCGCACGCTGGCAAGACGCAGCGGCGCATGGTCTCGGCCGCCATCGGAACGGTGTTCGTGCAGGACACAGCAGAAGCCGCAAAAACCCAGTGGCGATCAGTTGCTGATCAGCTCCGTGCCAAGTTCCCAAAGCTCAGTACCTTGATGGACGATGCTGAAAACGATGTGCTGGCGTTCATGACGTTTCCCAAAGCGCATTGGACCCAGATCTACTCGACCAATCCGCTGGAGCGGCTCAATGCCGAAGTCAAACGTCGAACCAACGTGGTGGGCATCTTCCCCAACGATGCATCGATCACAAGACTGGTGGGCGCCATGATGTTGGAGCAGAACGACGAGTGGAGTTTGAACCGCAGATACATGCAACTTGAAGGACTTCAAACCCTCTGCGATACTCCCCCGACTCGGCTGTCCGCAGTGGCACGCTGAGTAACGTGTATCTCAGCCTGTCCGGGCTGTGGACTTACACCACGTCATGGGACACGACCCGGTGATTACAGAGAATGGTCAACAGTGGCGGGTAGCGCCAGTATTTCTGCGAAGCAGCGTTGTGCAGGATGTTGTTGCCGAGACGCACAGTCTGGAGACGCAAAGGAAGAGTTGATGCACCGGCCTGGCAATCCTGAGAATGCCGCTGCCTGATTGCCGACGGTGGTGGGCTGCTCCTTGGTGCCCATTGCTGTCAGCCAATGCGGCTCCCGCAAGTGGCCGCAATGGAGACCGAAGGAGTCGCTCATGCGTTCGGAGAACGTCTCTTCCGAAATTCATGGAGTCTTGCCGTGACCTTCATCAACCTTGGAATGCACAAGCACCGAAGGACCTGCGATGCCGGGGTCACACTGCTTCGTTGCGTCCTGAGGATTTGTCAGCCATTCGCAACAGTTCCGTCGCTCAGCAACATTCTTCGTATGGACCCAGCCAGGTACAAAGACCCGGTAACGAGAATCCAGTGGGCATCAGACATTCGCAGGCACAGGTGCAAGGCATCGCGCGGCGAACCAGCTACCGACGCGGGCAGAGTATGGGCGGTGACGACTGCCGCCAGTTCCTCGGCACTCCAACCGGGTCGGTTGTCGGGCATCGGAGAACATACAACATGCGCAGCAGCGTCAACAAGTCGGGACACGATTGCGTCCGCATCCTTGTCTGCAGCCAGCGCCAACAATACGACCGGCCTAGCCGAGAGCGCCGGCTGAGCGCGCAATTCAATCAGCGCGTCGGCCACGGCAAAGCCCACGTGCGCACCATCGACGACAAGCTCAATCCATTCACGCGACGATGACTCACGACACACGCGGAATCGCTCCAAGCGCCCAGGAAGAGATGCGCTGCTCGCCACACTGTCGGGTAGGTCATCTTCGGATATGGCGACCGACCGTGTTCGGCTCAGTACTTCACGCACACCCAGAGCATTCAGCGCACCGCGCGCAACCGCCCAATTTCGCTGGGAAATTGTGGCCGCAGGATTGACACTCACGGGATATATGCTTGCGCCACAAAGACGGGCTGCCTCGTAGACGACTCGCCCGGCGCCATCGACAGGTGACAGGGACGTCACAAGCGTGCTTCCCGATTTGACGATGCCGGCCTTCTCGAAGGCGATCTTCTCTACCGTCGAACCGAGTACTTCGGTGTGCTCCAGCCCCACGTTGGTAACTATGGCAATATCACTTTCAATGACGTTCGTCGAGTCCAGCCGCCCGCCCAGGCCCACCTCGATAACCGCCCAGTCCAGTTTTGCCCACGCGAACGACAAGAACGCCGCCGCGGTCACCACGTCGAACCAGGTGGATTCCGCGGCTGCCGTGTCCTCATCGCACGCAGCGGTACGGGCGTCGAGCGCGGTCGTAAGTGACTTGGCCAGCATGGCGTCGTCTATCAGCTCGCAGTTGTGGCTGATGCGTTCATTGATGCGTTCAATATGCGGAGAGGCATAGCGACCTACGCGCCAACCCGAATGCGCCAGACCCGCCTCAACGAGCGCGCAAACGCTGCCCTTGCCCTTGGTGCCCGTGACGTGGACGCTGCGAAATCTGCGCTCGGGGTTTCCAATCCGATAGAGCAGGTCCGTTATCGGCGCCAGGTCCGCCCGCATCTGTCCTCTTGCGCAACGCTCCCAGTCGATCAACGAGTCCAGGCGGCCAACTGCCTGACTCAGTGACATCGGCGCCTCGCTTCGAATGCGAGGGCTAGAAACCGGCGTCACGGATCGCGCAAACATCAGCGGTGCGGAAGAAGTGGGACCGCACGCCTTCGTTGCACAGGACCAGGAACAAGAAGGCGTCAACCACCGCCTGAAGCAGCGGAACCAGGTTGCCGGAACTTCCGAAGTCCTTGAAGATGGTGGGCCCACCGGCGATGGCAAATGCGGTGACCGCGCTGGCGTGATCAAACGTGGAAACGACGAGCCAGCAAAGCGTGAACAGCCAACTCCACAGGTTGGGGTGGCGCCAGACAGCCAAGAGTACGACCGGTGCCAGGACCGCGACCACGATGTCGATGATCGCCGGAAACAGCCATGCCGCCGGATCGGTGCCCAACAAGACGCTTTGGATCAGTGGCAACGCGATGAACCGTGGTAGTTGAAGCAGGACCCAAATGGTCAGGGCGATCAATACTGGTCGGGGTCGGAGAATCGGTTTCATGTGGACTCACTCCTGCACGCTGGCCCGCAACTGCCCGCCGCCGAAACTGCTGATCGCACCCAAGCTTCCGCCTAGACTCATCTTGACCGCGCAGTACTTGAACTCCGGGATCTTCCCGAACGGATCGAGCACTGGATTGGTCAGCATATTGGCCGCTGCCTCGTAGTAGCAGAACGGGATGAACAGCGCGCCTCTGGGTGTGCCGTCGTCGGCGCGTGCGTACAGCGTGACGCTGCCGCGGCGCGAAGCCACGGTGATCACGTCTCCGGGTCTGGCGCCCATGGCGGCCAGGTCCAGCGGGTGCACGGACGCCACCGGATCGGGCTCGATCGCGTCCAGCACCGTGGAACGCCGCGTCATGCTGCCGGTGTGCCAATGTTCCAACTGGCGCCCGGTGATGAGCACCATCGGGTATTCGGTGTCGGGTCGCTCTGCCGCTGGAATGATGTCGGCAGCGACCAGACGCGCGCGTCCGCTGGCGGTGGGGAAGCTCTCCGTGAACACCACGGCTTCTCCCGGATCGCCCTCCTGCAGGCAGGGATGGACGACGCCTGATTCTTCCTTGAGACGCTCCCAGGTGATGCCCGCAATCGACGGCATCGCTTGGCGCAATTCGTTGAAAACGCTCGCGGGGCCAGAGTAATTCCAGGCCAGCCCCAGCCTGCGCGCCATCTCCTGGATGATCCACAGATCCTGGCGCGCGTCGCCCGGCGGCGCCAGCGCCTGGCGCCCCAGCTGCACCAGTCGGTCGGTGTTGGTGAAGGTGCCAGTCTTCTCGGGGAAGGCCGAGGCCGGCAACACGACGTCGGCCAGGTACGCGGTTTCGGTCAGGAAGATGTCCTGCACCACCAGACAGTCCAGCGCGGCCAACGCGCCCCGGGCGTGCTGCACGTCGGGGTCGGACATGGCGGGGTTCTCGCCCATGATGTACATGCCGCGGATCTGCCCGGCGTGCACCGCGTCCATGATCTCTACCACCGTGAGGCCCGGTTGCGCGTCCAGCCTGGTTTCCCACAGCGCCTCAAACCTGGCCTGCGCCGCAGGCGTGTTGACGCGCTGGTAGTCGGGGTACATCATGGGCAGCAGCCCGGCGTCGGATGCGCCCTGGACGTTGTTCTGGCCGCGCAAGGGGTGCAAGCCGGTTCCGGGGCGTCCGATCTGGCCCGTGATCATCGACAGCGCAATCAGGCAGCGCGCGTTGTCGGTGCCATGCACATGCTGGGACACGCCCATGCCCCACAGGATCATCGAAGCCTTGGACGTGGCGAATAGGCGCGCCACCTCCTTGATCGTCTGCGCCGCAATGCCGCACAGCGGCGCCATCGCGTCCGCGCTGAAGCCGGCGACATTCGCCTTGAGTTCCTCGTAACCGCTGGTCCGGTCGTTGATGAACTGCTGATCCACCAGTCCTTCGGCGACGATGGTGTGCAGCATCGCGTTGAGCAGCGCGACGTCGGTGTCGGGCTTGAACTGCAGGTAGTGATCGGCGTGGCGCGCCAGCTCGGAGCGGCGCGGATCGACCAGTATCAGCTTGGTTCCGGCCTGCACCGCGTTCTTGATCCAGGTGGCGGCCACCGGGTGGTTCACGATGGGGTTGGAGCCTATCACCAGCACCACATCGGCGTGCATCACGTCGCGCACCGGATTGGAAACCACGCCCGAACCCAAACCCTCGAGCAGCGCGGCGACGCTGGAAGCGTGACAAAGCCGCGTGCAGTGGTCCACGTTGTTCGTGCGAAAGCCCGTGCGCACCAGCTTCTGGAACAGATAGGCTTCTTCGTTGCTGCACTTGGCCGACCCCAGACCGGCGAGCGCCTGCGGACCGGCGTTGTCGCGGATGGCGGCCAAACTGCCGCCTGCCAGCGCCAGCGCCTCTTCCCACGTGGCTTCCCGAAATACCGACAGCGGGTCACCCGGGTCCATCGTGAAGTCTGCAGACTTGGGCGCGTCCGCGCGCCGGATCAGCGGCTTGGTCAGGCGCTGGCGGTGGTGCACATAGTCAAAGCCGTAGCGTCCCTTGACGCACAGTCGACCTTCGTTCGCCGGACCATCGCGTCCTTCGACGCGCACGATCTTGTTTCCCCTGACATGGTAGCTGAGCTGGCAGCCCACGCCGCAGTAGGGGCAGACTGAATCCACCTTCCGATCCCTCGGGTTCAGCCCAGTGTCGCGCGCCGGCGTCAAAGCACCGGTGGGGCAGGCGCTCACGCATTCGCCGCAGCCCACGCAGCTGCTCAGTGCCATCGGGTCGGCCAGGTCGAAGACGATGGCGCTGTGCTGGCCACGGTGCGCCAGTCCGATCACGTCGTTCACCTGCACCTCGCGGCAGGCACGCACGCAGCGGGTGCACTGGATGCAGGCGTCAAGATTGACGGCGATGGCCGCGTGCGAATGGTCGTGCGCGACCGCGCCGCGCGCGGCAAAGCGCGGCTTGCCCAACTGCAGCTTGCCGGCCCAATGGTCAAGCTCGGATGGTAGCGCGTCGCATCGGTCGGGAACGTCGGACTTCAGCAGTTCGAGCACCATCTTTTGCGAATGCAGCGCGCGCGGGCTATCGGTGCGCACATCCATTCCCGCCTGTGGGCTGCGGCAGCAAGACGGCGCCAGCACGCGTTCGCCCTTGATCTCGACCACGCAGGCGCGGCAGTTGCCTTCGGGTCGCAGTCCTTCCTTGTGGCAAAGATGCGGAATCTCGATGCCCAGGCGATTCGCCGTCTGCAGCAGCGTCTCGTTCGGCTGCGCAATAACGGCCTGGCCGTTGAGTGTGAAGGCACTCGCTTTGGACTCGGGCTGTGTCGTCATTTAGCCGATCTCCTGCGGGAAGTACCTGATGACGCAGCGGATCGGGTTCGGCGCTGCTTGGCCCAGACCGCAGATCGACGCGTCGGCCATGGCCTGGGACAAGTCCTCGAGCAGGGACTGATCCCATTTCGGTGCCCGCAGCAGTGCCGCAGCCTTGGCCGTGCCGACGCGGCACGGCGTGCATTGGCCACAGGATTCGGCGGCAAAGAAATCCATCGTGTTCTGCGCCGCGTCCCTGGCCTTGTCGTGCTGCGAGAGCACGATCACGGCGGCAGACCCGATGAAGCAGGCGTGCGGGTTCAAGGTGTCAAAGTCCAGCGCGATGTCGGCCAGGGCAGCGGGCAGGATTCCGCCGGAGGCACCGCCGGGCAGGTAGGCATAGAGTGCGTGGCCGGGAAGCATGCCGCCGCAGTATTCGTCCACCAGTTCGCGCAGCGTGATGCCCGCCGGCGCCAGGTGCACGCCAGGTTTGCTCACCCTGCCGCTGACCGAAAACGAGCGCAGGCCGGTGCGCCCGTTCCTGCCGTGACCCGCCCACCATTCGCCGCTCTTCTCCAGGATATCGCGAACCCAAAACAGGGTTTCCAGGTTGTGCTCCAGCGTGGGGCGGCCAAACAGGCCTACCTGGGCCACGTAGGGCGGGCGCAGCCGTGGCAGGCCGCGCCGGCCTTCGATGGATTCCATCATCGCGGACTCTTCGCCGCAGATGTAGGCGCCCGCGCCCCGGCGCAGATGGATGAGCGGCAGCGGCGCGGGCGCGTCGGCGCGCAGCGCAGCCAGCTCACGTGTGAGTATCTCGCGGCAAGCGGCGTACTCGTCGCGCAGATAAAGGTAGATCTCGGCAATGCCCACGACATGTGCTGCGATCAGCATGCCCTCAAGGAAGCGGTGCGGATCGCGCTCCAGGTACCAGCGGTCCTTGAAGGTGCCGGGCTCGCCCTCGTCGATGTTGACTGCCATCAGACGCGGGCCGGCTTCGGCGCCGACGATGCGCCACTTGCGTCCCGCCGGAAATCCTGCGCCACCGAGCCCACGCAGACCCGAGTGTTCCATGGCCTTGAAGACCGAGTCCTGGTCGCGAGTTCCCAGCACGCATTCGGTCAAGGTGCGGTAGCCGCCCGCGGCCCGGTATTGCTGATAGCCCGTGTAGGCGCCCACCACGGGAGCGAGCGCCTTTTTGCGTACCGCCTCGCACACGCTGGCAACACTGGCGCCGTCGATGGGGTTGTGTCCGACGACCGCCACGGGCGCAGCGTGGCAGCGCCCCACGCAGGGGACCGGCACGATGCGCACATCTTCCAGGGCCAGCGCCGCCAGCGCCTGGCTCAGTTCCTTGGAGCCGGCCATGGCGCAGGACAACGATTCACACACGCGCACGGTGAATGGCGGTGGCGCGGCCTGCCCTTCCTTGACCACGTCGAAATGGTGGTAGAAGGTTGCGACTTCATAGACCTCGGTTTGGGAGAGCTTGAGTTGCGCTGCAAGCGCCACTATGTGCGCGGCTGAGATATGGCCGCGCGCGTCCTGAATGCGGTGCAGGTACTCGATCAGCAGGTCGCGCCGCAACGGCTGCGCTCCCAGCAACGCCGTGACCTCGGTCAAAGCCTGCGGATCGACGACGCGGCCCTTGAGGTTCGAACGGGACTTGGCCTTGTGCGCTGCAGCGTCGGCAATGGGAATGACTCGGTTCGTGCAAGAGGGTTCTGTCATGGAGGAGGTCCGGTAGTCAGTCACGCTGCCACCAGCATTCGATACAGGTAGCAAGCGCCGCGCTTGCTACCCGAAGCGTGGTCAAAACAGTCCGACGATGCGGCCATCCGCGGTCACGTCGATGACGTTGGCTGCCGGCTTCTTGGGCAGACCCGGCATGGTCATCACGTCGCCACAAATCATGACGATGAATTCGGCGCCGGCGGACAGCCTGACCTCGCGAATATTCACCACGTGGCCGCTGGGCGCGCCACGCAGTTGCGGATCCGTGGAAAACGAATACTGGGTCTTGGCGATGCACACCGGGTAGTGCCCGTAGCCGCTTTCCTGCAGGCGGCGAATTTGCGCTCGGATCTTGGTGTCGGCTGTGATGTCAGAGGCACCATAAATCTTGGTCGCGATGCTCTTGGCCTTTTCCCATAGAGGGTCGCAGTCCTCGTAAACAAATTTGAAATCGGTGGGCTTGGTTTCGATCAGATTGACAACTGCGCGCGCGACATCGACCGCGCCCTTTCCACCTTCAGCCCAGTGACGCGCCAAGATCACTGGTACATCATGGTGCGCCATTTTCGTTTGCAGAAGTTGGACTTCGGCCTCGGTGTTGTCGACGAAGTGATTGATCGCAACCACGCAGGGCAAGCCGTAGTGGTTGCGAATATTGTTGACGTGGCGTTCCAGGTTGGCAATTCCCTTTCCCAGCGCTTTAAGGTCCTCGGTTCCCAGGTCCTTGAGCTCGACACCACCATGGAACTTGAGTGCTCGAATGGTCGCGACCACAACTACGGCATCAGGGCGCAGGCCCGATTTTCTGCACTTGATGTCGATGAACTTCTCGGCGCCCAGATCGGCACCAAATCCGGCTTCGGTGACGACGTAGTCGGCCAGCTTTAGCGCTGTCTGCGTTGCAATCACCGAGTTGCAACCGTGCGCTATGTTGGCGAAGGGACCGCCGTGGATAAAGGCCGGGTTATTCTCCAGCGTTTGCACGAGATTGGGGTTGAGTGCATCCTTCAACAACGCCGCCATTGCGCCATGTACGTTGACGTCGCGTGCATGGATAGGTTGTTGTTCGGGCGTATACCCGACAACGATGTTTCCCATGCGTTTCTTCAGGTCTTGTAGGCTCGTAGCAAGGCAGAAGATCGCCATGATCTCGCTGGCAACGACGATGTCAAAGCCATCTTCCCGTGTGTGGCCGTTGTTCGGGCCGCCCATGCCGACAACGATATCCCTTAATGCCCGGTCATTCATATCCATGACCCGGCGCCAAGTGACGCGCCGATTGTCAAAGTTCAGTTCGTTGCCGTGATGGATGTGGTTGTCGATGGCCGCAGCGAGCAAATTATTGGCCAGCGCGATGGCGTTAAAGTCGCCGGTAAAGTGCAGATTGATGTCCTCCATTGGAACGACCTGGGCGTAGCCACCTCCGGCAGCACCGCCTTTGACGCCGAACACCGGCCCCAGACTGGGTTCGCGCAGGCAGATGATCGCCTTCTTGCCAATGTGGTTCAGCGCATCACCCAGCCCGACGCTCATCGTGGTCTTGCCCTCGCCAGCAGGGGTTGGGCTAATCGCGGTGACCAGGATCAGTTTGCCGTTAGGCTTGTCCTTGAGCGTGTTCACATATTCAAGCGACACTTTCGCCTTGTAGTGGCCGTAGGGCACGACATGCTCCTCCGGTATGCCGAGTCTGGTAGCCACTCCCAATATACGGTTCATCGTGGCCTTCTGTGCAATTTCCAGATCAATCGACATTTTCCAGTCCTTTGGAGAGAGAAAATTGGTGCGGCCACGAAGGGCGGTCCAAAATATTTTCGAGAGAAAAGTTGTGTGCGGACGCTAAGGTGCGAAGGCATCGCCCATGACAGAACTTTGCTGCAATGTCGGCCGATTCTAGGTAGAGCACGCAAGAAAACTATCCCTCAAACGACATCTCTCGCCGCAAAGGCGTCATCGCGACAAGCCTTCGGGTCTGTGCATCCACGGAAGACACATCCGTTGCGCAATGGGTCAGCCCGGCACAGCGCACTCTGAGCATTTTTAGTTCAATAAGCTTTGGATGTGTTGAGCTGTCATCAGATCCAGGTGCGCGCCGCCGCCTGACTTGAAGAGTGTGATTTCGGAATCACTGCGCCGTGCGGCGCATCGCCCGGTACATAGATCAAACAAGTCCCCTTCAATGTCAGATCTCTGAATCACGCCATTGGCAATTGGCTGGGTCAGATCGCCCACATGTTCGACGGTAAACAAGCGGCTGTCCACAAACAGTCGAGACCGGCGCACGGTCTCGTCGTCGGCTTCGCGCATGCAGGGGGTGTAGCCGCCGATCAGGTCGACATGGGTGCCTGGGGACAGCCATGAGCCGTTGATAAGTGGGCTGTAACTTGTAGTGGCACAACAAACAATGTCCGCGCATTTCACTGCCTCGCCAAGGTCCGAAACAGCTTGCGCGCAAGCAGCGTCCCGCACGTTCTGTGCAAGAACTTGCGCCTTGTGCGCCGTTCGGTTCCAGACCAACACCCGCTCCAAGTCTGGTCTGATGCTTTGATAGGCCTTTATCAAAAACGGCGCGAGATTGCCAGCACCCACCATCAGCAAGGTCTTAGCATCTTTGCGCGCCAGGTAGTCTGCACCCAGGGCCGAGTCTGCGGCGGTCTTCCAATAGGTCAGTTCGGTCCCGTCGATAAGCGCCTGAATGCTGCCGTCAAGGCCATCAAACAGGACATACAAAGCCTGAACAGCCGGTAGGCTGCGGTTGTCGGGAAAGAGCGTGCAGATCTTGATACCAAGGTTCCTTTCGTGCTGCCAGGCGGGCCAGATGAGAAATCCGTTTTCTGCACCGCTGGCGCTCTTGTGCTGCATAAGTACGCGTTCAACTGCGGGGGGTGAGAAGCGGTGCGCCTGACGCAGGTGTTCAATCAGACCTGTGAAGTTCAATCGGCCGGCTATGGCGTCAGCGCTGATGTAGGCAGGTTGCATTTGAATCCCTAAATTTTCATGCCGATGAGCCGACCCTCGTATATCGCATGCACGGCCAGCCGCGCAGCGACGTTGTCGCCCGCCATTGAAAACGATACGCCGCTTGCCACGAGTTCATCGGATAGACTGGTTTCGGCCGCATTGGTGGTCGCCAGCACCAGTGCATCGGCAGCGATGCGCGCCTCGCTGCCGTCCAGCATGTTGCGCACGGTGGCGGCATCGCCGTGCCACTGCGTCACCGCAGACTCAACAAACCATTGCACACCCAGCTTCTTCATCCGACCCCTGAGGTTGCCGTCGCCCGCCGTTCGCTGTATCCAGAAACCGACCATGGGCCAGGAGGTGACGACGGTGACCTCGTGGCCCAGTTCGGCCAGATGCCATGCGGTCCCGCCGCCGCGCCAATCGCCCGTGTCGTCCACCAGAAGCACCCGCTTGCCGGGACGCGCGAGACGCCCCATCACGTCTTCGACGGACCAGACGTTGGGCTTGTCCATTCCTGGCATGATTTCCTGTTCTGGCAAAGGTCTTTGAAAACCCGTGGCCGCAGGTTGAGATCCCGTCGCCACTACCAACTCGTCGGCGTCGAAAGCCATCACCTCATCCGCGTCCATTGGTGCGTTCAGACGAACTTCTACACCCAGTTGCTGCAGCTGGCGTTCGTACCAGGCTATCAGCTCCAATATCTGGGAACGCCGCGGCTGAAGACCTGCCAGACGAAACGCTCCGCCCAGTTGCGGGGAGGCCTCGGCCAACGTTACCCTGTGCCCCCTTTCGGCGGCAACCCGCGCAGCCTCCATGCCTGCGGGGCCACCCCCCACCACCAATACCTTCCTGGACTGGACGGCCTTTATGAAACGGTCCCCTCCCCATTCGAACTCTCGCCCGGCCGATGGATTGACCAGGCACGAGATCCAGTAGTCGCGCGACCTTCTGCCCCAGCACATCTGGTTGCATGAAATGCAGCCGCGCACATCCTCGGCACGGCCGTCTCGGGCCTTGTTCGCGAGATGAGGATCGGCGATCTGCCCGCGCACGATACTCACCAGGTCCGCCTGCCCCGACGCCACGACGTAGTCTGCGTTCTCCGGCGTGCGAATATGGCTTTCGGCTTGCACCAGCGCGTAGCGCACGACCTTCTTCAAGGCCTCGGCCAGCGGTGCGCCCAGCTTGTCGGCAAACTGGAAAGTTGGAATCAACTCGGCGAAGTTGAAGTAGCCGCCGGTGCCGCAGCTGATGTAATCGATAAGGCGTCTTTCATCCAGCCACGCGGTGATTTCGCACAGGGTGTCGATTTGCATGGCGATGGAAACGCCGGTATCCACGCTGGCGTTCATGCCGATGATGAACTCATCCCCCACGATCACGCGCGTGCGTCTGATGATTTCAGCGCTGAAGCGCATGCGGTTCTCGAGGCTGCCGCCCCAGCTATCGGTATGCCGGTTCGACCATGGCAACCAGAACTGTTCGATGAGACCGTTGTACGCGCCGAAGAGTTCCACGCCGTCGAAGCCCGCCCTTTGGGCCCGGGCTGCGGCGGCGACAAAGGCTTCAATGATTTCCTCGATCTCAGCCTCGCTCATCGCGTGACTGCCATCGGAGTCGTGGTATGAAGGCAAGCCCGAAGGCGACCAGGAGGGCGCATAGGAATTGTCAAAGTCCCCATGTTGTCCTACGTGGTACAACTGCTGAATCATCACAACGCCCTCGGCATGACAGGCGTCCACAATGACTTTGAGTGGTGCGACGATGGCGTCATCCGAGTGGCGCATGTTGCCGCGCGTGAGCACGGCCGTGCGATGCACCGGCACCGGTTCCACCACAATCATCGCCGTCCCGCCCTTGGCCCGCTCCAGGTAATAGGCCAGGTGCCGTTCTCCAGGGATGCCGTCCTCGGCCATATTGGCAGTGTGAGCGCCAAACACGACACGGTTGCGCAATGTTCTGTGGCGCAGCTTTATGGGGGCGAACAGGTGAGGGAAATGCATGGTTTCAAGAGATCAATGGCGCACCGAGCTCTCGTGTTGCACCAAACGTTGGTCGCATGTCAGTACCATTGATCCGTCATGGACCCCTTCTTTCGGTCTCTGAAGTCTCTCAAAGCCTCATCTATCGCGGGGTCCATGCTTGGCGCCTCGTACTCGGCCAACGCCGCCTTCCATCTCGTATTCGCGCGCGTCGCACTGTCTGTTTTCCCGCTTTCCGACCAACTCTCAAATGGCGTATTGTCCGAAATGGTCGAGTCAAAGAAGGCGGTAGTGTAGTTGGCCATGGTGTGCGCACATCCCAGAAAATGACCGCCGGGGCTGACTTCCTTATAGGCATCCAGCGCCAGCGCGTTTTCATCTACGGTGATTCCGCCCAGATAGCTGTGCAGCGCGCCACAGAAATCGGCGTCCATCATGAATTTTTCGTAACTCATGGACAGCAACCCTTCGAGAAAACCGGCCGAATGCAAAATGAAATTGGCCCCGCAGTGGATGGCCGACAGCATGGACATCACGCTCTCCTGCATGGCCTGTCCGTCTGGCAGTTTGGAGGTCGTGAACGAACCGGCGCAGCGCAGCGGCAATCCCAGTCGGCGCGCCAGCTGCCCTATCACGAGCGAACCCAGTGCTGGCTCGGGGGTGCCGAATGTGGGTGAGCCTGAACGCAATGACATGCTCGACATGAAGTTTCCGAAAATCACCGGCGCCCCGGGACGCTCAAGCTGGGTCATGGCGCAGCCCACCATCGTTTCAGCCAGCGCCTGTGCAATCGCACCCGCATTCGTGACTGGCGCCATCGTTCCGCCCAAAATGAACGGCACGATGACTGCCGCTTGATTGGCACGTGCATAGGCACGCGCAGACTTGGTCATCGTGCCATCCCACAGCAACGGCGAATTCACGTTCACATTGCCCATGATGACGCAGTTCTTGTCCACGAAGGCTTCCCCGAACAACAGACGCGTCATGGCAATGGAGTCCTGCGCGCGCTCCTCGGAGGTGACCGAGCCCATGAAGGGTTTGTCCGAGTAGCGCGCATGCGCGTACACCATGTCAAGGTGGCGCTTGTTTACCGGCACATCGGTAGGTTCGCACACGGTACCGCCAGAGTGGTGCAGCCACGGGCAGGAGTAGGTGAGTTTGACGAAATTCTGAAAGTCCTCCAGCGTGCCGTAGCGACGCCCCCGGTCCAGATCCATCACAAACGGAGCGCCATAGGCCGGCGCAAACACCACATTGTTGCCGCCAATTCGCACCGAGTGCGCCGGATTGCGGGCGTGTTGTGTGAACTCTTTGGGCGCGGTCTTCAGAATATCGCGCAGGTGGCCGGGTTCAAAGCGCACGCGAATGCCTTCAACCTTGGCTCCAGCCTTGCGAAACAAGGCAAGGCATTCATCGTCATCACGGATGTCCAACCCAACTTCGGCAAGAAGGCGGTCGGTGCTGCTTTCTATTTTCTGCAGGCCTTCCTCTGAGATGACGTCGTAGGCCGGGATGCATCGTTGGATATACGCCGGTCCGGTGATCTTGGCTTTGGGGTCGCGGCGTTCGCGACCGCCACGGCGCGGCTTGCGGTCTTGCGCTGCGGTCTCGGCCGTCACCGCCGTCGTCGAGTGAGTCATAGCGTGTCCTTTTTTTAGCTGCGCATGCGCAAACCCTTGGGGTCGTACAGCGCACCGCTTTGCACCTGCGCCGAATAGCGCTGGCCGTTGATCTCCACATCCACCACTGTGCCCGCCACCGCGACCTCCGTTGGCACATACGCAAACGCCATGGATCTTCCCAGCGCATGCGCGTAGCCACCGGATGACACGTAACCAATCGCCCTGTCGCCGATCAGCACCGCTTCATCGTTGGACACGTCAATGTCGGTAGTGTGTAAGACCAAGGTAACCAGCTTGCTCGTCGGACCTATGGCTTTTTCAAGCAGCGCTGCTTGCTTGCCGATGAACTCCTTGTCCCACTGGATAAAGACGTCCATTCCGCTCTGCGCCGCGGTGAAGTCGGGCCTGTAGTCCAGCGTCCAAACGCCCCAGGCCTTTTCCAGACGCATACTCATGAGCGCGCGTGCGCCGTACCAACGCAGACCCAGACTCTCACCTGCCACGTCAATGGCTTCGGCTAAGCGGCGCTGATAGGGTGGAGACACATAGATCTCGTAGCCCAACTCACCTGAGAAAGATACGCGTACCACGATGGCAGGAACACCCGCCACAAAGGTCTTGCGGATATCGAGGAACTTGAAGGCCTCGTTAGACACGTCGTCACGACTCAGCGTCGCGAGCAATTCACGGGATTTGGGACCAGAGATAGCGATGCCGTGCAGGTCGTCGCTCAGATTTTTGTAACTTACGCCTGCCGACGGCAGATAGCTTTCAAACCAGCGGCGATGTGCCTCCTGCATAGCGCCCGAGCCAAAGAGCATGAAGTGTCTCTCAGCCAGGCACGCCACCGTTAGGTCCCCGTACAACTTGCCCTTGGGCGTGAGCATGGGCGTGAGGGCGACGCGCCCGACCTTGGGTACCCGTCCGGCCAGCACATGGTCGAGGTACGCGCGTGCACCATCGCCTTTGACTTCGTGCTTGGCGTAGTTGGCAATTTCCAGCGCGCCCACGGCTTCGCGCACCGCCTTGACTTCGCGCGCCACAAAGTCGTGTGCACGGGAGCGATTGAAGGTGGGCTGTTCGTGCGCATCATCTGGACCATTGGCGAACCACAATGCATGCTCCAACCCGAAGCCCTGACCCCAAACGGCGCCGCGCTCGCTGAGGCGGTCGTAGATCGCCGTCGTCTTCTGCCGCCTGCCTTTGGGCAAGGTCTCATTCGGGAAGGTCATCACGAAGCGGCGTTCATAGTTTTCCGTGGACTTGACCGTCCCCCAGTCCGGTGAGGCGAAGTTGCCAAAGCGGGCCACGTCCATGGCCCATACGTCTATGCCGGGTTCGCCGTCGATCATCCACTCGGCCATGCACTTGCCCACACCGCCGCCCTGGCAAAACCCCGCCATCACGCCGACCGCCACCCAGTAGTTGCGCATTCCCGCAACGGGACCGATCAATGGATTGCCGTCCGGCCCAAAAGTGAACGGACCGTTGATGAAGTTCTTGATGCCGGTGCGGCCCAGAACGGGAATGCGCTCAAACGCGAGTTCCAAGCGTTCTGCAATACTGTCCAATTGTGGCTGCAGCAACTCGTGCCCAAAGTCCTTCGGCGTGCCCCTGATCGACCACGGCGTAGCCCGCGGCTCATAGGTTCCTAGCAGCATGCCTTTGCTTTCCTGGCGGAAATACATATTTCCTTCGTAGTCGATGCCGGCCGGCAGGCGTTGATTGCCGCGCGCCACGATTTCGGGGATGTCTTCGGTGATCAGGTAGTGGTGCTCCATCGGTTGCACCGGAAGGTGTATGCCAGCGAGATGCCCCACCTCGCGTGCCCACAGACCACCTGCGTTGACAATCATCTCGGCGTTGATTGTTCCCTGTTCGGTCACCACATCCCAGCTGCCGTCGCTGCGTTGCCTGGTCTCAAGCACTGGTGTGTGGGTGTGAAATTTTGCACCGTGCACCTGTGCCGCCTTGGCAAAGGCGTATGTCACTCCCGACGGGTCCACATCGCCGTCCAGCGGGTCCCACAGTGCCGCAATGTAGCGTTTGGGATCGAGCAATGGGTGCAGCCGAGCGGCCTCCTCGACGCTGATGAATTCCTGGTCCATCCCCATGTAGCGCGCCTTTGAACGTTCACGCTTGAGGTAGTCATGCCATGCAGGAGTGGAGGCCAGATAAAAGCCCCCCGTGTTATGCATGCCCACGCTGTGGCCGGAGGTTTCTTCGATTTCCTGGTAGAGCTTGATGGAGTAGCTCTGCAGGCGCGAAATGTTCGGGTCCGAAGAAATGGTGTGAATCTGCCCTGCTGCGTGCCACGACGAGCCCGATGTGAGCTCGCTGCGCTCGAGCAGCACCACGTCCTTCCAGCCGAACTTGGCCAGGTGAAACAGGATGGAACAGCCCACCACTCCGCCACCGATAACCACCACCTTTGCATGCGTCTGCATTGAATGTCTCCCAGGTCCACTTTTGCATCAATAAGATGGATGTATAGCACCCACACCGGATACGAAATCCCACTGACATCTTATCCGTGAGAGCCGCTTTTTACCTTCAATTGAATTCATCCATTGCATAATCTGGGCTTATGTCTATAGACGTCAATCAACTCTCTTTGAACAATCTGGTTATTTTTGAATCGGCTGGTCGACTTGGCGGCTTCACGCGCGCAGCGGAAGAACTTGGGATCAGTCAGCCCGCGGTTAGCCACGCCATTCGCCTGTTGGAAACCGAGCTTGGATCTGTTCTCTTTGACCGTCGCAATCGAGGCGTCTTTCCGACACAGCAGGGAAGATTTTTGCTGGAGCAGGTGTCGACGGGATTGACGCTCATTCATCAGTCTTTGCGTGAAGTGCGTCTGATGAATGTGGAGCATCAAGTATCCATTGCCGTCTCCACTGCAACCGCAACTTGGTGGCTGCTGCCACGAATTGCGCGGTTCAAGAAACTGCATCCAAGGATTGAGCTTCGCTGCATCACGACCGACAGGGACCTGGATCTTTCCAGAGAACGAATAGACCTGGCCATTACCCTTGGATCAGGTAGCGTCGGCAACTACCAGAGTTGGCATTTTGTCGATGAGGAAGTCTACCCCGTTTGCAGTCCCAAGTTGATGAAGGAAAGCGCCGGCATGAAGGACGTCAAGTCACTGACGCGGGTGCCCCTGCTTCACCTGGAAGAACGCTACAAGTCCCGAATCAATTGGGAACAGT
Organism: Comamonadaceae bacterium; assembly: GCA_007280205.1. GTDB lineage: Bacteria > Pseudomonadota > Gammaproteobacteria > Burkholderiales > Burkholderiaceae_C > Rhodoferax. The sequence continues at coordinate 32,424 of QYPX01000013.1, forward strand.
GGATGGGACATTTTGGTGTGCGCCTGCGTCGCGATCAAGTCATGTTTCGATTCAACGACTATTCAATTGTTCTGCAAGCCGCCATCGAAGGGCAAGGGGTTGCGCAAGGTTGGCGGCACATCGTCGAACCCTTGATTGCGCAGGGATTGTTGGTACGTCCCCTCGAGCAGAGTGTCACCACGAACCATCCCTTCTTCATCATTGCCCCGAAAGATCGGGAATTGCGCAGCGACGTTGCGTATTTGAAGAACTGGCTGGTAGCGGAGGCTGGGTCGGGCAAATGATGCATCTCGATTCAGTTAGCACCCCGTGAACGAAGATGTCGTGGGCCTGCATCGGAACCCGCTCCAGCAATTGCAGGTCAAACGCGCCTGCGACGATCCAGGGCGTTGCGCCCAGGTCCAGGCAGGACCTAAGCAGCTTGTCGTAGTAACCCTTTCCGTACCCGACGCGTCCGCCCTGCGGGTCAAACGCGACTCCGGGAGCAAGGACAAGATCGAGTGACTGCGCTGTCGCCAACTTGCAAGTTGCCGGATTGGGCTCGCGTATTCCCCACGGACCGTCGACCAGGGCGTCTTTATCAGTACCCACAAGGTAGAGATCGAGGCAATTCATTTTTTTGTTGATCCTGGGCAGTACCAGCGTCTTGCCACACCTATGAACTTCGGCGATGAATTCCACCGTGTCCATCTCGCTGCCAAAGCTGCAGTACGCCACGACGACGCGTGCGTGGCGGAATGCGTCCATGCCGAAGATCATCTCGACGATCGCCTGGCTTTGCTGCCGGTGTTCGGCGGTGGACAGCCCCTTTCTTTCCCTCAGAATTCTGTCCCTTACTTGCGCCTTATCGACATGGACGGCCGACGATTCGGGAAATTCGGCTTGGCTGTCTTGCGTCATGTTCGCGTCGAGAAAACTATTGACTCGGCATAAGTGGCTCAGTATCTAGAACCGGGGCAGTCGCAAAAATTCGCTCCCCTTGGGGTTCAGGAATTCCTTGCAGGGACCATGGGTGAGGTAATGCTGATGGCAGACCCGGAGCTTTTCCTGGCTCAGCGTCACGCCAAGCCCCGGCCCTTCCGGTACGGCAATCACATTGTTCTTACTGCGCAAAGTTCCTTCCTCGATCACATCCATAGGTTGCCAACGCCCCAGTGACTGATGCGGTTCCCGGATCGAGGCGGTCGCCGCAGACAGATGAAGATAGGCCGCCGTCATGATTCCGGAATCGCCGCTATAGCACCAGAAATCGCGGCACATGACCTCGCAGGCATTGGCAAAGCGCAGCGTATGGGCCAGACCACCAAGTGCGGCAATATTGGCGACAAAGGCGTCGGGCGCACCGCAGGCCACAGCGTGCTGCAGATTGCATTCGTGCGTGGAAAATGGAATGGAAGTGTGCTGACGCAGCCGTGCCATGTTCTCAAAACCAAATACCGGGTCTTCGATATTGCGAATGTTCAGTGGCTCAAGGGCCTTGACCATCTGATTGGCAGTTGCCATAGTCCAGCCGTAATTGGCGTCCAGACGAATCACCGCTTCGTCTCCCAGGGCTTCTCGTAAGGTTTGCACCAACTTCAACTCTTCCTCGGCGTTTGAAAAGCCGACTTTCCCTTCGAAAATCGTAGAGCCATGTTCTTGCCGCATCTTCAGGCAGTATTCGACGACGTCTGCGATGCAGGCCTCGCCGCCCTTGCCGTTTTCGCGCAGTCGATATGCGAAATATTCGCTGAACTGAATTTCCTTGCGGATTGCCCCCCCGAGCAGCTTGTACAGCGGCTGATTCAAGGCCTTGCCCTTGATGTCCCAAAGTGCCAGCTCGATACCGCCGAAAGCACGAGCGGCATTTGCGTCGCCAATATTGAGCGCCGAGCGCCACTCGGGGACACAACTCATTTCGCAAGTCACCAGATCAAAAGGATCCTTGCCGATCAGGGCAGGTCCCAGAACTTTGTTGATGACATCGGCCTGTGCGTCAGAGGGGGACTCTCCAAGGCCGACAATTCCATCACTCGTTTGCACCTCGATGATGGTCTTTGGCATGCCTTCCAGAACACCTACGGACCATCGATATCCGGCCTCTAAAGGAATGTTGACCGGAGTCGCTTTGACGGATGAAATTCTCACATTGTGCTTCCAATGGCCATTCAGAAAGTCAGCCAATACAATTGGACTGCAGATCATATTTGACTGGCATGTTGGCACGCCTGATCGCCTCCATGTAGATGGTCCGAATGCGAAGATCTCTGCTGGCAACCGCAATCATGTGACAGTAATCCCATTGTTCTTGCGATACTTCCGCTCCCGCCTGGACGGCGATGCTCAAGCGGGAAATTGAGACGCGTTTATGTCCGAAAGATATGCTTCTTTCAAGAAGTTGAAGCGCTGCTACTTGAGCAGCCTGCGTCAACTCGTCGTTGGCATCCGGAGCAAGGCCGTGGGCAACCACACGTCTCATTTGTCGTACGCAATCTCTGGTCAAGGCAGCACTCCCACACATTGAGACATCGTCCAGCCGTTACTCCACAAGGTGACGGATAGCGACGGCAGTACACTACGTTTGGCGCGCTTCAGCAAGCAATTCACTCGATCGGCTTTACCGCAAGCCTTTCAAAGTGTATTCAGTGCAAAGCGCCAGGGCGCTCCAAATGCGACTATCGTTGACCCAATCGCGCCTCCAAAATCTTGCTATAAATGGCGCTGGCAGGGTGCGACTTTGAATCGCAGAAACTCGGGAAGCTCAATCATGCGAAACAACACCGTACGCGGTATCTTCTATCTTGCGTTGGGCGTGTTTGTGTTCTCGTTGCAGGACGCGATCATCAAGAAAGTCAGCGGCTCGTATGCACTGACGGAAGTAGTCTTTATTCGATCCGTGGTCGCCATGCCGATATTGCTTGCCATGGTGCAGCGGGAGGTGGGGTGGCGCGCCATTTTTTCACCCCAACTATGGCCAATGGCAATGCGCGCTGCGATCTTGTACTTGTCGTACATCGCGTACTACATGGCATTTCCGGCGCTGCCACTGGCCGATGCCGTGGCGCTGTACTTTACGGTGCCCCTGTTTGTTACGGCGCTTGCAGGGCCGTTCTTGCACGAACCTTCTGACCGCAGGGTATGGCTGGCAGTACTAGTGGGCTTTGCTGGTGTGATGGTGATGCTGCAACCGAGCCGCCGTATTTTTGAACCGGCCGCGCTTCTTTCTTTACTGGCCGCCGCAACCTACGGATTGTCGATGCTCATGGCGCGCAAGCTGGGCACATCCGAATCCGCTACCGTCATGGTGTTCTATCAGAATGTCATGTTTTTTAGCGGGTCAATGGCGACCGCCTTGGCCCTCTGGGGGCTGGGCATCGTGCACGCGGCACATCCCAGTTTGTCGTTTTTGGTTCGTCCATGGGTGTGGCCAGCTGCGTACGATGCCTTGCTGATGTGCACATGCGGGATTGTTTCTACCGCGGGCATGATGCTCCTTACCAGCGCCTACCACGTCGCCAAGGCCAGTGTGGTGACGCCGTTTGAGTACACGGGAATCATGTGGGCACCTCTGTGGGGGTTCTTGTTTTTCGACGAAATTCCGCGTTTAACCACCTTGGCGGGGGCTGCGTTGATTGTCGGGGCCGGTCTGGTGGCATTGCACACAACAAGGACCAAGAATATGACCGTGCAATCCACGACGAATCGATGAATCCTTGAAGTGTTCCGAAAGGGACCCACACTTGTTGGACCAGGGTTGTCTTGATTGGTTAGGCGGGCCAAGAGTGGGCTTGGTGGCTGTGCATTTATCGCATAGTCGTCGTTTCTGCGACTGCCGCGGCGTAGGGGTGCGCGCGCGTCCACAGCACGCAAGACTCACTAGAATTTTGCAGCAATGTTCGGCCAAATTCTAGGTAGGGCGCGCAAGCAAACTATCCTTCAAACGACGTCCGACGCCGCAAAGGCGTCTCCAGCATGCGCTTGATCGGTGACAGATGCGCGATTGCGCGTGGCTGATTTCTGTTGAAGTTCAGCGATTCATAGTCGTACCATGGCAGCGCTCGTTATCGCAATTTGATGACGCTTTTCCATAAACGGCAGTCGCAATTGGAGCTTCGTACCTCTTTGCGCTGAATACACTTTGAATGACTGCCACGAGCAGCAACAACCAAGAAGGAGACATCGACAAATGGCAAATTTTGAAACCCAATCGGAATCCGGAATCGTTCTGGATCGTAGACAACTGATTACCGGCGCGACGGCGCTGGGCCTCTCTGCAGCGTTTGGCTCCATGTCGGCTCTGGCTCAGAGCACAGTCAAAAAGGGCGGCACGCTTCGACTCGGGATGGAGGGAGGCTCTGCTTCCGATAGTCTGGACCCGAGCACCTACGCCGACGCGATCGCTCGCGTGTGCAGTCTGATGTTCTGGAATCAGTTGGTGGAAATTGATGCAAAGGGCAACGCAACACCCGAGCTAGCCGAAAGTTGGGAAGCCAAGCCTGGCGCTGCTGAATGGATCTTCAATATCCGTAAGGGCATCGCCTTCACCTCCGGCAAAACGCTAGACGCGGATGATGTCATTTTTTCGCTCAACATGCACCGCGGTGAGACCAAGTCGCCTGCAAAAGGTCTGCTGGCGCAGATTACCGACATCACAAAATTATCTGCAAACCAGATTTCCATCAAGCTGTCTGGGGGCAACGCCGACCTGCCTTATGTGCTGACGGACTACCACCTGATGATTGTGCCTAATGGCACCAAGGACTTCTCCAAGCCCGACGGCACTGGCGCTTTCACGCTGGTGGAGTGGCAGCCCGGTGTGCGTGTCGTGGCCAAGCGCAAGCCTGGTAACTACTGGAAGCCCAATCGCGGCAATTTCGATACGGTGGAACTGCGCTATATCCTGGACGCACCCGCCCGTACCCAGGCCGTCATGACAGGCCAGGTTGACGCCATCAACAAGCTGGACCCCAAAACTGCAACTCTGGTGAGCAAGGCCCCCAACGTCACCGTGGTTCGCACGAAGGCGGCTGGTAATCGTTACAGCTTCGTTGCACATCGAGACAAGACCCCCTACAGCAACAACGACCTGATACTGGGGCTGAAGTACGGCATTGACCGCCAGAAGATCATCAACACCGTGTTTGGTGGCTATGCTTCGCTGGGCAACGATCATCTGATAGGACCGACCCTCAAGTATTACGATGCAAGCCAGCCACAGCGCCCCCACGACCCCGACAAGGCAGCCTTCCACTTCAAGAAGGCAGGCGTCACCAGTCCTCTTGAACTGTTGGTTTCCGAAGGGGCCTATTCCGGCGCCACAGATTCGGGTGTCCTGTTCCAGGAGTCGGTGAAGAAAGCCGGCACGACACTGGACGTGAAGCGGGTTTCGGGTGACGGCTACTGGGACAACGTCTGGCTCAAGCAACCGTTCTCGGCGGTGTACTGGAGTCCACGCCCCACAGTCGATATGCAGGTTTCGACGACCTTTTTGTCGGATGCCGCGTGGAACGACACCCGTTGGAAACGCCCCGACTTCGACAAGTTGGTGGTTGCTGCCAGGGCCGAACTCAACGAGGCCAAGCGGGCAAAGATGTACTCCGATGCCCAGCACATGGTGAGCGACGACGGCGGCATGATTTGCTTCGCCGTGGGCGACTTCCTGGACGCCCACGCCAAGAATTTGCATGGGCTGGAACCTCATCCGCGTTTTGACCTGAGTGACAACCGACTGCCTGAAAAGGGTTGGTTTGCCTGAATCGGGCGCGGCGTGAACCTGATACCCTGGGGGTTTCAGGTTCACTCTTGCTTCCATCGGACCGAACCGCAGTCATCCAGTCAAGCAAGCGCTGCTACTGAACGCGCCTTTCGGTTCATTTTTCACTCATCTACAGATTTGGCCTGAGAAATTCCGATTTCTCGTGCAGGGAGACATCACTTTGAAAATCGGTTTCATCGGACTTGGCAATATGGGAAAAGCTGCAGCCCGCAACATTATGCGTGCAGGCTTTGATCTGACTGTTCACGACATCAACAAGAGCGCTGCAGACCCATTGGTAGCGGAAGGGGCACATTGGGCGGACACGCCTGCGAGCGTGATCGATCAAGTCGACATCGTCGTGTCCATGGTCTTCGGCCCCAAACAAATCGAGCAGGTCGTTCGTGGCGCTGGCGGACTGCTCTCGGCGAACTGCAAGGGCAAGGGCTGGATCGACATGACTACCAGCAGTCCCATGCTGATGCGTGAATTGGCCATCGAGTTTGAAAGCGCGGGTGGTCTGCCCGTTGACTCGCCTGTCACGGGATCGGTTGATTCGGCCATTCGGGGCGACATGATTCTTTTTGTCGGCGGCAAGGAAGCGGCGATTGCCTATGCGAAGCCTGTGCTGGAGGCCGTTGGTGTCATCCGTCTGGTTGGACAGTATGGCAACGGCTACGTGGCCAAACTGGTGAACAACCAGTTGTGGTTCATTCACGCCGCGTCGATCGGCGAAGCCATGGTTGCAGCCAAAAAGGCGGGGCTGGAGCCCGACGTGTGGTGGGCCGCGATGAAGGGCGGTGCAGCCGAGAGCTTTGTCATGCAGCATGACGTTCCCTCCATCTTTGCCGGTCATTACGACCCCTCGTTCCGTCTTGAGCTGTGCCTCAAGGACTTGGTCCTGATCGATGAACTTTTGAGGTTCCTGGGAACGCGCGACGAAATCACGCAGGCAACCTACTCGCGCTTTCGCGAGGCCGCGCAGCGCTACGGCGTAGCTGCCGGCGAAATGACGGTTTGCAAAGTCATTGAGGACGACGCCGGCGTTGCGCTGCGCGTTGCGGGCGATTGGACCCCACCCTGGGAAGTCAAGCACCCGGGCAAACGTGAGCCAGCGTGAACAGCACGGTGAATAGGCCGACCATCGGCTTCCTGGGACTGGGCAATATGGGTGCGCCGATGTGCCGGCGCCTACTGAGCGCCGGCTACGCGGTAACGGCCTTTGACATCAACGAGGCCGCGCTGCAAAGTGCCGTTGACGCTGGAGCAGTGCGGGCAACATCAGCTGCCGACTGTGCGGCACGTTCTGATCTCTTTCTTACCTCGTTGCCACGACCTGACCATGTGGAGTCAGTGATGACTGGACCTGCAGGTGCACTCGCAGCGTTACGGTCGGGTTCTGTCTGGATCGACCTCACAACAAATCGCAAGGAATTGGTGGCGCGTCTTGCTGCCGCGGCCCCACCAGGGGTATCAGTGGTCGATTCGCCAGTTACCGGTGCGGTCGACGGTGCCCGAAACGGAAAGCTCACGCTTTTCATTGGCGGTGACGCAACCACCGTGGCACGGGTAACCCCAGTATTGCGGCATCTTGGCATGGTTATTCCCTGCGGTGCTCTCGGTACCGGCAATGTGGTCAAGCTCGTCACCAATCAACTCTGGTTTATTGCCGCCGCCGCCATAGGCGAGGGCTTTGCCACCGGCATCGCCAATGGCGTGGAACTCGGCACGCTGTGGCACGCCATCAAGGAAAGTGTCGGTGACAGCTTCGTCATGCGCCACGACGCACCATCGATCTTCGCCGGCCACTACGACCCATCGTTTTCGCTGGGCCTGTGCATGAAGGACCTGGGCTTGATCGCGGCGTTGAATGAAAATGTCCATGCGCCGCTGCCGATGACGGCTGCTGCACAAGCCGCCTTTGGCATGGCGCTGGAGCGTTACGGCGCAGATGCTGCCGAGTTGCACGTGGCCAGGCGAATCGAGGACGATGCGAAACTGTCGATGCGCCTGAGTGGCGATTGGACGCCGCCGTGGGAGCAGTAGCGGTTGTCGCAGCGCCTGCACCTTTCTCGGTGCTGCCGGGCGCCATGGGCCACACTTTTGGCAATCAGACGCTGACTCTTACCGGTTTGCGCTTCGACGCCAATCTGGGAATCCTAGAGTTTGAAAGGGCAGCGCCGCAACCGATTCAGGTGGATGCCGAACTCAACCTTGGCGAGCAACCACTGCTACCTGCTGACGATGAGATCAATGGCGTTCTTGACTACCGTCGGGTGCGAAAAATCATCATCGACGAATGCACGGCCGAGCATGTCAACCTGTTGGAGACGCTGATTGGCAAGTTGGCCCATCGACTGATGGAACTGCCTGGCGTGCTGGGGGTGCGGGTCAAAATTGCAAAATTGGAGATATTCGACGATTGTGAAGTGGCCATTCAGATGGTGACGGGGCAGCAATGTTTCCAGTCAAATAAGTGAGATGCCTAGCATGGCAATTTGACGTCATGCTCACCTCGTGTTGAAGACGGTACCTCGGAGTCAATTGAATACTAATCTCCCGCCTCCGATACAAATAGATGGGCCGCGATTTTTAGTCCGTGCGGCTCATCAAGGCTACCGGCCGCAATTGACATTCTGTCCCCACTTGTTTCTTCAAAGAACAGGCTCGAACCACACTGGTTGCAAAACCCCCGTTGAAAGCCAGGGACAGCCGAAAACCATTTCAAAGTACGATGTTCAGTAAGTATGAAATTGGTCTTTCGACACGCTGTTGCAGCTACGAAGTGACCACTGGTTCTGCGGCATTGTTCGCACTGACAGGTAATTACATCCCTTAATTTCCCTATTATTTCGTACTTGACTCCACCGCAGAGACACCCTCCTGCTATGTTTTTTTCATTCATCACGGTTCTCAGCAAAATCTGATTTAGGGGCGCTCCCCCGCGATGAATGGCACTCAACGGTAGCCGCAGGCCACATCGCCGAGTTCGACGTAGACTGTTTTCAGCTGCGTGTAGTGTTCCATTGCCAGCATGCTGTTTTCATGCCCTATGCCCGATTCCCCTGCGCCACCAAAAGGCATCTCGATCGGTGTCACGTTGTAATTGTTAATCCAGCAAATTCCTGCCTTGAGGCGGGCGGCAACCCGGTGTGCGCGCGCGACGTCACGGGTAAACACGCCTGCGGCCAGACCGAAGCGGGTGGCGTTGGCGCGGACCATCACTTCTGCCTCGTCGTCGAAGACCAGCATGGACAGAACGGGGCCGAAGATTTCTTCCTGCACAATTCGCATGTCGTCCGTGCATTCGGAAAAGATCGTCGGCGCCACAAAATTCCCACCCGAAAAACCTGCGACGTCAACGCGTTTTCCACCACAGATCAGCGTAGCGCCTTGCGCGATGCCGCTCTCGATAAAGTCCATCACCTTGGCAGTGTGGGCGTTCGAAATGAGGGCGCCCACCTCTGTCTGCGGATCCATGGGATCGCCCACACGCAACAGGGTTGTACGTTCGTGCAGTCGGGCAAGGAAGCGCTGAGCGAGACCGCGTTGCACGAACACCCTGGTGCCATTAGTGCAAACCTCACCTTGCGTATAAAAGTTGCCAATGATGGCAGCGGCAACGGCCTGCTCCAAGTCGGCGTCATCAAATACGATCAACGGCGACTTCCCGCCCAATTCCAGCGTCACGCGTTTGAGCGTTCCCGCAGCGGCCTGCATCACTTTCTTGCCAGTCGGAACCGAGCCTGTCACCGACACCTTGGCCACTCCTGGGTGCGCCGTCAACAAGGCGCCCGTGGCACCGCGACCTTGCAATACATTGAATACGCCCGGCGGGACTCCGGCTTCAAGGTAAATTTCCGCCAGCTTCAAGGCGGTCACCGGTGTGAGTTCGGACGGTTTGAAGATCATGGCGTTGCCTGCTGCCAGCGCGGGCGCTGATTTCCAGCAGGCAATTTGCAGTGGGTAGTTCCAGGCACCGATGCCGACGCAAACGCCCAGTGGCTCACGTCGGGTGTAGGCAAACGCGTTCTTCAGCGGATACTGCGCGCCCGCCAGGATTGCCGCCGCTCCGGCGAAGTATTCAATGCAGTCCGCACCGCTATGAATGTCAACCACCAGCGCTTCCTGCAAGGGCTTGCCACAGTCC
>QYPX01000164.1 GCA_007280205.1 Comamonadaceae bacterium
AATCTACAACCGTGCTATTCTACGGCAACATCAGATGTGTATAAAGGACAGCCTCAGACTCCTGCCCTGCCCTGCTCTGGCTGGCCTACTCCTCGGTGGCGATGGCACATTTCGTGCAATCCGCCAACCACCTATCGAGCACGGCTGAAACATACCGTTTGTCCAGCATGTGTCCCTCACCCGGCACCACAGTTGCATTCAACCGCAAGAGCCCCGCAAGTTTTGTGACGTTGCCGGGAATACTCTGCCAGTCATGTTCGCCCACGTGAATTTCACAGTGCTGGGGAACGGGGTATGTTCCACTTTCTGCAAGTTGCGCCAGACGCCCGGAGTGAGGAGGGATGAACCCCATTCCGTTGTCTTCGTTTGAAAACTCCCCCACGATGGGTGAAAGCAACAAGACTTTGCCCACATAGGGGCTCATGAGGGCCTGAGCATTCAGAAACAGGTAGGCGCCGAACGAGTTGGCAATGACGCGCGCGTCCTCATGCCAGTAATGGGTTTTCAGGTCTTCTGCAATGATTGCGACCTGTTGTGAAAACGGAATGTCCTTGAACTCACCAACAGTTTCCCGTCCAGAAACGTTGTAGCCGCGGCTCAGAAGTGCTTCTCCAAGCCCCGTCCCCAGGCGACCGCCATGCCCTGGCAGGTAGTAGATGGTCTCGGGTGTCATTCAAAAAGCCCGATAAGTGGCCACCCTTGTGGGTAATCGTACTGATGCTTGCGCTCGTCTAAGACCAGCTTCCACGTGGTTGACTTGATCTGCTTTCCTTTGTAGCTCCCGTTGACTGTGACGAGGAGTGGATAGAAGGCGGCATTTGATGGAACAGACTCAGTGCGAACGCTGGATTTGAACGCAGACATGGACCGCTCGCACTTCTTGTCTTCGCAGTTGCCGGTATCGTCATAGTCTGTGGGCACCTGCGCCAGCTTGTGAATCGATCCGTCGTGCTGCCCCAGGAAGATGGTCTCATCGATGCTGAAACCATTTTGCTGGTAATGTTCATGGGCCGTCCAGCCCCAATTGCCCTTGGCGCCAAGCAGCTTCAACTTCCAGTTGTTGGGTGCCTCGCCCCATGAACCCATTTGAAGCCGGGGGGACTTTGCAGCCAGTCTTGCCTTCCCACCTTTGTCGTCAACGATAAACGCTTCAACCAGGCCCGGGGTGACATGGGCGCTATTGATGGCGTGGCCTGTAGCTACGGCATAAAGTAGTTTGCCGTCTACGGTCTTCTTGATGACTGAGTGTGCAAACTCCATGCAATAGAGGTCAGTACCGGCGCTGACCAAGCGACAGCCAAGGTTCTTGTCGGGGGGTCCATACACTTGATCAAGCAGCACAGTCGTCAAGGTGCCGACATCAGGTAACTCAAGCAGGTTCGACGGCATCACGCCCATTGGCAGTCCTGATTCAGGAGACGTCATTCTGGCCATGGTGGCAAGCCTGTGCACCAAAGGGCTACGCTCGGTTAGTCCGACCGACAACGCTTGGGTGTCGGCGGCGCTGACCGCCGCAAAATGAATTTCAGTTCTTATCCGCGCACCATCCACCTTAGCCGTGTCCGCCAACCCCATATTCCTGGCAAGACTACGCAGACGTGTCTGATGATCTTCCTTGCCAGCAGATGGATTCAGACTGGCAACCAAAGTCCCCGTACAAGTTACCCTTTTTTTGGCATGATCGATGCTAGTAGTGCGCAGACCTTCGACGTGAAGCTGGAACACCTTTCTGGCGCTCGCCAATAACGTCGGCTCTGTTATCTCCTCTGACAACTCACTTTCCACAATTTCGTTGACGTTTTTCTCAAGGGCAGCACTCACAGACGGGTCGTTGCAGTTAGGGGATTGCTGCGAACTGCATGCAGCAAGAATCGCCAGAGCACAAAGGGTCAGGGCTGAGCGGAAGCTCTGGAACCCAACAGAACCCATCGTCTCAAATTTCATTTGTCTGCAGCCCATTAGCGTGCACGTTTTTAACATTGCCCCATGATATGGCCCCCCAGGCTCACCGGGTGAGCTCGACACCGGATTCAATGAAGGAAAAGACCTATTGAGTGGACTTGCCTACAGGAAACGGAAGGCAAGAAGCTCCCCAGCGAGTCTGATGGCTCCGCGAACGGATTCAACCAGCCTCGATGTTGGACGCAGACGCCACCAGCAACGCCCGTAGAGTGACCGGCGCCTTCTGCGCAGACTGCCATCCGGAAACTTCCGCCGCTGGAACAAATGCGGGTGTGCCCGCCGCCTCCGCTCTCACCAACTTGGCTGCTTTCACAACCGGCGCAGCCACTGGTGCCTCCCATCACTCTCACCCACTTTAATCCCCACATATCGATTGTTGGGCGTTTCCGGGGGTGCGGAGCGATGGATTCGGATATTGGCAGTTGCCGTCCCCACCGATGGACTCGCCAACAAAGTCTAGCCAAACCCGCTGATGGCGGCTCTCACCAAGTCGTAGCTGCGCGTGAACACTTCGCCTTCGGTGATGTCATCCTCCAGTGACTCCATCAGTTTATCGTTTGAAAGCACGATCAGAGAATCGACATTTGCTTGCAGCTCGGCAAGGCCGATGCCGGCATAGCTTTTGCGGCCGAACTCATAGTTGAATGGCATGGTGACAACGGCAACCGTGAGGATGCCCATGCTCCTCGCAACGCGCGCCATCTCGGGGGCGACTTGCGTACCGGTGCGACCACCCATGCCTGCCACTATAAACAGCGTGTCCGTCCCTGCTACGGATGCGCGGAACCCAGCGTCCGCTAATTCAAGGGTTATGCGACACCAGTCACGCCGGACGTAATCATGTGGTGCACAGCGTTGGAGCCGTAGCCACCGACTCCGATGACCTTGATTTGCCGCTCTGCGGGAAAGACTTCTTCTATTGCTGTTGGCAGGGCGTCTGTTGAGCCATCAGGCGAGAACAGCAGCGGGCGAGGCAGTGACAGCGAGCGTGAAGGCGCCCTGAGAGACACGACCGAAACTGCTGACGAGCAGACTTGGAGAAATTTCCGGCGGTCAATCATCTGGTGAATGTGTGTGTTCAGTGAGTCCGCATTGTCCGATTCAGATGCGACATAAAACGTCGCATGCAGGGACAACAATCCGTACACCAACAGCATATGCCTATCCCCGCACGCGTGCTTTGGAATACCTTCAACCATATTGTGAAAGCCAAATATGTACATCCGAGATTCTCACTTAAACATCATTGCTCGCATCGATGAAAACTCCACTAACAAATACATTTACGATGTTCACGGCAACCTGTTGGCTTCGTATAACAAGAGCGTGGACTTGACTACCAGCGTAACTGGAAGCACGGTTGTGAAGGGAGACCAATTGCTGACCTTTCTGAAGTGCCAACGCCACTGAATATCGAGTAAATCGCACTGTGGTTTACAGAAAACGACGGGCAGCTGATGCGTCGCCATGCCGCTGGACTGACTGCTACGCCTTAAGGCGAGTTGGTGATGGCATATCGTTGAAAACGGGTGGAGAATAAATGATGGACTTAGGCGTCAAACGGAGTGCGGTCTCAAACGTCAGGCTGGCGGTCGTCGATGTGGAAACAACTGGGCTCGACCCCGTAGAGCATGAACTGATAGGCTTGTCCGTTGTGTGCGTCGAAGTGGATCGAGTGACGGGTGCGCTGCTTAAGATCGTCAACAGCTACTCGGGTCACCGCGAACCGACGCGGCCAATCCCCCCTGATTTGCGGGAGATCATTGGTGTCTGTGCTGCAGACCTTACAGGGCAGCGACTCGATATCGCTCGGATCGATCAGGTGCTGGATGGGTGCGAACTTGTGCTTGCCCATAACGCCGCATTTGATCGGGCATTCCTCGCACCACATGTCCCGGCCCTCGATCAATTCAAATGGGCATGCTCGCTCCGGGATATCGAATGGTTCGTCACGGAGCAGCAAACGAAGGCCTCGATTGACCACCTGCTCTCGGTTTACAAGCTTACAGTCAGCAGCGGCACGCCTGCTGACGACTGCCGTGCCCTGATCGAAATCCTAGGCAGACCTTTGCCCGTATCGGGTCATACCGGATTTGCGGCGCTACTGGCATCTGCCCGTTCGCCTCAGTACCGCTTTTGGGTGCCGAATCCAGGTGTAGAAAGCGGGCACGCATTGATGGCGCTTGGCTTCAAGTTTGATCCAGAAGCGAATGCTTGGAGTGCCGTCGCTGGAGGCGTATGGGCGCAGAAGTTGGAAGCGGCACTGGTTGATATGGCGGTCTTTGATGGTCGATTCGAACGGTTTAGCGTCGATTCGCTTGACGTGCCACCGGCTCTTAACCCTTGTCCGTCTTGCCTTCCTGCATCGACTTGATCAGGTCTGCGAAGGTCCTGGCGAGTTCATCAGCCTCTGGGCTGCCCTTGATATCGTCAGATATGAAGAACCCATGTTTGGCGAGGCGCTCGTGGCCACTTTCGGCAATGGAGTCGCTGTGCGTATCACCATTCTTTGAGTCAGATGTTTGAACCTCGGATTCATCAGAAATCACCCGACCATTCAACTCACCGTCAAAGCGTGCTGTGACGGTCCGGCCAAATGCGGGCATGAATTCAAAAGTAACGCCGACACTCTGGGGAGCATCCTCACCCGCCGCGGCATGAGACTCCGCCTTTGCGCTGAAATAGCGATTGATCTCGTTCAATTCCTCATCCGTCAACAAAAAGTCGCTGTGCGTGAGCGCCATAAGAACCTCCATGATTGCTAATGTTTCAACCCGAGCCTGCCCGGCAACCCGCATGCGGTAGCAAGCAGATGCCTTTTCAGCCGCGATATTGAATTGTGCAACTTGCTTGCGACATCGGTTGTCGCACAAAGAAATACCAATCCATCCGTCGATAGCCTATTGGCCACGATGCGGATGCGCTCGGGTGGTGGCAGCTTTTGAATGAGGACATTCTTACTCTCGGCATTGCCGCAATCGCCAACATCCTGATGTAGCTCACACGCAGATCACCGTGGCTTGCCAACTCGTGTGTCATTCTGCCAACCAAGGCTCACCCGCGCTTAGAATGGGCTTCACTCGAGACCCTCCGCTCCAGTGGGGGTTGAAAGTCTTGTGCTGACGACAAAATAGTGTGCAACCAGATTTGAGGCACGTGATGTCAAACAACGTTTCGCAGACAGGCAATAATGACATTGCTGCTCTCTGCCAGTTAGTTACCGACCCGCAGGCGATCGAACTCGAACTTGAACTCCAATCCTTCAACCCTTTTACGGTCTTGAAAATTGCAGGATATGAGATTCGTCACACAAACACCCTAGCATGGTTGCTGGATCCAAAGGCAAACCACGGCCTCGGCGACGCGTTTCTAAGGATGTTCCTTCGAAGTACGTTATCCGAGGCTGAGTTGGAAAGCATCCTGCCGCACTTGTTGGGTGAAGACGGGGGACTAGCGGTTCATCGAGAATTCCCTCTACCTTTGCCGGACACGATGATGGACGCAGGAGACAGAGGTCGCAAGGGCAACGGCAATAATTTGTCCCTTGATATCCTGATAGAGCACTCAAAATTTCGAATCGCCATCGAAGCGAAGATCGACTCTGGGCAGGGTACGCGGCAACTTCAGGAGTATCGTGAACGTCTGGGACCAAGAGCCAGATTCAGCGCAAACGTCACAGTCAACAATGGCGAAGGCGAAATCAAAACCACCACGTCAAAACCGCCAATTCTGCTATATCTCACATTGGATGACGACCCCCCTAACGACGGCAATTTTTGGACGAATGTACTTTGGCAAGACTGCGTTCTGACTCCTCTCTCGGCGATAGTGTCATCAGATTTCCTCAGGTCTACCATGGGGGTTCCGCAGCAACATTTCGTGCAGTCCTATGTCAAATCGCTTCTGGCCATCTATTCATTGCCAGGGGATCGAGTTGAGAAACTTACTCAGGAACTTCTTAACAAGCATCCGACGGCTATCGAGAGCCTCGCTAAGATTAAGACCAATGTTGCGACGACGGACAATAATTTAAAGGCAATTCAACAAAGACACTCCAACCTCTTGGCGCATTTGACGTCATGCTTTGAGGATGAGATAACAAGGCGGGCAAGAGCTATAAGGGAGCAGCTTAGCCAAGCCAAATTCACCGTCTTTGGCAATAATCGGACATATATTCCATTCATGCCGGAGGCCCTCAGCAAGACTGAGTGCCCAAAACTGTATTCTGAAGATCCAAGCCAAGTGGGACCCCTGGTTTACTTCGAGGTAATCAATCGTCGCGGTAGCGAGCCTTCAATGAAGCTGACGTTCAGTGCGTTTGACGGTGAGAGTTCAGACGAGGGACAGCGATTTCGCAATCAGCTTTGGAATACGCTTGGGAAGTTGGAAAAGGGCGATAGCACTGGTAACTGGAGGGGATTTGATAGGGTCAAAAACAAGTACCAAACAGTCTTTTCCGTTCGTGACGTTTGGGATAAAGCAAGCGGCAAATTTAATGATGGCGTTTCGCCCGCGTTGAGCGCAGTTTCGGAGGCGGCGGTTAGACTCAAAACTGCTTACCAACAGTTGACCGAGAATCCGGCGCCGGAGGGACCGTCATCGTGATCTATCACAGTGAACTTGCGTTAACTCACGGCCGCAACGCTTTTGTTGGACCTCGACCTGATCGGATACTAGCCTACTAAACCTGCGAGCTTCGCAGACTGGTCCGATATTGGCAATGAATCCACCCTAACATCAACCAAAACCACTAATTCACGTTATGCAACCTACCGAGATAACTGCTGCGGACTTGTTGGTACTGATCGAATCGTTTGGCGTTCCCGCCGTGATCACGAAAAACAAGCATCCAAATAGCGAAAACAATTACCGCCCTCGACCGCGCCATCGCGGCCAAATGCTCGATGGCTTCTGGCTTGGACAGCCTTCACGCGTCACACCCGGTGCTGGGTTTTCTCTGCACTTCGTCGAACGCAACAAGATGCTTTGGATAGGTGATTACCTCGGAGTGATAGATGAGGGTGGCGGCACATTCTCGATAATCGTCGGTGAGTCGCAGTGTTTTGATGTTATCGACCTGAATTTCAAAGATCCCCAACAAGCGAAACTGAAGAATACCCTCAAGAAAAACGGCGCCGTCATCTACTCATATCTCGATTCCCCAGCCACTGACGCAGCGACCAACGATGACACACTTGGTTCGGCACGGACTGGCCCCG
The DNA here is from genome assembly GCA_007280205.1 of Comamonadaceae bacterium. GTDB lineage: Bacteria > Pseudomonadota > Gammaproteobacteria > Burkholderiales > Burkholderiaceae_C > Rhodoferax. The sequence continues at coordinate 7,182 of QYPX01000164.1, forward strand.
CGTTCAAAATGTCTCAGGTCAAGCAGCGACTCCAGCAGCAAGTGTTCCGAAATGACGTGTTCGCTCGGCACGGCAAACAGTGCATAGTCACAAAGTGCAAAGTGGAAGCACTACTTGAAGCCGCGCACCTTGATGGGCGCGTTTGGGAAGAGGGCGACAATACCGGCGACGATGGAATCCCACTGCGCGTTGATATTCACCGCGCCTATGATCGGGGGTTAATTACGCTTGACGACGAGCACCGCGTCAGCTACATAGCCCCCGAATTGATGGAGCAGTATGGACAATTCTGGCAACAATAACTGTGCATGACTCCAAGGTAGGCAGTGAGAAAGTAGCAAAGCAGCTGCCGTTTGAGGGGCGGCAACAAAACTGATCTGGTCGCCTTTGCCACCAATCTTTAGGTGTACTAGTCAAGACTTAATCTGACATTTTGATACTCTTGCCGAAGAGGCGAGAGGAAGGAAATTCAGATGAACATTGCACAACAGCGCAAAGTAATAAGGGACAAGGTGGGCCGACCATCCTGAAATTACCGAAGACTCCGGTTTGTCGGGTCGCGCACTCGAAGCCTCTCAAAACACTTCCCCGACCCACACGCATAGGTTTGACTTCAAAG
>QYPX01000063.1 GCA_007280205.1 Comamonadaceae bacterium
CACAATTTGCGCGAAGTGGCCGATGCCTGCATTGCTTTGATCAAGAACCCGAAGCTCAGCCATGAAGAGTTGCTGGAGTTGATACCGGCACCAGACTATCCGGGCGGCGGGCAGATCACCAGCACAGCTGCGGAGATTGCCGAGGCCTATCGTAGCGGGCGGGGCTCGCTCAAAGTGCGCGCGCGCTGGAAGATCGAAGAACTGGCGCGTGGTCAGTGGCAACTGGTGGTGACCGAGTTGCCCCCCGGTGTCAGCACACAACGGGTACTGGAAGAAATTGAAGAGCTGACCAACCCCAAAGTCAAGACCGGCAAGAAGGCCGTGTCACAGGAGCAGAACCAGCTGAAGGCGACGTTGCTGGCGGTGCTTGACGTGGTGCGCGATGAATCCAGCAAAGACGCGGCGGTACGTCTGGTGTGTGAGCCCAAGACCAGCAGGATAGAGCAGCAGGAACTCATCACCACGCTGCTGGCCCACACCAGTCTGGAAACCTCGTCACCGGTCAATTTGACGGCAGTGGGCCTGGACGGCCGGCCGACCCAGAAGTCCTTGCGGCAGATGTTGTTCGAGTGGACCGAGTTCCGCCAAATTACCGTGGAGCGCCGCTCGAAGCACAGGCTGGCCAAGGTGCTGGACCGGATTCATATCCTCGAAGGGCGCCAGACGGTCCTGCTCAATATCGACGAAGTCATTGCCCTCATTCGCCAGTCGGATGAACCCAAACCTGCACTGATGGCACGCTTCGGATTGACGGAGCGCCAGGCCGAGGACATTCTGGAAATCCGGCTGCGCCAGTTGGCTAGGCCCGAAGCCATCAAGATCGAGCAGGAACTCTTGGCACTGCGCCAGGAGCAGGAAAAGCTACAGGAGATTCTGGCCAGTCCGGCGGCCCTGCGCCGACTCATGATCAAGGAGATCGAGAGTGATGCCAAGACTTTTTCCGACGCGCGTCGTACGCTGATCCAGGCCGAGAAGAAGGCCTTTCTGGAGGTCCGTGTGGTGGATGAGCCGGTGACGGTGGTGGTGAGCGAGAAGGGCTGGGTGCGCGTGCAAAAAGGGCAGGGGCATGAGGCCGCGAGTTTTGTCTTCAAGGCCGGTGACGGCTTGTATGCCACTTTTGAATGCAGAACCGTCGATACCCTGCTGGCATTTGGCAGCAACGGACGCGTCTACTCGGTGGCGGTTTCCCTGCTGCCGGGCGGGCGCGGCGACGGGGCACCCATCACCAGCTTGCTGGAGTTGGAGACCGGTACCCAATTGCTGTATTACTTTGCCGGGCCGGCAGACGCCCGTCTTTTGCTCAGCAGTTCGGGTGGCTATGGCTTTATGGCGACGCTGGATGACATGATCTCCAGACTCAAGGCCGGCAAGTCCTTCGTCACCTGCAATGCGCCCGAGACGCTGTGCCGTCCGTCGCTGGTGGCAGCCGGTGGCACGGCACCCCTGTTGCCGGCGACCCATGTGGCCTGTGTTTCGACCGGCGGACGGATCCTCTGCTTCGAGATCGGCGAGCTCAAGCTGATGAGCAACGGCGGGCGCGGCCTGCTGCTGATCGATTTGCAGGACAAGGACAGCCTGGCCGGTGCGGCTGCCTACACGCGCAGTGTGCGCATTGACGGTATTGGGCGTGGTGGCAAGCAGCGCGAGGAGACGCTGGAAATTCGCAGCCTGAACAATGCGCGCGGGGTGCGGGCTCGCAAAGGCAAGGCGGCCGACTTTGGTTTCAAGCCGGTGTCGGTGACGCGTGTTGAGTAGCGCGGCTTCTGCGCTAGAAACTGCTGGGGCTGAGAAAGCGCATGGCTGTCCTGCTTAACGGATGCTGCAGCTCGATCGAACTCGCATGCAGCAGCAAGCGCGGTGCCATGGCCTGAATTCTGGGGCAGGCGTAGAGCGCGTCGCCAAGGATGGAATGACCCAAAGCCTGCAGGTGCACGCGCAGCTGGTGTGAGCGGCCGGTCACGGGTTCAAGTTCAAGCCGGCTTGTGCCTTCGGTCGGCTGGTACGCCAGCAGGCGCCAGCGCGTCACGCTGGGCTGACCGTTTTGATGGTCAATGACGCGCAGCGGTCGGCGCGGCCAGTCCAGGGCAATCGGTAGATCGATGACGCCCCACTGCGTTGCCGGGACTGCCAACTCGCCATCGACGATGGCCAGATAACGCTTGTTGACTTCGCGAGCGGCAAAGGCGGCGTTCAATACTCTCTGCGCCTGAGCGCCGCGCGCCATCACCATCAGACCTGAAGTGGCCATATCCAGCCGGTGCACGACCAGCGCATCGGGGTAGACCCACTGTGCGCGCAGGCTCAGGCAATCCTGTTTGTCAGCGCCGCGTCCAGGCACCGACAGCAAGCCTGAAGGCTTCTCCAGCACCAACAGCGCATCGTCCGCGTAGAGCACCGTGAGTTCAGCGCTCACCTCGTGGTTCCGATTGCGTTACTCAGTTTTTGCCAGGTGCATTCTTCAGTTTGCCGCGTACTGGCACCACGGTGGTGACGGTGGGGCGTACCGCGTCAGGAGACACCGGCTTCGGTGGCGCCGTGTCCTTTTTCGGTTTTTTGACCATCTTGTTGCTTTGTTGACCTTTTGCCATTTCTTGCTCCTGAAGTTAAAGGGTTCGATCCCTGCAGAGGGGACTGAACCTCCCGATTATCGTTGGCAATATCCTAGCTTGCAGCGTCGCCTGTCGGCACACAGGAACAGAACAGGTTGCGGTCGCCGTAGACGTTATCGACCCGACCGATGGGCGGCCAGTATTTGACCTGCTTCAAGCTCGCCAGAGGGAAGGCGCCGACTTCACGTGAGTAGGGGCGCTCCCAGGTCTCACCCAGCAGGGAAGCTGCGGTATGCGGCGCGTGTTTCAGTGGGTTGTTGTCCTGCGGCCACTCGCCCCGTTCCACTTTCGCAATCTCACCACGGATGGCGATCATGGCGTCGATGAATCGATCCAATTCGCTCAGTGTTTCGCTCTCGGTCGGTTCCACCATCAGCGTGCCGGGTACCGGGAAACTGAGCGTTGGCGCATGAAAGCCGTAATCCATCAGGCGCTTGGCCACATCTTCAGCCGAAACCCCGTGGGCCCCACCGCTGCTTTCCTTCAGAGGGCGTAAATCCAGAATGCACTCGTGGGCGACACGCCCGTTGGCGCTGGCATAGAGCGTGGGGTAATGGTCTTTCAGCCGGGCACTGACGTAGTTGGCGGCCAGAATCGCCACCTCGGTAGCCGACTTCAGACCTTCGGGACCCATCATGCGGCAGTACATCCAGCTGATGGGTAACACTGCAGCGTTGCCCAGTGGTGCTGCTGAGATGGCCCCCTGGCCAGGCAATCCACCGCTCAAGTGGCCTGGCAGAAAGGGAACCAGATCGGCAACGACGCAGACCGGACCCACACCGGGCCCACCACCGCCGTGGGGGATGCAGAAGGTCTTGTGCAGGTTCAGGTGACTGACATCGCCACCAAACTCGCCCGGCGCTGCCAGACCGACCAGCGCATTCATGTTGGCGCCGTCAACGTAAACCCGGCCGCCATGCGAATGCACCAGCGCGCAGAGTTCCTTGACGCTGGTCTCAAAGACGCCGTGCGTACTCGGGTAGGTGATCATCACCGCTGCCAGATTCTGGCTGTGCTGCTCGCACTTGGCCTGGAGGTCGGCCAGATCGACATTGCCGCTGGCGTCGCAGGCTGTCACCACCACGGTCAGGCCCGCCATCTGGGCGCTGGCCGGGTTGGTGCCGTGGGCACTCGAAGGAATCAGGCAGATATTGCGATGTCCCTGTCCCTGAGCGGCGTGGTAGGCACGGATCGTCAGCAGACCCGCATACTCGCCTTGCGATCCCGCGTTGGGTTGCAGGCTGATGCCGGCGTAACCCGTGGCCTGGCAAAGCCAGGCGCGCAGCTGTTCGTCCAGTTCCTTGTAACCCAACTGCTGCTCGGCCGGAGCAAACGGATGCACCGCAGCAAACTCAGGCCAGGTGATCGGAATCATCTCGCTGGTCGCGTTGAGCTTCATGGTGCAACTGCCCAGCGGAATCATGCTGCGGTCCAGCGCCAGGTCCTTGTCGCTGAGCATGCGGATGTAACGCAGCATGCCGGTTTCGGAGTGGTGTGAGTTGAAAACCGGGTGTGTCAGAAAGGCACTGCTGCGTCGCAGGCTGGCCGGAATCAGTGCCGGTGCGCTGTCCTGCAGATCGGCCAGCTTTGGCAGCGCCTGTTTTTCAGAGGCAAAGAAGGACCAGAGCAATTCAATGTCCGCACGCGTTGTGGTTTCGTCCAGCGAGATGCCAACGCAGGTCTTGCGCAGCAGGCGCAGGTTGGCGCCGGCGTCTCGCGCTTTTTGCGCAATCGCCTGCGCTGCAGATTCGCTCCCGGTTTGCACCGTCAAGGTGTCAAAGGCGGTAGCGTAGAGAAGATTGCAGCCCAAGGACTTCAGTCCGGCAGCCAGTACGGCGGTGTAGCGCGCCACGCGCTCGGCAATGCGCCTCAGTCCTTCGGGGCCATGGTAGACCGCGTACATGCTGGCCACAACGGCCGGCAGGACCTGGGCCGTGCAGATGTTCGATGTCGCTTTTTCCCGGCGGATATGCTGTTCGCGCGTTTGCAGAGCCAGCCGGTAGCTCGGATTGCCGTGCACATCGATGCTGACGCCAACCAGGCGCCCCGGCATGGAGCGCTTGAATTCGTCGCGGCAGGCAAGGTAGGCGGCGTGCGGCCCCCCGTTGCCCATGGGCATGCCAAAGCGCTGCGTGGTGCCGACCGCAATGTCGACGCCCATCTCACCCGGCGGTTTGAGCAGGGTAAGGGCCAACAGGTCGGCGGCCAGGATGAAGGCCGCCTGCTTGCTATGGATGACGTCGGCCGAGACCGACCACTCGGCCAGCCAGCCGGTGCTGCCCGGGTACTGGTTGAGTGCAGCGAAGTAGTCGTCCGCCGCAATCGCGTTCTGCCATTCGTCGGCCGAGCGCACGATCTTGATGTTGATGCCCAAGGGCGCAGCCCGTGTCTGGATGACTTCGATGGTTTGCGGATGACAGTCACCCGAGACGATGAAGGTCTGGCCTTTAGCCTTGACTGAGCGCCGCGCCAGCGTCATGGCTTCAGCGGCGGCGGTGGCCTCATCCAGCATCGAGGCATTGGCCATGGGCAGCGCTGTCAGGTCGGTAATCATGGTCTGGAAGTTCACCAGTGCTTCCATGCGACCTTGGCTGATTTCGGCCTGATACGGCGTGTAGGCGGTGTACCAGGCCGGGTTTTCCAGGATGTTGCGCAGGATCACGCCAGGCGTGTGCGTGTCGTAATAGCCCTGACCGATATAGCTTTTGAGGATCTTGTTCTTCGCTGCCATGGCCTTGAGTTCCGCCAGCGCCGCGGCTTCGGTCACTGCGGCTGGAATCGCCATCGCCTGGCTGCGAGCGATCGAGCGCGGCACGATGCCGTCAATCAGTTCACGACGCGAAGCAGCGCCCATGGCCTTGAGCATCAGGGCTTCATCGGCGTCGCTGACTCCGATGTGGCGCGCGATGAATTCCGACGGGTTTTCTAACTCGGTGAGTGGGGTGCTGGACGAGATGGACATGAAAGTGACCTAAGAGCTGGGGGGTAAAAGTGAATCTGATTTCGTCATTCCGAGCGCAGCGAAGCAATCCATGCATGGACTGCCAGGTCGCTGCGCTCCTCGCAGTGACGGACTCGGGCGCTCAAGCGGCAGAAAAGGCGCTGTAACTGGTCTCATCCATCAGCGCGTCGAGTTCGCCCGGATTCGACAGCTTGACCTTGAAGAACCAGCCGGCACCCAGCGGATCGGAGTTGGCCAGCGACGGATCGGAGCGCAAGGCTTCGTTGACTTCCAGGATTTCGCCGCTGGCGGGCATGTAGACGTCGGCCGCCGCCTTGACGGATTCCACGACGCCGGCAATGTCTTTGGCGGCGAAGGTCTTGCCGACTTCCGGCAGTTCAACAAACACCACGTCGCCCAGTGCATCCTGCGCGTGGTGGGTGATGCCAACGGTGGCCGTGTCGCCCTCAATCTTGAGCCATTCGTGGTCCGGTGTGTATTTGATCGTCATGAGATTCTCCAAAAAAATAAGGCCAGGGTCAGTAATCGTGGTTAAAGCAAATTCTGTTCTATGGGTTGTCATGCCGGCACAGTCTGTCATGCCGGCACAGTCTGTCATGCCAGCACAGTCTGTCATGCCAGCGCAGTCTGTCATGCCAGCACAGTCTGTCATCCCGGGCTTGACCCGGGATCCATGCATTGCGGGGCAGGCCCGCAATGACAAGGCTAGCGCGAACAGGCTCAGCCATTGCTCAACCGCGGAAGTAACGAGTCGGCACAAAGGGCATGGCAACCACTTCCATCGGTACGGATTTGCCGCGCACGATGGCGTTGATGCGCGTGCTCACAGCGGCGAAGGCCGGCGGCACATAGCCCATGGCGATCGGTTTGTCGATGGTGGGACCGAACAGCCCGCTTGTCACTTCGCCGATTTTCTGCCCGTTCATGTCCTGCAGTTCGCTGTGGTCGCGCACCGGAATTCGCTCCAGCGCCAGCAGGCCGACGCGTTTGCGTTGCAGCCCGGCGGCACCGGTTGCCAGTTGACCAAGTATTTTTTCGGCTCCCGGAAAGCCCCCAGCGCGTGCGCCGTCGGTGCGCCGCACTTTTTGCATGGCCCAGTTCAGACCTGCTTCGACTGGTGTCGTGCTGTTGTCAATGTCGTTGCCATAGAGCGGCAAACCAGCTTCCAGACGCAGCGAATTGCGTGCGCCCAGGCCGATGGGTTTGACCTCGGGCTGCGCCAGCAGGGCTTTGGCCAGAGCCTCGGCGTCTGATTCATGCACCGAGATTTCAAAACCATCCTCGCCGGTGTAGCCGCTGCGGGTCAGAAAGACCTCAATGCGCTGCGTGCCGGCTTGTACCGTGAAACGGCCGCCGGTCATGAAGACCAGCTTTTCCACGCCGGGCGCCAGGCGCGACAGGGCTGTGACGGCTTGCGGCCCCTGCAGCGCCAGCAGCGCACGTTCGGGCATCGGGATGACCTGGCAACGTGCACCTATCCTGGCCTGGATGTGCGCTATGTCGCCAACCTTGCAGGCGCCGTTGACGATCACGAAGATGTCGCCCCCACGCTCGCCCATTGCATGTGGCTCGCTGCCCCCCGAGGGGGCCTTCGCGCCTTGGGGCGGCCCGGCGTCGCTCATGTCAGCCTCGCGCTGGAAGAACATCAGGTCGTCGATGATCCCGCCTTCATCGTTGAGGAGCAGGCCGTAGCGCTGCTTGCCCACCGGCAGATCGATCACGTCGACCGGAATGAGGCTCTCGAAAGCGGCTGCGGCGTCGGCCCCGACCAGACGCAACTGGCCCATGTGGGAAACGTCAAACAGACCGGCGGCGTTGCGCGTGTGGTGGTGCTCGGCCATCAATCCAGCCGGATATTGCACCGGCATCGAATAACCGGCAAAGGGCACCATGCGGGCACCGAGCGATACATGCAGATCGTTCAGCGGTGTCTTCAGAAGGGGTTCAGGCGAAATCGTCATCAGCGGACTCCAGTACAGGCAAGGGGTTCATCTCATTGTCCATAACCGAAGTCATGGGCTACCCCCCGCTGTCCGCTTTACCTGAGAGATTCGCCTGACGATGCAGGGTTGCTCCTTCGGTGGGCAGCATTGGATGCTGCCTCTCTCCAGTGGGAAAACGTTTTTTGCAAAACGTGTGTCAGTCCTTTTGCCTGAGCGTTCACAGTCCGCTATTGCGGTCTCCTGCGCCTTCGGCGGCACTTGTGAACAAGTGCTCTCTCCTGACAGCGCCGATTCTACTATTTCGCGTAAACCAGATCGCGCAAGGTCAGCGAGATGGCTGGCACATAGGTGATGACCATCAGACAGGCCAGCACCACCAGCACAAAGGGAACCAGGTCCTTGATGATGCGGTCCAGCGAAATTCGTGCGACCGTGCAGGCGGCAAACAGGTTCACGCCAAAGGGTGGCGTGATCATGCCGAGCGCCAGATTGACCACCATGACCAGACCAAAGTGCACCGGATCGATGCCAAAGTGCATGGCCACTGGCGCCAGAATCGGCGCGAGCACGATGATGGCAGCGCTGGTCTCGATGAACATGCCGATCAGGAACAGCGCGGCGTTGACACCCAGCAAAAAGTAGGCGGGCGACCGGAGCACTTCCTGCAACCAGTGACCAATCGCATCGGGCACACCGGCGCGGGTGATGAGAAAGGCAAACAGTCCGGCATTGGCAATGATGAACATGATCACCGCGCTGGACATGACCGACTTGCGCAGGATGATGAACAGATCCTTGATCTTGATTTCGCGGTAGATCAGCATGCCCACCGCCAGCGCGTAGAACACCGCCACGGCCGAGGCCTCGGTCGGGGTGAAGACGCCGCCGTAAATGCCGCCCAGAATGATGACCGGCATCAGCAGCGCCCAACCGGCTTGCAGACTGGCTTTGCCAAAACTCAGACGACTATCACCGTCGTTCTTGCCCCAGCCCATGACACGGCATTTGATGAAAACAAAAAGCATCAGCGCGCCACCAATCAGGATGCCGGGGCCAAAGCCTGAAATAAACAACTCGCCAATCGACACCTCGGCGCTGACGCCGTACAGAATCATCGGGATCGAGGGCGGAATGATGACGCCCAGTTCGGCGCTGGTGGCCTGCAGGGCGGCGGCATAGGTGACCGGATAACCGTGCTTGATGAGGGCCGGGATCAGCACCGTGCCGATGGCAAAGGTGGTCGCCACTGAGGAGCCGGAGACGGCGCCAAAAATCATGCAGGTCAGCACACACGCCATGGGCAAGCCACCCTGCACACCGCCAACAATGCTCTTGGCAAATTCAACCAGACGGCGCGAAATGCCTCCGGTTTCCATGATGTTGCCGGCCAGGATAAAGAAGGGAATCGCCGCCAAGGGAAATTTGTTCATCGCATTGAACATTTCCTTGACGGAAATCAGCATGTGGGCGTTGCTGGCCTGAATGCCCAGAATGGACGCCAGACCGATGGAGACGGCAACCGAGACGGTGAGCGCAAAGCACAACACCATGGTCGTGAGCATGACGATGGTCATTGTGCGGTCTCCAGTTCAAGGCGCTGCGGATCGATCAGATTGCCGATGATGCCGATGATGGAAAAGACGCCACCCACGGGCAGCGCCAGATAGGCCCAGAACATGGTCACATTCTCCAGGCCAATCACGGTCTGGACGCGTCCGCGCTGCGCATAGTCCCAGCCCCACCAGATGATGATCAGAATCAGCGAGAGTGCCGCTGCACTGACAAACCAGTCCAGTGCGCGCTTGATGCGCGGTGGGCTCCAGCGGTAAACCACGTCGACGCTGACCATGGAACCAAGGCGAAAAGCTGCCGGTATGCCCATGAAGACCATCCAGATCAGGCTGAAGCGGATCAACACCTCGGTCCATTCAGCCGGCTCCTCGAACACAAAACGCATGACGATCTGGAACAGGCCCAGGCTGGCCGCCAGACTCATCATGGCGCAGGCCACCAGCATGGCAAAGCCTGTGCAGTAGTGCTCGATGGCGAGAAAGGTCTTCTTCATGGGCAATCCCTTGGTGCAGGAATAAAAAACGCCCGTCGGTTGTGCTCGGCGGGCGTTGATGGCTACCGGATCAGTAGCGTCGCGCGTTATGGACGCTTATTTGAAATTACGAATCTTGTCGATGTTGGCTTTGCCAAACTGTTTCTCGAACTCGGCATTCACCGGGCCGAGCGCGGAAACAAACTTTGCTTTGTCGAGGTTGTCGACCACGCTCATGCCCTTGGCGCGCAGGTCCGCTACGCCACTGGCGTCATCGGTATCAACGCGCGCACGATTCGCTTTGGTGCCTTCCTTGGCGGCGTCCAGGAAAGCCTGCTTGTCGGCTGCCGAGAGCTTGTCAAAAGAAGCCTTGTTCATCAGGAAGATGCAGGGTGAATAGACGTGGCCGGTCAGGCTCAGGTGCTTTTGTACCTGATCAAACTTGGCGGACATGATGACCGACAGCGGATTTTCCTGACCATCAACCGTGCCTTGCTGCAGCGCGGTGAAGACTTCGGCGAAAGCCATCGGTGTGGTCACAATGCCAAAACCCTTGTAGGCTGCCACGTGCACCGGGTTTTCCATGGTGCGCATCTTCAGACCCTTGAGGTCGTCCGGACTGTTCACAGCGCGCTTGCTGTTAGTCATGTGGCGAAAGCCGTTCTCGGCCCAGGAAAGCGCCTTGAAGCCTTTGGAGTCAAATTTGCCCAGCATTTCCTGCCCGATGGGGCCGTCCAGCACGGCGCGGGCATGCGCCTTGTCGCGGAACAGGAAGGGGATGTCAAGAATCTTGGCGTCGGGCACAAAATTCGGCACCGGGCCGGTCGAGGAGAAAGTCAACTCCTGCGTGCCGAGTTGAACCGATTCAATGGACTCGCGCTCGCTACCGAGTGACGCGTTGTAAAAGGTCTCGATCTTGTAGCGTCCGGCCGTGCGCTTCTCGATTTCCTTGGCGAAGACGTCAATCGCCACGCCCTGATGTGAATTCTGAGCGGTCGAGATGCTGATCTTCATCTTGGTCTGTGCCGCCGCCGAGGCGACCAGACCGGCGGCCAGCGCCAGGCTCAAAAATAACTTGGAAAGCTTCATGGGGGTCCTTAAATTAATCAACCCTGCATTATGCAGAGGTAGGGAGCTTGACAGCATTGGGGTTTTCGCGCACATAGTCGCGAATGATGGCCTCGAAATCGGTGTCGGCCAGCAAACCAAGTTGCGTAGCGCGTGTCGCGCGAATCTGCGCCGGCCAGTTGGTAACAATTCGGGCGATCGCCGGATCAGGTGTCCAGTCAATCAGGTCGGTCGCAGCCTGGCCGGCAACGCGGCCCAGTGCCTCGGCCATGGCCCCGGCCGTGGTCTGGATGGATGGCAGATTGACGGCGCTGCGTGCTCCCCAATCAGCGTCTGAAGTTTGCGCGGCGCAGAGCAGGCCTTCGATGGTGCGTGCCGGTGAGGACAAGGCGACAGCGGTCTCCGGTGGTACCGGGCAGACGGCGCGCACGCCGGCCAGCGGTTCGCGGATCATGCCGCTCAAAAAGCTGGATGCCGCGCCGTTGGGTTTGCCCGGGCGCACGCTGACCGTCATGAGCCGCACATTGCGTCCCTGAATGAAGCCCTTGCGGGTGCAGTCGGCCACCAGTTGCTCCGCCATGAATTTTTGACAGCCGTAGCTGTTCTGCGGTGTTGGCAGGGTGTTGTCTTCGATCGTCTCAGGCAGAGGCTGCTCAGGCGAGTTGCCGAAGACGGCGAGCGAACTGGCAAACACCAGCATGGGTCGGCTGTTCAGCGCACGGCAGGCGTCGAGCAGAGCGCGCGTGGCATCCAGGTTGCTGCGCATGCCAAGATCGAAATCTGCCTCGCATTCGCCACTGACCGCGGCCGCCAGATGAAAAATGATGGCAGTCTGTGCCTGGAGCATCGCCGATCTGCCAGCCTCGTCCTGCAGCAGCGCATTGAGATCACCGGTTAGCGCCGTGACGCGTGGGTCGCTAAGGAGTTCTTGCGGCGGAGCGACGCGGTCTACCAGCGTCAGCCGGGTCAGGGGGGAGGGCGCAGCGCCGGCCCGTGCCAGCTGTCCGAGCCCAAGCAGGGTGCGCGCCAGGCGAACGCCGAGGAAACCGGCGCCGCCGGTAATGACGATCTGCATGGTTTACATGCCGGCGTAATTGGGACCACCACCGCCCTCGGGTGTGACCCAGACGATGTTTTGCGTCGGGTCCTTGATGTCACAGGTCTTGCAGTGCACGCAGTTGGCGGCATTGATTTGCAGGCGATCGGTGCCGTCATCGTTCTTCATGAACTCATAAACGCCAGCCGGGCAGTAACGCTGCTCGGGACCGGCAAACTTGGCCAGGTTGATGGCCACCGGGACCGAATCGTCCTTCAGAGTCAGGTGCGCCGGCTGATTCTCTTCATGATTGACGTTGCTGATGTAGACGCTGGAGAGGCGGTCAAAGCTCAGCTTGCCATCGGGCTTGGGGTAGTCGATGGGCTTGCACTCGGCTGCCGGCTTGAGATAGGCGTGATCGGGCTTGTCACGATGGAGGGTCCACGGCATATGGCCCTTCAGACCAAACTGCTCGAAACCATTCATCAGCGAGCCCACAGTCAGGCCATACTTGAACCAGGCCTTGAAGTTGCGGGATTTGTTCAACTCCGTGTAGAGCCAGCTGCCACGGAAGGCTTGCGGATAGGCGCTCAATTCATCGTGCTGGCGCCCGCCGGTGACGGCTTCATACGCCGCCTCGGCGGCCAGCATGCCGGACTTCATCGCGGTGTGGCTGCCCTTGATGCGGCTGACGTTCAGGAAGCCCGCATCACAGCCTATCAGGGCGCCACCAGCAAACACGGTCTTGGGCAAAGACATGATGCCGCCAGCGGTGATGGCGCGCGCGCCGTAGGCCAGACGCTTGGCTGGCTTCAGACCTTTGTCTTCGCCTTCCAGGTAATAGCGGATATTGGGGTGCGTCTTCCAGCGCTGGAATTCCTCAAACGGACTCAGGTAGGGGTTGGCGTAGTTCAGGCCGGTGATGAATCCCATGGCGATCTTGTTGTCTTCCAGGTGGTACAGGAAGGAGCCGCCGTAAGTGCTGTCGTTCATCGGCCAGCCGGCCGTGTGCACCACCAGGCCCGGCTCATGCCGCGCCGGGTCGATTTCCCACAGTTCCTTGATGCCCAGACCGTAGGACTGCGGGTCGCAGCCTTCGTCAAGCTTGAATTTCGCAATCAGCTGACGACCGAGGTGGCCGCGCGAACCTTCGGCAAAGATGGTGTACTTGGCCAGCAACTCCATGCCGATCTGGAAGTTCTCACCCGGCTCGCCGTTCTTCTGCACACCCAGATTGCCGGTGGCGACGCCTTTGACGGCACCCGCTTCGGTGTAAAGGACTTCAGCCGCCGTAAAACCCGGAAAAATCTCCACGCCAAGCCCCTCGGCCTGGGTTGCCAGCCAGCGCGTCAAGGCACCCAGACTGATGACGTAATTGCCGTGGTTCTGGCTGCATTGGGGCAGCAGGAAGTTCGGTGTGCGGTAGCCCGTGGTCTCACTCAGAAACATCATCGCTTCGTCGGTCACTGGCTGGTTCAGTGGCGCGCCCAGCGCCTTCCAGTCGGGAAACAGTTCATTGAGGGCGATCGGATCCAGTACCGCACCGGACAGAATGTGGGCCCCTGGTTCTGCGCCTTTTTCCAGCACGACAACCGAGATGTCCTGCCCCTTTTCAGCAGCCAGTTGCTTCAAACGAATGGCAGTGCAGAGTCCACCGGGGCCGCCACCGACAACGACAACGTCATACTCCATCGCTTCACGTGGGCCGAACTGATTCAGAATTTCCTGATTGGTCATGGTTTAACTCATCTGATAATGGCAGCATGGTCCTGGCAACAGGTCCACGGCCGTTGATTGTCGAACGCGAGACTGATTTTATGCGTTCAATCGACATAATCGAACGATCGTTTCTTCTACTCTTGGAGGCTTTTCAAATGGCTTACAGCATGGATCTCTCGGGCCGGGTGGCCTTTATTACCGGCGCCTCCAGTGGCCTGGGTGCCCAGTTCGCCCGCACGCTGTCGAGTGCCGGCGCGGCTGTTGTGCTGGCGAGTCGGCGCATGGACCGGCTCAAGGATCTGCGCGCCCAGATCGAGGCCGAGGGCGGTGACGCCCATGTGACAGAGCTCGATGTGACCAGTCTGGATTCCATCAAGTCGGCAGTGGCCCATGCGGAAACCGAAGTCGGCTCGATTGACATCCTGATCAACAACTCGGGCGTCAGCACGACGCAGCGAATCCAGGATGTGGCCGAAGAGGACTATGACTTCATGTTCAACACCAACGTCAAGGGGGCGTTTTTTGTTGCGCAGGAGGTTGGCAAGCGCATGCTGGCGCGCGCCAAGGGGGCGGCGCCCGGCACCTACACCGGGGGCCGCATTGTCAATATCGCGTCGATGGCGGGTTTGCGGGTGCTGCCGCAAATTGGCGTCTATTGCATGAGCAAGGCGGCAGTCATCCAGATGACCAAGGCGATGGCGCTGGAGTGGGGCAAGTTTGGCATCAACGTCAACGCCATTTGCCCTGGTTACATTGATACAGAGATCAACCACCGGCATTGGCAAACGGAGCAGGGCAAGAAATTGATGCAGATGTTGCCGCGCAAGCGCGTTGGCCAGGTCAAGGATCTGGACGCGCTGCTGGTCATGTTGTGTTCCAACGAAAGCCACTTCATCAATGGCGCCGTGATTGCAGCCGACGATGGCTTTGCCGCCTGAAGGGGAGCAGAAGCTCCGGCACCAGGGCTTACACAGATGAAGATTGAAATTCCGGATCGCAAGAAACTGGTGTTCGAGATGCAGATTCCTATTCGCTGGGGCGATATGGATGCCATGAATCATGTCAATAACACGACCTATTTCCGCTACCTGGAGACCTGTCGCATCGACTGGATGCAGTCTATCGGCTGCAAGCCCGACACTCAGGGCGAAGGCCCTGTGATCGTCAACGCCTTCTGCAATTTCTACAAACAGCTGGAGTACCCGGGGCAAGTGCTGATGAAGATGTATGTGAGCGACCCGGAGCGCACCACCTTCGAGACCTGGGGCACGATGGAAAGGGCTGACGAGCCCGGCGTGATTTATGCCGCTGGTGGTGCCACCACGATCTGGGTTGATTTTCCGAATCAAAAGGCCAAGACCCTACCCGACTGGATGCGCCAGATCGTTAGCTGATCGGTCGGCGAAGTTAATGCTGCAACCGGAACCGGTTGCCACGAAAGCTGAAGGTGGAGCTCTTGGTACCGATGACTTCGAGCGTTACTTCCGGCGCCGCCAAACTGCCTTGTGGCAGGACCTGGTTATTGACCAGCAGCAGGCGTTGACCCGGATTGTCTGAATAGACGGCACCGGTGATGCTCAGTGCGGGAATCTGACGGCGAATATCGTCTGAGAGTTCAGCAAGCAGCGGGGCAGCGGCAGGCACGGGCGGCGCGCTGGCTGTGGCCTTCGGGGTGGGTGCAGCGGGGGCAGTCGTCGCCGGTATTGCTGCGACGGCTGGTGCAGGCGCTGGCGGGGGTGTAGCGGCAAGTGCTGGCGCCTGCTGTTGAACCGGGGTCTGCAGCGTCGCTACGACTTCGGGCGGACGAACGACGGGTGCTGGTGCTGGCTTTGCCGCAGTTAGATCGGGCACGACACGTGGCGTTGAATCCGGCGCTGCTCGCCCTAGCCATAGCGCAACTGCCATCGCACCGAGCAGGAGCGCGGTGCCGCAGGCGATCAGGATCAGTTTGCTACCCGCGGTACGTTTTGTTGCACCGGCGCTGGTCAGCTGGCGCGCATACAGGCCAGGCACGACGCCACGCTCGCGTTCGGCGTCGGCCCGCTTCAGTGCATCGAGGATGTAGGACATGGCTTATCGTGGCGCGGTTTGCAGTCGCACCGGGTTCATGCCGGTGGCGCTGTCGAGTTGCATGAAGGTCATCGGGCCGGGTTGCCCATCGGCCTTGAGACCCTGGGAGCGCTGGAAGGTTAGCACCCGTTCGCGCAGGGCAGCATCGAGAATTCGGGACCCCGTCGCAGGAAAAGACGCCGCCACTGCTTCCAGCCGATCGAGCTGATTGGCAAGATGCTCGATGGCGCCGCCGCTGCTGCCATCGCGCAGTTCGGGGCGATAGTCTGCGGGTGGTTGCCAGTAGGTTGCGAAATCGCCACGCCACCAGCGGCCCAGGGAAACCAGTCTGACGCTGTGCAAACCGTCAGCCAGGCGCAGCGTGGCGGTTTGTTCACCCAGACCCACCAGTACTGCGTGGACGGGCGGCGCCTGGCCTGCGTACAAGGTCAGAATGCCAGGACGGTTGAGCTGACGCAGCTGCGGCAGAGTAAGGCCGTTGGCGCGGTAGCACTGAAGCCCTTGTGCGCTTGCTGAGCGGCAGGGATCGCCATCGCCTGGGGGGAGCTTCCAGTTGGCACCCAAGGCATGCCAGGCCAGGTTGATGTCTGGCGGCAGTTGGGTCAGCAAGAGCTCAAGAGCCTCGATCGGCGTGGCTGCGGCGGATGCTGGCGTGAGCGGGGCTGCAACAGCGACGCTGGCGGGACTCGCTGCTGACGCCGCAGTCGGTGCAGCGCTGGCCGATGCGGGCGGCGCAGGCGGGCGCATCTGCAAGCCCGGCCAGAACAGGAAGGCACTCAGCGCAGCAAGCGCCAGCAGGGTCAGACCGCCCAGCACGTAGTAGGTGAACCGACGGCCGCCTGACCTCGCCGCCGGGTCGGTGCCAAACACTTCGGCTGCTGCTTGGTCCAGCACAGCGCGATCAACCTGGTGCTGACCATGCGCCCAGGCGCCCAGCAGGGCACGACCGCACAGCAGATTGATCCGGCGCGGTACGCCATGGGTCAGGCGGTGCAGACGCTGCAAGGCGCTGCTCTCGAACGGCGACGGACCCGTGAGGCCAGCCACGGCCAGTCGGTGCGCGATGTACTGCGCGCTCTCGGCGGCAGTCAGGGCATCCAGGTGAAAACGGGCGATCACACGCTGGGCCAGTTGTTCGAGTTCCGGCCGCGCCAGCATGGTGCGCAGTTCGGGTTGACCAATCAGCACGATTTGCAGCAGCTTGCGCTCGGCGGTTTCCAGATTGGTGAGCAGGCGCAGTTGTTCAAGTACGTCGGGTGCGAGGTTTTGTCCCTCGTCAATGATCAGGACACTGCTCTGGCCGGCGGCATGGCCGGCCAGCAGAAAGTGGTTGAGGGCATCAATGTAATCCTTGACCGTTGGCGGGTTCTGTGCCGCTGCTGTCAGAGTGACGTGGAATTCCTCGCAGATCGACTGCAGCAATTCGGTGACGGTCAGCTTGGGGTTGAAGATGTAGGCAACATGACAGCCTTGCGGAATCTGTTCCAGGAAGCAGCGGCAGATGGTCGTCTTGCCAGTGCCGATGTCACCGGTGAGCAGGACGAAACCACCACCACTGCCGCCGGCCTTGCCGCCGGAGCCCGCAACGCCGTAGAGCAGATGTGCCAGCGCCTCGCGGTGGCGATCGCTCATGAACAGGTAGCGCGGATCGGGCGCGATCGAAAACGGGTCTTGCGTCAGGCCGAAATGGTGCGAATACATAGGCTGCGAGGATAGCCGGGCTGGGACTCAGGTCTTGGGCTTGGGCGCGCGCCCCATGGCGTAGAACTCCGGATTGGGCAGCATGTTGCTGAACGATGCCATGCGGTTGGACAGGCCGAAGAATGCGGTGATGGCGGCAATATCCCAGGCGTCCTCGTCGTTGAAGCCGTGGGCTTGCAGGGCGGCGAAATCCGCCTCGCCAATCTCGTCGGACTTCAGGCAGACCTTCATCGCAAAGTCCAGCATGGCACGCTGACGCGGCGTGATATCGGCCTTGCGGTAGTTCACTGCCACCTGATCGGCCACCAGCGGCTTCTTTTCGTAGATGCGCAGAATGGCGCCGTGTGCCACCACGCAATAAAGGCATTTGTTGGCAGCGCTGGTGCTGGTGACGATCATCTCGCGGTCGCCCTTGCTGAGTCCGGAGTCCTTCAGCATCAAGGCGTCGTGGTAGGCAAAAAAGGCGCGCCATTCGGGCGGACGTCGGGCCAGTGCCAGGAAGACATTGGGTACAAAGCCGGCTTTTTCCTGAACTTCAAGCACGCGCAGGCGGATGTCCTCGGGCAGGTCTTTCAGTTCAGGGGCAGGGTAGCGGTCCATGGTGTTTCCTTTTTTGAACTTTGTGGGACAGACCAAAGCTACACCAAGTGAGCGTGCTCTGTCCCCAACTGATTATGTCAGTGGGACATTATCTGGCGTCATTTTGGCAGCCCGGGTCGGGCGCGCGGGTACATTAGCAACTTTGCCTGGTCTCGCATGGAATCTCTCCTCATCTCAACCGGCGTTGTGGCGCTCGCAGAAATTGGCGACAAGACACAGTTGCTGGCCTTCATTCTGGCAGCGCGCTTCAAAAAGCCGCTGCCCATCATTGCCGGTATTCTGATCGCGACCCTGTTCAATCACGGCCTGGCTGGCGCTCTGGGCGCCTGGATTACTTCGGTCGTCAGTCCGGACGTGATGCGCTGGGTGCTGGGTTTGTCGTTTATTGGCATGGCCGCCTGGACCATGATTCCGGACAAAATTGAAGAGGAAGAAACGCAGGTGGCCAAACAACTCGGTGTTTTTGGTGCCACCCTGGTGACTTTCTTTCTGGCGGAAATGGGAGACAAGACCCAGATTGCGACGATCGCACTGGCGGCCCACTACGGTGAGCCGCTGCGGGTGATTGCCGGAACAACGCTGGGTATGCTGGTGGCTGACGTGCCCGCTGTCTTTGTGGGCAGTCAATTTGCGACAAAGATACCGATGAAGCTGGTGCACAGCATCGCTGCCGGTATCTTTGCCGTGATGGGTGTATTAACCCTGCTGAAAGTTGAAAAACTGTTTCAGTAGGCTCAAGCCTTCTTGACCCAGCTGCTGCACCAGGCCTTGGCCGGCACCAGTTTGTTGCCAAACACCGCGCAGGGGCCGCTGGCATCGGCTGGCTTGCCGGTGTAGAGCTGACAGTTGGAGCATTTCTGGTCAGCGGCGAACTTGGGGTACTTGGCTTTGTTGACCGAGGCGGCGTCGGCCACGTAGCCCAGCGCAATGGCTGTGGGATCGGTGGCGCTGATTGGCCCGGCCTGCGCAAAAGCGCTACCAGCGGCCAGCACACTGCTGCCCAGACTCAATTGAACGATGAATTCGCGACGGTTGGTCATAATATTCTCCGGGTTTTGTTGGTAATTGTTTAAACGACGATTCGAAAATCGACCGCGCAGTGTAATGCCTTTCGGCCAACAGCCTAGCCGCCGGCCATCAAACGGTGTACCAGGTCGCCGGTGTTGGAGGCCTTGTACTTGCGCATCAGCCGGGCCCGGTAAATTTCAACCGTGCGATGGCTGATGCAAAGGGAGCGGCCGATTTCCTTGGAGGTCAGGCCGTCCATCAGGTGCGCAGCGACCTCGCGCTCGCGCGCCGTGAGTTCGGCCTTGACCGGGCGACGCGAACTCAAGTCTTCAAAGCTCCAGATGCCGGCCTCGTGCGGCGTGCTTTTATTCAGCGTCCTGCCGGTGACGTGGCACCAGAAGGTTTCGCCATTGGCGCGTTTCATGATGCGATCATCGGCGTAAGTGCCACTGCGGTTGAGAATGGGAGCGATGCGCGAACCGGTGCGCTCGAACTCGATGGCGCTGGGGTACAGCACCTGAAACGATGCACCGATCAGCAACTCGTGTGATGCACCGAACATCTCGCAGACGTGCCGGTTGCAGTCCACGATGACACGGTTGCGCGAGAGAATGAGGCCGACAGGTGCCAGATCGAAGGCGAGGCGGTAATC
>QYPX01000276.1 GCA_007280205.1 Comamonadaceae bacterium
ACAGCGCGAAACTCGGCATGCGGCCCGTAGAGGCCACCGTGCCACTCCAGCCGCCGTCGGTCCCGGGACGGAATCCATATCTCTGCCACCTGAATGAAGGTTCTCACGCTGGCCATGGTTGTCTAGTCACTTTCAGAATTCGTTTCAACTTGCACAGAGTGGCGACGTTGCCGCGAGAACGGGCTTGCGCCGCACTCTGATGCGTAAAATGTACTCCTCAATACGCCACCCGTCGATACGTCGATACGCTGATCACCATAGTTCTTTTGGCGTATGGCCTGGCAGACCCATCGTCCGTTCAGAATGCGGCTACGTTCCGAAGGAGGATGTTCAAAAGATGGGCAAACGTGCATAGTCTGCGGGTAAACCCGGGCACGGATTTTTCCCATCAGGAGCAATTTCATGGAACAAGATATCACTCAGAAAGACTGGCCGCTACGAGCACTGCGCTGTAGCCGTTGGGTCCTGACGTCGGCCATCGTCGCGCTGATAGCTGTCAGTACGCCAGCGCTGGCGGCCAAGCCAAAAGTCGAGAAGCCCGACCTCAAGTTCGGCTTCATCAAGCTCACTGACATGGTGCCGCTGGCGATTGCTTACGAAAAAGGATTTTTCGAGGATGAAGGTCTGTTCGTTACCCTGGAGGCACAGGCCAACTGGAAGGTGCTGTTGGACCGCGTCATTTCCGGTGAGATCGATGGCGCACACATGCTTGCCGGCCAGCCGATCGGCGCAACCCTGGGCTACGGCACGAAGGCGGACATCATCACCGCCTTCAGCATGGATCTGAACGGTAACGCCACCACGGTTTCCAATGCGGTCATGGCCGCGCTGAACAAGAAACTGCCAAAACAGGCCGATGGCAGGCCGGTGCATCCGATCAAGGCTGAATACCTCAAAGCGGTGGTCGACGACTACAGGAAAGCGGGAAAGACCTTCAAGATGGGAATGGTGTTTCCGGTCTCCACGCACAACTATGAGCTGCGCTACTGGCTGGCTTCGGGCGGCATTCACCCCGGCTATTACGCACCGCTCAAAGGCGATACGGCGGGTCAGATCAATGCCGATGTGCTGATCTCGGTGACACCGCCGCCGCAGATGCCAAGCACCATGGAATCAGGCACTATTGACGGCTACAGCGTCGGCGAGCCGTGGAACCAGCAGGCCGTTTTCAAGGGCATCGGCGCTCCTATCATCACCGACTACGAGATTGAGAAAAACAACGCCGAGAAGGTGTTCGGGGTCAGCAAGGAATGGGCTGACAAGAACCCGATTACGCACAAGGCCGTGGTCAAGGCGCTGATCCGTGCGGGTTATTGGCTTGACGCCGAAAACAACAAGAACCGCCAGGAAGCGGCGAAGATCATCTCCAGACCCAACTATGTCGGTGCCGACTACAAGGTCATTGCCAACAGCATGATCGGCACCTTCGAATACGAAAAGGGCGATGTGCGCCAGGTACCGGACTTCAACGTTTTCTTCCGCTACAACGCCACCTATCCTTACTACTCTGATGCAGTCTGGTACCTGACACAGATGCGCCGCTGGGGCCAGATCCCCGAGTACAAGCCGGACTCCTGGTATCTTGACATGGCGAAGAAGGTCTATCGTCCTGACATCTACGCCAGTGCCGCCAAGGAGTTGATCGCCGAGGGCAAGATGAAGGCCTCGGACTTTCCTGATTTCGCCAAGGAAACCGGATTCAAGCCGCCCAAGAAAGACTTTATTGACGGCTTGGTGTACGACGCAACCAAGCCCAATGCCTATATCGACAGCATGAAGATCGGCCTCAAGGGCAAGGACACGGTGAAGTAGTTTCGTTGAACATCAAATTGTGCTGTCGGGCTTTGAGGTGAATTGACATGCTGAACCAAACGGTAAATATTCTGAACAAGACGGGCATGACCTGGTTTGTTCCATTCGTGCGACTGCTGGCGGGCGAGGATCCGCTGTATCAACTGAAAGACATCCTGCGCCAGATCGGCATTCCGGTTGTGGCATTTTGTCTCTTCCTGGTCGTCTGGCACGTTCTGGCGCAGGGCGTGCATACCAGCCTTGGCACGCTGCCCGGGCCGCTCAACGTTTACGCCGAAGCGAAGGGGCTGATCGAAGAGCACCACAGTGAACGCGAGAAACAGAAACGCTTCTATGAGCGCCAACAGGAACGCGTCGCGAAGGCGCTGGCCGAAGATCCGAAGGCCGATATCACGATTCGCAAATGGACCGGTAAACCGACCTTCTTCGACCAGATCGTTACCAGCCTGTACACGGTGTTCACGGGCTTTTGGCTGGCGACCTTCATCGCCGTTCCGGTGGGCATCCTGTGTGGCCTCTCGCCAACCATGCAGCTTGCGCTGAACCCGCTGATCCAGGTCTACCGTCCGGTGTCACCACTGGCCTGGCTGCCTATCGTCACCCTGATCGTCAGCGCGGTCTACACCACTTCCGATGGCGCCTGGTTCGACAAGTCGTTCATCACCTCCGCCATTACCGTGACGCTCTGTTCGCTGTGGCCAACCCTGATCAACACCTCGCTCGGTGTCTCGTCGATCGACAAGGACTTGATCAACGTGTCCAAAGTGCTGCGCCTGCCCTGGTACACCAAGGTCATGAAGATCGTCCTGCCATCGTCGCTTGAGCTGATTTTTACCGGCCTGCGCCTGTCCCTCGGAGTGGGCTGGATGGTGCTGATCGCGGCCGAAATGCTGGCGCAAAACCCCGGTCTGGGCAAGTTTGTCTGGGACGAATTCCAGAACGGCAGCTCCAACTCGCTCGGGCGCATCATGGTGGCGGTCTACACCATTGGTTTCGTCGGCTTCGTGCTTGATCGAATCATGTACATGATGCAACAACTGGTCAGCTTCGGCGGACAGTCCCACTGATCGCCCGGGGACCCCATGTCTGAACTGCAACTGAACACCACGGCGATCGAGTCCGGCGCTAGCGAGCCGGCGGCGGTCGCCACCCCGATTCTGGAACTGAAGAATCTGTCCAAGTCCTACGGCAGCGGCTCACAGGCCACGTCGGTGCTGAAGAACATCAATCTGCGCATCGCGGAGGGTGAGTTTGTCGCCATTGTCGGCTTTTCCGGCAGTGGAAAAACGACACTCATTTCGCTCATCGCCGGCCTGATCGCCGCCGACAGCGGCGCGGTGCTGCTGCATGGCAAGCCGGTCGAAGGACCGGGCGCCGAGCGTGGCGTCGTCTTCCAGAGCTACTCGCTGATGCCCTGGATGACGGTGCGCCAGAATGTTGCGCTCGCCGTCGATCAGTTTTTCAAGGATACGCCCAAGGCACAGCGCGCTGCGCGCGTCGAAAAATATGTGGCCATGGTCAATCTCACTGCGGCCATAGACCAGCACCCGGCCGAGCTTTCGGGCGGCATGCGCCAGCGCGTTTCGGTCGCGCGCGCGCTGGCTGCCAGCCCCGAGATACTGCTGCTTGACGAGCCGCTGTCGGCGCTCGACGCACTGACCCGGGCCAACCTGCAAGACGAAATCATCCGCATCTGGAGCCAGGAGAAGAAGACCGTCGTCCTGATCACCAACGATGTGGACGAGGGCATCATCATGGCGGACCGAATCATTGCGCTTAACCCGGGTCCCGGTGCGACCTTCGGGCCGGAGTTCGCGGTCACCCTGCCACGCCCGCGCGACCGCTCCGGGATGAACCACTCGAGCGAGTTCAGGCGCATTCGCAAGGAAGTCACCGCCTACCTGATGAAGGTCGGACTGGAGCAAACGGCGGGCGATGGCAGCGCGGCGGTTGCGCTGCCGAGCGTGTTGCCCAATACCAGTCGCGAACACCAGGCGCAGGTCAAGGGCGTCGCGGCACAGGAAATGACGGCGGAAAACGTTGACCGCTATGTTGAACTGTCCAAAGTCTCGAAGATATTTCCCAGCAAGAAAGGCCCGGTTACGGTCGTCGACGGCTTTGATCTGAACGTCCACAAGGGCGAGTTCGTCACGCTCATCGGTCACTCCGGCTGTGGCAAGTCGACGGTGCTTTCAATGGTCGCCGGACTTACCGAGATCAGCGAGGGCGACATCACGCTCGATCAACGCAAGGTGGTCAATGCCGGCCCCGACCGCGGCATTGTCTTCCAGGCACCCAGCCTGCTGCCCTGGCTGAGCGCTTTTGAGAACGTCGCGCTCGGCATCGAACAGGTGTATCCGCATGCAACGCGCCAGCAGCGCAAAGAAATCTGCGCTCACTATCTGGAGCGGGTCGGGCTGGCCGAAGCCGCAGACAAGAAGGCTGCCGAGCTGTCCAATGGCATGAAGCAGCGCGTCGGTATCGCACGCGCTTTCGCGCTATCGCCCAAACTCCTGTTGCTCGACGAGCCCTTCGGCATGCTCGATTCCTTGACCCGATGGGATTTGCAGGAAGTGCTGATGGAGGTGTGGCTGCGCAGTCGACTCACTGCCATGATGGTCACGCACGACGTTGACGAGGCGATTCTGCTGGCTGATCGCGTGGTGATGATGACCAATGGCCCGCGTGCCAAAGTTGGCAGGGTACTCAAAATCGACCTGCCCCGACCACGTACGCGCAAGATGCTGCTTGAACATCCGGATTACTACCCTTTGCGCGAGGAACTGCTCGGCTTCCTTGCCGCCGGCGGCCACCCTTAATGTCTTGCGGGACAGACCAAAGCTACACGAAGTGAGCGTGCTCTGTCCCCAACTCGAAACGGGATGTCGGATGTCCATCTTGCGGGAGCGCTGCGGCGCCCGCCAAACTGGAGCGGCATAGTTCTTTTGAACGATGGCCCGGCGCCTTCGACGTCGTTCTTTCAGACCAGCATTGGCGTCCCTCTGGGGGATGTTCAGCACGACCGTATTGCGCGACAGTCATGCCTTGACCGAAGTCCCCTGCCCGAACGCCATGCCCGAAACCCTGCAACACCAACGCCACGCCTGGTCCGTGCTGATCGTCAGCACGCTGGCGTTCACCGTGTGTTTCATGGCCTGGATGATGTTTGGTGTGATCGGCATTCCAATTCGCGACATGCTCAGACTCAACAGCACCCAGTTTGGCCTGCTCATGGCCACGCCGATCCTGGCCGGCTCGCTGGTCCGACTGCCGCTGGGGGTATGGACCGACCGCCTGGGTGGCCGCATTGTCATGACGAGCCTGATGGCCCTGACCGTGCCGGCGCTTTGGATCATGGTGGCGGCCACGGAGTTCTGGCACTTTCTGGTCGTCGGCTTGTTCGTCGGCTTGGCCGGTGGGTCATTCTCGGTCGGCACGCCCTACGTGGCACGCTGGTTTCCCAGGGGTCAGCAGGGGATGGCCATGGGCGTGTTCGGATCCGGCAACGTTGGCGCGGCGCTCAACCAGATTGTCGCGCCGGTGTTGCTGGTGGCATTCGGCTGGACCATGGTGCCAGGCGTCTATGCACTGCTGATGCTCGCCACGGTGGTGGTTTTCTGGACCTTCAGCCACACCGAGCCCGGTCACCACACCGCAGCGCCCTTGACGCTGGGCGCGCAGTTGCGCATGCTCAAGGACCCGCGTGTGCTGCGCTACTGCCAGTACTACGGCGTCGTGTTTGGCGGTTTTGTCGCGCTGGCCTTGTGGCTGGTGCAGTATTACGTGGGCGAATACGGGCTGAACATTCGAATGGCTGCCCTGATGGCGGTATTCTTCACGCTGCCGGGCGGATTGCTGCGCGGTCTGGGTGGCGCGCTGGCGGACCGATACGGGGCGCACAGCGTCACCTGGTGGGTATTGTGGGTGAGTTGGGTTTGCCTGTTCCTGCTGTCGTATCCGCAATCCGACATCACGATTCAAACTGACATCGGCCTGCAGTCGTTCCACGTCGGTCTGAACGTTTATGTGTTTACCGGCCTGATGTGCGTGCTCGGCGTGGCATGGGCGTTTGGACGTGCCAGCGTCTTCAAGTACATCAGCGAAGACTACAGCGGCAACCTGGGCGCCATCAGCGGCGTTGTCGGAATGGCCGGCGGGCTGGGCGGCTTCGTCCTGCCGATTCTGTTTGGTGTACTGATGGATCTCACCGGCGTGCGTTCAAGCGCCTTCATGCTGCTTTACGCCCTGGTCTGGATGTCCCTGATCTGGATGTACCTGACCGAAGTGCGTCGTACCGATGTCATGAACCGCTGAAGCATGCTCTCGCGCCAACCCAGCCCAATTTTCAAAGCCCAATTTTTTCAGGAGACCCTGTCATGAGCACCCAGAACCCGCGCCAAGCCTCGTCTGAGGCGGCGAACACCCAAACCTACTCCAGTGCGGACATTGTTGACTGGCGACCTGAAGACGAAACCTTCTGGCAGAGCAAGGGCAAGGCGATTGCGAATCGAAACTTGTGGATATCCATTCCGAACCTGCTGTGCGGCTTCGCGGTATGGGTGATGTGGGGCATCATCACGGTGCAGATGCTCAATCTGGGCTTTCCATTCAAGCCTGCGGACATGTTCACCCTCACCGCCATTTCCGGCCTGATGGGGGCCACTTTTCGCATTCCGGCATCGTTCTTTATCCGGCTCTCGGGCGGTCGCAACACCATCTTTCTGACCTCCGCGCTGCTGATCATTCCGGCCATCTGGACCGGTATTGCGCTGCAAGACAAGAGCACACCGCTGTGGGTGTTTCAGGCCTGCGCATTCTTGAGTGGCATTGGTGGCGGTAACTTTGCCTGTTCCATGTCCAACATCACAGGCTTCTTTCCCAAACGCCAACAGGGAACGGCGCTCGGATTGAATGCCGGACTGGGCAACTTTGGCGTCACCACCATGCAGGTTCTGATTCCCCTGGTCATGACCGTCGGCCTGTTTGGCGCAGTAGGCGGTGGTTCGATGGTCTTGCTCAAAGACAGCGGCTGGATCATGGGCAAGATTTTGGCCGGCACACCCACCTTCATTCAAAACGGTGGCTTTGTCTGGGCCGCGATTCTGGTGCCGCTGGTCATTGCCGCCTGGTTTGGCATGAACAACCTGCTGCCGCTCTCACCCAACTACGGTGGCACCCTGGCGGCCTTCAGCAAGATCCTCTACCTCTGGGGCATTACCGGCGTGATTGGCCTGTTGGGTCTGTACCTGTACCTGCCGGCACCCACAGGCCTTGGCTTGCTCAACATGTGGGTCGCGTTGCCCCTGATCATGGTGGTGACCCTGTTCGCCATGAAGATCGCCGCCTTTGGCGAGATGAAAGGCAATATCGCCAAACAGTTTGAAATCTTCAAGAACAAGCACACCTGGTCGATGACGATTTTGTACGTGGTGACTTTCGGTTCCTTCATTGGTTTCTCGATGGCACTGCCCTTGTCAATCACGGTGATTTTTGGTATCAGCCATGTACCCGATGCAGCCGGCGTCATGCAGCACACGCTGAAGAACCCGAATGCCCCTTCCGCCCTGACCTATGCCTGGATCGGGCCTTTTGTGGGTGCGCTGATTCGCCCGATCGGCGGCTGGATCGCCGACAAGGTGGGTGGTTCGATCGTGACCCAGGTTATTTCGGTGGTGATGGCAGGTGCTTCTGCCGGTGTCGGCTACATGATGATGCTGGCCTATGCCTCGGCCACGCCCGAGCAGTACTTCTCGACCTTCATGTGGCTGTTCGTGCTGCTGTTTGCCGCCAGCGGCATTGGCAATGGCTCCACCTTCCGCACTGTCGGGGTGGTCTTTGACCGCCAGCAAGCAGGTCCCGTGCTCGGCTGGACTTCGGCAGTTGCCGCCTACGGTGCCTTCATTGCACCGGTGGTGATCGGTGCCCAGGTCAAGGCGGGTACACCGCAAGCCGCAATGTACGGTTTCGCGATCTTCTACGCCCTGTGCCTGGTACTGAACTGGTGGTTCTACCTGCGCGCCGGTTCGGAAATCAAGAACCCATGACATGACGACTGTCACCGCGGACTGTTCAGCTGTCATTGCGGGCTTGACCCGCAATCCATGGATCCCGGATCAAGTCCGGGATGACAGCCGCCGACGTCCGCATTGACAGCCCGGCAGACACAGTCATTAATCTTTGCGCAATCAGTCACTTCTGTAGCGGTACACCATGAGCCACTTTCTCGACCGACTTAGTTACTTCTCGCAATCAAAGAAACCGTTTCACGGTGAGCACGGCGTACCAACGGGCGAAGTCCGTACCTGGGAAGCCGCTTACCGCGACCGCTGAGCTCACGACAAGAT
>QYPX01000264.1 GCA_007280205.1 Comamonadaceae bacterium
ACTGGACAACCCGAGCCAGTACAACTCCTACACCACCGACATGGTCAAGGGCGTGATCCTGGCCATGCGCGCTGCCGCCAACGCACGCGACGTCGTTTGCGTCGTCTTCACCGGCGCCGGCGACAAGGCTTTTTGCACCGGCGGCAACACCAAGGAATACGCCGAGTACTACGCCGGCCATCCGCAGGAATACCGTCAGTACATGCGCCTATTCAACGACATGGTCAGCGCCATTCTGTTGTGCGACAAGCCGGTGATCTGCCGCGTCAACGGCATGCGCATCGGCGGCGGCCAGGAGATCGGCATGGCCTGCGACTTCTCGGTCGCGCAGGATCTGGCGCGCTTTGGTCAGGCCGGCCCCAAGCATGGCTCGGCACCGATTGGTGGCGCCACCGACTTCCTGCCCGTGATCGCCGGCGCCGAGCGCGCGATGGCGGCCTGCGTGCTGTGCGAGCCGTTCTCGGCGCACAAGGCAAGCTGGATGGGCATCCTGACCGATGTCGTGCCGGCGCTCAAGGTCGACGGCAAGTTTATTGCCAATCCGCTGGTGGAGACGAAACAGATGGTGGACGACCATGGCCGCTTCTGCTTTGGCGAGCCCAAGACAGGTGACGCGCTGAAGGAAGCCAAGGCCCTGCTGGCGCGCGGCACGGTAGACCTGTCCATGCTTGACGCCAGGGTCGAGGAACTGTGCTCCAAGATCCTGCTGACCTTCCCGGATTGCACCACCAAGACGCTGGAAGAACTGCGCAAGCCCAAGCTCGAAGCCTGGGACAAGAACAAGGAAAACTCGCGCGCCTGGCTGGCGCTGAACATGATGACCGAAGCGCGCGCCGGCTTCACCGCTTTCAACGAAGGCACCAAGGAAGACCGCGAAGCCGACTTCGTACTGCTGCGGCAAAAGCTGGCAGCCGGTGAGAGCTGGGTCGGCCCGCTGCACGACTCGATTCAGCCCAAGGCCAAGCGCAAGGGGTGAGCGCAGCCATGGCCGCTAACACTCATGGTCTCAATGCGGACTGTTGCCTTGTCATTGCGGACTCTTGCCTTGTCATTGCGGACTCGATCCGCAATCCAGTGTTGGCGCGGCACTGGATCCCGGATGTTGAAACCCCGGACCTGATCCGGGGCCGGGATGACAGACTCAGGAATTGAATCGATATGACTGAAACAAACACGACACCCCCCCTCAAAGTCTGGCTTGATCGCGACGGCGCGCTGTTGCGCCTGCGCCTGGATCGGCCCAAGGCCAACATCGTCGATGCGGCGATGATTGCCTGTCTGCAGGCGGCCTTTGACGCCCATCGCACGTCACCCGGTCTGCGCGGCGTGCTGCTCGATGCAGAAGGAACGCATTTCAGCTTTGGCGCCAGCGTTGAAGAGCACGTGGCCGAGCGCTGCGCCGCCATGCTTGCTGCGCTGCACGCGCTGATCATCACCATGGTCGAGTTCCCGCTGCCGATCCTGACGGTGGTTCGGGGACAGTGTCTGGGTGGTGGTCTTGAAGTGGCACTGGCCGGCGGTCCGATTTTTGCCACACCGGAGGCCAAGCTCGGTCAGCCCGAAATGAGCCTGGGTGTGTTTGCGCCGGCCGCTTCCTGTTTGCTGCCCTACCGCGTTAACCAGCCGGATGCCGAAGACCTTCTTTTTTCTGGTCGCTCGATCAGTGGCGTGGAGGCCAAGGCCATGGGTCTGGTGCAGACCGTTGCCGACGACCCCGAGAGCGCAGCCCTGCAGTATTTTGACCAGCATCTGGCGCCCAAGAGCGCCGCGGCGCTGGCCTGCGCGGTGGCTGCTGCGCGAGGCCCGCTGATTCGCGATCTGCGCGCACGCTTGCAGGAAGTTGAAACCCTTTATCTTGAACGCCTGATGAAGACACACGACGCAAATGAGGGGCTGGCCGCCTTTCTGGCGCGTCGCGCACCAGGCTGGAAGCACGTTTGACAGAGGACCAGAAATATGCGTTACGGAGAAATTGGGTTTGACCTGGAAGTGGACCTCACGCGAGGCAGCATCGACCGCGTCGAGACCGACCCGAATGACACCCGGTTGTTCATGGGTGGCCTGGGCACCAACGCCAAGATCATGTGGGACCGGGTTCCAGCCGAGACGGATGCTTTCTCCCCTGAAAACCTGCTGATCTTCAGCAGCGGCCTGCTCTGCGGCACGGCAGCGCCCGGCAGCAACCGCACCATCGTCTCGACCATCTCTCCGCAAACCAAGCTGATGGCGTATTCGATGATGGGCGGCTTCTTCGCACCCGAACTCAAGTACGCCGGCTACGACAAGATCGTCATCAGCGGCAAGTCCGAGGAACTGGTTTACCTGTGGATCAATAACGACAAGGTCGAGATCCGCGATGCCTCGCACCTCAAGGGCCTGGGCGCCACCGAAACCTCCGAGGCCATCCGCAGAGAACTGAAAGACCCGGACATCCAGGTCGCCGCCATCGGCCTGGCGGGAGAGAACCGCGTTTTCTTTGCCTCCATCGAGCAGGGGCGCTCCAGCGCAAGTCGCGGCGGCATTGGTGCCGTGATGGGCGACAAGGGCCTGAAGGCCGTCGCCGTGCGCGGCACCAAGGACATCAACGTCGCGGACCCGGTCAAGTACATGGAACTGTGCGACGGCGTTCTCAAGTACATCAAGTACCGCGCCGACCATCCGATCCAGGGTGTGCCGCCGATTCTGCAGGGCCTCGGTTCGCCGCAGGAAATGGCCATCGTCGATGAGGAATGGCACACCACCAACTTCACCTGGGGCAATTCGCGCACCCGGCGCAAGGATTTCTGGACCCATGAAATCGAGCAGAAGTGGAAGGAAACCCAGGAGAACGTGCGCACACGCCTGATCAGTTGCCACAACTGTCCGATGAAGTGCGGCGCCACCATCTCGGTGCCAGGCCTGCCCACCTACATGATGAAGTGCTATTCGAAGCTGACCTACACCATGGCAGCCTTCTCGGACCTGGACTTTGGTTTCAAGATCGCGCAAAAGGCCACCGAGTATGGCGTCGACGGTTTCTCTGCACCGCAGGCCATGGCTTTCGGCCTGGAACTGCTGGAGGCCGGCATCCTGACCATGGAAGACTTCCCCGGTATGCCCGAGGATACCGAGGGACGCTTTTACTACCTGCTGGAGAAGATGGTGCGCCGTGAAGGCATCGGCGACTACCTGGCCGACGGCACCTACTGGGCCGCGCGGCGCATCGGCAAGGGTGCGGAAAAATACGATCACAACACCATCAAGAAGCACGAGCAGTTGCCGCTCAAGCTCGGCATGCTCAACCCGGTCTACTACCTGATGTATTCGACCGGCGAGAAGATCAACATCACGCAGATCGAAGGCCAGTTTCCGCAGGAGCCCTTTGCCACGCGCGAATTGCGCGAAGAGTTTGTCAAGGACTGGTTCCAGGTGCCCGACGAGAAGTTCAAGAAGTACTACGTCGATTGGGAGCCACGCGGCGAAATGTCCAATCCCTACTACCCGACGGTCGAGGCCAGTTGCGAAATCGTCGACTGGATGGAGAAGATGCACTACATTGACGACGCCCTGGGCATGTGCGCCGGCCTCTCATCGTTTCCGCTCAAGCCGCCCTACCACATTCACAATTATGCGGAGTTCGTCACGGCCGGCACCGGCATCAAGATGAGCAAGGACGATGTGTGGAAGTCAGCAACGCGTACCCGCACCCTGATGCGCGCACTCAATGTGCGCCGTGGCATGCGCCGCGCCGACGACAAGCCACCGGAAGACCACTGGCGCAAGCGCTTCCCCGATCTGGAGAAGGAGTTGCTGGACCAGTACTACAAGCTCAAGGGATTCAACGATCAGGGCATTCCGACCAAGGAATCGCTGCACGACCTTGAAATGGATTTCGTCGCTGAGGAATTTGAGCTAAAGGGGATTTACGGCCATGGCTAAGGTCAAGAAAATCGTCAAGTCGATCACCATTGACGCCGACAAATGCAACGGCTGCAAGGCCTGCGAGGTGATCTGTTCTTCGTGGCACGCTACGCCGCGCTTCTCCAGCAACAACCCGGCGCGCTCACGCATCCGGATCGTGCGTCTGCCGCTGCGCGACATCTATTTGCCGGTCTATGCTGGCGAGTACACCGAGTCGGAATGCACCGGCCGCGGCAAGTACATCATCGACGGCAAGGAATACAACGAATGCGACTTCTGCCGCGCCTCCTGCCCCTCGCGCGTGGCGTTCAAGGAGCCCGATTCGGGCCTGCCGCTCAAGTGCGACATGTGTGAAGAGACACCGGCGCTGGACCAGCCAAAATGCGTCGAGTGGTGCCATGCCGAGGCCCTGATCTACGTTGAACGCGAAGAAGATGTCGAAGAAGATCAGCCCAAGCTCGGCGATGTCGAAATCGGCATCGGCGCAATGATAGATAAACACGGTTTGCAGCAAGTGCTGGACACCCTGGCAAGAATGTCCAAGGCCTAAGAAATGGAAACCGTAGCCCCCCAAAAAGAAATCATCGATGCCATCAAGGCAGCCGGTGGCGATGCTTTCAAATCCTGTTACCAGTGCGGCATGTGCGATACCGTCTGCCCGTGGAACAGGGTTTCCAAATTCAGCATGCGCAAACTCGTGCGCGAAGCCACTTTTGGCCTGACCGAGATCGACAGCGAGGACATCTGGCGCTGCACCACTTGCGGCAAATGTCCGCAGGTCTGTCCGCGCGACGTCAAGCAGATTGAGTCCGGCGTCGCGCTGCGTCGTGTCGCCACCGAGTATGACGTCTTCGCCGGCGGCGCCTCGCCAATTCCGGGTGTGGCTGCCAGCCTGCGGGCCGAGGGCAATCCGTTCGGCGAAGCGCGCTCCAAACGTGCTGACTGGGCCAACGGCCTGGGTGTCAAGCGTTTCGAGGAGGGCATGGAAGTCATGTACTCGCCGGGTTGCTACCTCTCATACGATCCGCGCGGCAAGAAGATCGCCAAGGCCACGGTCGAGATACTGCAGGCCGCGGGCGTGAACTTCGGCATCCTCGGCACCGACGAAAGTTGCTGCGGGGAGAGCATCCGCAAGACCGGCGATGAGCCACTGTTCCGCAAGCTGGCGCGGCAAAACATCGCTCAACTGGTTGGCAACGGTGTCAAGAAGATCCTGGTTTCGTCGCCGCACTGCTATCACAGCTTCAAGAACGAGTACCCGGAGTTCATGGTGCATTTTGAAGTGGTGCACATCACGGAATTCATCCACCAGTTGATTGGCGAGGGCCGTTTGAAGCTGACCAAGGAAGTCGCCAAGAACGTCACCTATCACGATCCCTGCTACCTGGGCCGTCACAACGGCATCTTCGAGCAGCCGCGCGAAGCGCTCAAAAGCGTGCCGGGACTGAAATTGACCGAGATGGCCGAGAACCGCAAGAACAGCTTCTGCTGCGGCGGCGGCGGTGGGCGCATCTGGATGGAAACACCCAAGGGCGAGCGCTTCTCCGACGTGCGCCTGGAGCAGGCGGCCGTGACCGGCGCGCAGGTGCTGGTGACATCGTGTCCTTACTGCATCACCAATTTCGAAGACAGTCGCCTGGGCCGTGCTGACGGCGGTGCCTCGATCGAGATCAAGGACATTACCGAAATCATCCGCGAAGCAATTTAGGGCCTGCTCACACTACTTTTACGAGATGCGTTGCGAATCCAAAAAAGCCATGCGCAAAGCGCAAAACGCAGCCGGGGTCGACCCCCGGCAAGGCTTTGCAATGCCGCGCATGGTTTTTTTGGTCGCAACCCGCAGGGAACGGGGTGAAAAAAGTGCCACTCGGCGTTGCATTCCTAGGCAAGGCAGCAGCCTTGCCGTCGTCACGCGTCTTGATTGGCGCATTTTTCACCGCGTTCGCACTCGCAAAAGTAGTGTGAGCAGGCCCTGACCGAGGACACAAAAGTGGAATTTGGACTCTTACAGCAACAATGGAACACCCAGAACGTGTTTCGTCCGGCGGACGACAACATGGGCGACGTGATGGTCATCGGTGGCGGCATCAGCGGCATCCAGTCCGCGCTCGACCTGTCAATCGATGGTTACAAGGTCTACCTGGTCGAGAAGTCGCCGACCATCGGCGGCAAGATGTCGCAGCTCGACAAGACCTTCCCGACCAACGACTGCTCGATGTGCATCGAGTCGCCGAAGTTCATCGAAACCGACCGGGCGCCCAACATCCAGCTGATGACCTACACCGACGTCGACAGCGTCGAGGGCCAGCCCGGAGACTTCACCGTCACGCTGCTGAAAAAACCGCGCTACGTCAACGCCGATAAGTGCACGGGATGCACCGCCTGCGTGGAGCGCTGCCCGGTCAAAATCCCCGACCCCTTCAATCAGGAACTGTCGCTGAACAAGGCGGTGCACATCTACTTTGCGCAAGCCGTGCCGCTGGTCACTTACATCGATGACAGCTGCCTGTTCCTGAAAGACAAGACCTGCAACATCTGCCAGGCCGTCTGTGAAAACGACGCGATCGACTTCAGCCAGCGACCCGAAAAAATCAAGGTCAAGGTCGGCGCCATCATCCTGTCACCCGGTTACGAGACCTACAACCCGCTGCCGCGCAACGACTATGGCTACGGTGTGTTCAAGAACGTCGTCACCAGCATGGACTTTGAGCGCCTGCTGTGTTCGACCGGTCCGCACGAGGGGCAGATCCTGCGGCCCTCGGACAAGAAGCATCCGCACAAGATCGCCTGGATTCACTGCGTCGGTTCGCGCCAGGTCAACCCCGAAGGCGCCAACAGCTACTGCTCTGCCGTGTGCTGCTCGTACACGCAGAAGCAGGTGATCCTGGCCAAGGACCACCTGCCGGATATGCACGCCAAGATTTTTCACAACGACATTCGCTCCTACGGCAAGGACTTTGAGCGTTTCTACCAACGCGCGCAGAATCTGCCCGACGTGCATTTCGTTCGCAGCTACGTCTCTGTCGGCAGCGAAGACCCGGTGACCGGTGACGTCTCGATCCGCTACATCACACCGGACGGGGTAGTCGAGGAATTCTTTGAACTGGTGGTGCTCTCGGTCGGTCTGGCGCCGCCCAAGGATGCCCAGCGCTTTTCCAAAGTCTTTGGCATTGAACTCAACCATCACGGCTTTTGCAAGGTCGAGCCCTTCAACCCGCTGCAGACCAGTCGGCCTGGCATTTTCACGAGCGGCGCCTTCCAGGGACCGATGGACATTCCCGAGTCGGTGATGGGGGCCAGCGGTGCTGGCGCCCAGGTCGCCAACCTGCTCAAGTCGCGGCGCGGCCAGCTTTCGACGGACCGGGTCTATCCGGTGGAAAAGGATGTCTCGCAAGATGAAGCCAAGATCGGTGTCTTTGTCTGCCGCTGCGGTGCCAACATCGGCAGCGTCGTCGATGTGCCGGATGTCGCCAAATACGCCCTGGGCCTGCCGGGCGTGATCCACGTCGAAGATTCCCTGTTCGCCTGCGCCACCAATACCGCCCAGGCGATCTCCGACACCATCCGCGACAAGGGCTTGAACCGGGTGGTGATCGCCGCTTGCACGCCGCGCACGCTCGAGCCCCTGTTTCGCGACACCTTGCGCGAAGCTGGCGTTAACCAGTACTACATCGACATGGCCAACATCCGCGAGCACTGCTCGTGGGTGCACTCCAAGGAGAAGGAAGCCGCCACGGCGAAGTCCAAGGATCTGGTTCGCATGTCAGTGGCACGGGTCGGCATTCTCGAACCACTTGACGAGTTTTCGCTGCCGGTGGACAAGACCGTGCTGGTGATCGGCGGCGGTGTCGCCGGCATGACCAGCGCCCACACCCTGGCCGAGCAGGGCTATGAAACCTACCTGATCGAGAAAGCCTCGGATCTGGGCGGCATGGCCAGCCGCCTGCATTACACCCTTGAAGGCATGGACGTCCAGACCTTCCTGAAGGACCTCAAGAAGAAGGTGTATCGGCACCCGAAGATCCACGCCATCATGGATGCTTCGATAACGCATGTGGATGGCTATGTAGGCAATTTCACGACCACCGTCAAGTCCAAGGGCCGAGTGCGCACCATCAAGCATGGCGCCGCCATCATTGCGACCGGCGCGGCCGAGTACAAGCCGACCGAGTACCTGTACGGCAAAAGCGACAAGGTGATGACGCTGCTGGAGATGGAAGGCAAACTCGCCAAGCAGGAAGAAAAGCTGCTGGCAGCCGAGAACGTCGTGATGATCCAGTGCGTTGGTTGCCGCAACGAGGACCGCAACTACTGCGCCCGCGTCTGCTGTAGCGGAACCATGAAGAACGCCTTGAAGATGAAGGCGCTCAAGCCGGAGGTCGAAATCTACGTGCTGTTCCGCGACATCCGGACCTATGGCTTCCGCGAGGACTACTACCTCGAGGCCTCGAACCAGAACGTCAAGTTCATCCGCTACGAAGCAGACGACAAGCCGCAGCTCGAAAGCGTCGAACAAGGCGCTCGCAGCTTCATCCGCGTCACCGCGCTGGATCCGATTCTGGGTAAAAAGCTTGAGCTCGAGGCCGATGCCATCATTCTGGCCGCCGCCGTGATCCCCGCTGCCGGTTCCGCCGCACTGGCGCGCATGTTCAAAGTGCCCTTGAGCCCGGACGGCTTCTTCCAGGAAGCCCATGCCAAGCTACGGCCGGTCGACTTTGCGGCGGAAGGCGTTTACCTGTGCGGTACCGCGCAGTATCCCAAGCACCTGTCGGAGACCATCACTCAGGCATACGGTGCAGCCGGACGAGCGCTGACCCTGCTGTCGAACGACACGGTGGTGGCCTCGGGCGCGGTGTGCGCGGTGTCCGCCAGGGACTGCGTCTCCTGCGGCGCCTGCATCTCGGTCTGCACCTATGGTGCGATCTCGTTCGAGGATACGCCGCGTGGCAAGAAGGCAGTGGTCAATTCCGTGCTGTGCAAGGGCGACGGTCTGTGCGTCGCCAAGTGTCCGACCGCCGCCATCAGCCTTTCGCACTACACGGACGACGAGGTGTTCGTCCAGATTGATGCCGCGTTGGCTGAGATCTGAAAAGGCCAACTTAAGGGAGACAGAAATTTACAAATTCTCAGTGTTTGTCATTGCGGGCCCTTGCTTCGACATTGCGGACCCTTGCTTTGTCATTGCGGACTTGATCCGCAATCCATGGCCCCCTGGCACTGGATCCCGGATCAAGTCCGGGATGACAACTTCAGGGTCCGGGATGACAATTTCAGGGTCCAGGATGACAATTTCAGGGTCCAGGATGACAATTTCAGGGTCCAGGATGACAACTTCAGGGTCCGGGATGACAACCAAAGCCGTTATTTCACGTTAAGGTATCAATCAAGCATGGCCGCCCCTTCTGAATTCAAACCCGTCATCGTCGGTTTTCTGTGCAACTGGTGCTGCTACGGCGGCGCCGATCTGGCGGGCGTCTCGCGCTTCCAGTATCCGCCGTATCTGCGCGTGATCCGCCTGATGTGCTCGGGCCGGGTCGATCTGGAGTTCATCTTCCGCGCCTTTGCCAAGAAGGCCGACGCCGTGTTTATCGGCGGCTGCCATCTCGGCGACTGTCACTACAACCCGGAAGGCAATTACGACGCGCTAGGCAACAGCTTCGTCGCCAAGCGCATCCTGGAGAACATCGGCATCAACCCGGACCGGCTGCGCCTGGAATGGGTCTCCGCCGGCGAAGGCATACGCTTCGCCGACATCATGCATGAGTTCGGAGCCAAGATCAAAGCCCTGGGTCCCTTTGGCTCAAGCGAAGGCCGCGACGTTGCTGGCCTGCTCGACGGCCTGAAGGCGGCGA
The DNA here is from genome assembly GCA_007280205.1 of Comamonadaceae bacterium. Classification (GTDB taxonomy): domain Bacteria; phylum Pseudomonadota; class Gammaproteobacteria; order Burkholderiales; family Burkholderiaceae_C; genus Rhodoferax. Next base: position 9,753 of record QYPX01000264.1, read on the forward strand.
CAGATTTGGTGCCCTATTTCAAGTTGGTCGAGCGCGAACGTTTCCGGGTGAGCAAGCGCTCAGAGGCTGGTTACAAGGAATTCTTTGCCAGACCTGACTATGAACCGTTGTTCAAGGAACTGGTGCTCGACAAGTTGACCATGGGTCGCATCATGGGCGCGCTGCGCGCCGACGTGACGACAGCCGAGGACATTGCGGCAAAAATCGGCGTCCAGGACTCGGAGGTCGCGCGGCATCTGCTTGCCCTGTCGGAACAAGGCATCGTCCGGCTGAACGGCAAGCAGGCACAGGTCGCCGTGGCTGCCTAAGGAAGATGGAAATTTCAAATGTATCGGCTATTAGCGTTTGTCGTTTCGGACGTCATGCTTGTCATTTCGGACGTCATGCTTGTCATTGCGGACGTCATGCTTGTCATTGCGGACGTCATGCTTGTCATTGCGGACGTCATGCTTGTCATTGCGGACGTCATGTTTGTCATTGCGGACGTCATGCTTGTCATTGCGGACTTGATCCGCAATCCAGTGTTCGCGCTCACTGGATGCCGGATCGAGTCCGGCATGACAACGATGGTGTTTCCGGCGTTCCTAAAGCGTCACTTTTTCAATTGCCCCCTCCCTAAGGCGCAACAAGCAATCAGAGGTCAATCCATACTATGAGCGAAGAAAAAATCAACGCCATCATCGAGAAATACCGGGGCCAGCCGAGTTCGCTGATCCACGCTCTGGTGGAAATTCAGCATGCGAACCACTGGCTGCCGCGCGAAGTAATGCACCAGATCGCCGATGCATTGCAGGTGCCGTTCGCCCAGGTGATGCAGATTGCCAGCTTCTACAAGACTTTCAGCCTGACCCCGAAAGGACGGCACGAAGTGCATGTGTGCACGGGCATGACCTGCCACCTGCGCGGTGCGGCCAGGCTGCAGGCCAAGGTGGAGGAACTGACCGGCCTGAAGGACGGGCAGACCGACGCCGACGCCAAATTTACTTTTGCAACCGGCGCCTGTTTGGGTAGCTGCAGCATCGCCCCCGAGTTGATCGTCGACGGCAAGCACTATGGCCGGATGACACCGGACAAGGTCGAAGACGTCCTGAAACAATACGAGTAGGTCATCACATGCCAATGTTGCAATCAGCCGCTGAGCTGGAAAACTTCAGGGCCGAACTCCTGGCCAAGCGGGACAGCGCCAAACCCTGCATCGCCGTCTGTGCCGGTGCGGCATGCGACGGTCTGGACTCCGCAGCGGTCGCGGCGGCCTTCAAAGCTGCAGTCGCCACGCTGGGTGACAGGATCGAGGTCCGAACCACCGGTTGCCACGGCTACTGCGAGAAGGGACCGAACGTGGTCGTCACGCCCGGCGACATCTGCTATTTCGAGGTCAGCCCTGCCGACGTGCCGGAGCTTATCGAAGCCACACTGAAAGGCGAAGTCGTCGAGCGTCTGGTCTACAAGGATCCGAAGACCGGCGTCAAGGCCGTGCACATGCAGGAGGTGCCGTTCTACAAGCACCAGACGCGCCTTCTGATCGGCGACAACCCGAAGATAGACCCGATGAAGATCGACGACTATCTGGCGGTGGGCGGCTACGCTGCGCTGGTCAAGGCCTTGACGACCATGAGCCCGCAGCAGGTGCTCGATGAAGTCAAGAAGGCGAATCTGCGCGGACGCGGCGGCGGCGGCTTTCCGGCCGGTTTGAAATGGGAGACCACGCGCAACGCGCCGGAAAAAACCAAGTACGTGATCGTCAACGGCCACGAAGGCGAATCCGCCGCCTTCATGGACCGCGCCATGCTCACCGGCAACCCGCACAAGATCCTCGAAGGCCTGATCATCGGTGCCTACGCCATCGGCGCGCAAAAGGGCTTCATGTACACGCGCCACGACATGCCCCTGCTGGAAAAGCACGTGCGCAACGCGCTGGCACAGGCAGCCGAGTATGGCCTGCTGGGCAAGAACATCCTCGGGTCAGGCTTTGACTTCGAATGCGAACTGCACTTTGACGTCGGCATCTTTGTCTCGGGTGAATCGAGTGCGCTGATGCGTTCGATCGAAGGCAACGTACCGGAACCTCGGCCCAAGTACATCCGCACCTCGGTGTCTGGCATCTGGGACAAGCCGAGCAACCTGAACAACGTCGAGACCTGGGCCAACGTGCCGCAGATCATAGAAAAGGGCGCCGACTGGTTCACCAGCATCGGCTCGGAAAAGAGCAAAGGCACCAAGCTGGTCTCACTCTCGGGTCACGTCGTCAACAGCGGCATCGTGGAAGTGCCTATGGGCACCCCGCTGCGCACGCTGGTGCATGACATTGGCGGCGGCGTGCGCGACGGCAAGACACTCAAGGCCATCCACTTCGGCGGTGCCATGGGCGGCTCGATCCCGGCGGAGCTGATCGACGCACCATTGGACTTCGACGGCATGTCCAAGCTGGGCGCACCGATTGGTGCCGGCGGCCTGCTGCTGATGGACGAAGACACCGACATGGTCGAAGTCGCGCGCTACCTGATGGACTTTCTGACCAAGGAATCCTGCGGCAAGTGTGTGCCGTGTCGCGAGGGCATGATGCAGATGCTGCAGATCCTGACCCGCATTACCGAAGGCCGGGGCAAGGCCGGTGACATCGAGCGCCTGCAGGAGCTGATCGAGGTGACCGGTGTAGCCAGCCTGTGCGCGCTGGGCAAGACCTCCGGCGACCCGCTAAAAAGCATGTTCCGCTATTTCAAGCCCGAGTATGAAGCACGCATTGCTAGCGGGAGTGACGCCAAATGACTGAAATTGTTTTGACCATCGACGACCAGCAGGTCAAGGCCGAAGCCGGCATGACGGTGTTGCAGGCAGCACAGAAGGCAGGCATCTACATCCCTACCCTGTGCCATCACGAACAGCTAGAAGCCTATGGCGGCTGCCGCCTGTGCATGGTGGAGGTGGAGTCGCGCGGCTGGACCAGCTACGTCGTGTCCTGCCTTTATCCGGTGGCCAAAGACATCATCGTGCGCACCCGCTCGGAGAAGGTCGACAAAATCCGCAAGGTGCTGGTCGAGGAACTGATGGCGCACGCGCCAGACTCTCCCGAGTTGGTGAAGCTGGCCGAGGACTACGGCGCTGACCGCAACCGTTTCGAGAAGGAGGCATCGTTCTGCGTGCTGTGCGGACTGTGCGTGCGTTACTGCGACGAGGTGAAGAAAAAGAACGCGGTGACCTTCTTCGACAACGGCGCCGTGCGCCAGATCAAGTTCGTCCCCGAAGTCGCCAAAAACGAATGCTGGGACTGCCAGGAATGCTTTGCGCTTTGTCCAACTTCGTATGCGCAGGCCGCTTACCTGCTGACCGAAGCGCTGGCCTTTCCGGGGCAGCGCAAGACCGCAAGCCGCGTAGCCAAGAAAGCCGCCAAACCACGGATGGTTATTCCCATCATGGCAGTGCCGATGACCGCCAAAGACAGCCACTGATTCTGCGGGCGTTCCAGCACTTTTGGATCCATGAAAATTCGTGCTTGGAAGCTTGTGACTGGTCGATGTGAATGCACAATTTGATGCCAGTAGACCCACCAAAAACCAGCCATCTACTTTTCACCCAGAAATTCAACTATTATTTTTGTACCCGGATTCGCGCTGGCTTCGGATTGCCAGCACAAAGGCTGTATCGAGTGGTGCCACGTATCTATACAACGCAACGTAGCCACGGGAAGCTCTCCCAATGACAAGTTCACGTTTGCCACCTTTAACTGGACGCCCGATCATGGGGCTGGTAGCCAAAATTTGCACAGCCTCCAGAATTTCCCCAATGCGCTCAGGCGCGGAGCCGACATCAAACTGTGCAATGTAGTCAAAGAAGCGGTCGAAGTCGTCGAACACCTCAGGCGCAATCTCGATGCGAGTCATGTCCGCAGTCAACGGCGCGTACTGCGAGTCAACGGCCTGTTCGGACTTTCCCCACGGGACTTGGCTGCCAGATACGCTTTCGCATCTTCCCAGGATACCGTCTTCCCGCAAGCCAGTATCGTCTTCCACCGCTCATCTGCGATTGCATTGAACTCACTGTCGATTTCAACCTGTTCGACAGTCTGAGCGATGGCGTCGAGAATGAAGGCATGAGCTGATTTTCCAGCATGGTCTGCCGCAGCTGCGATGCGCTCCTTCATGGTGTCATCGAGGCGGATGGTGGTGGTCTGCATTGTTTGCTTTCACAGTATGGCGTCAATGTAGCATTATTGTGCTATCCATGCAAGCTACTGAGAAAACATAGCACCCAATGTCGGCAATCTGGCAGGCAGATCAGCAAATCCAACGTCAGCCATGGGTCTGCAAGAGTCGCCTATGCCAAAACTGAGAACCTGCCAATGGCGCGCCATGCGACCGCTGGTTTTGTCCGTGATGTGCTTAGTCCTTAGATGCAGCAAGTCTTGAGAGGCATTCTCAAAACCACGGCCAAGAACAGAGAGTGCTTTGGGCACTAAAGAGCCATTGAACACCCGAGTTCGGACTCGACCACCCTTGGACTGAAGTTGGTTAGAAAAAGTTAGGCTGAGGCATGCGCCGGCTGCGCGACCAGACGCACGCCAAGGGCCGCGCAAACACGGCTGACTGTATCGAAACGCGGCTCGCTGCCGGGCCGAAGAGCTTTGTACAAAGCTTCCCTGGTGATACCGGAATCCTTCGCAACCTGCGTCATGCCCCGAGATCGGGCAATATCGCCGAGCGCGGCCGCCAGCAGTGCCGCGTCGTTCTCTTCAAGAACGGTGGTGAGGTAGGCCGCTACGTCTTCTTCGCTGCTCAGGTACTCGGCTGCATCGAACTCGGGAAGTTCGGAAATTTTGATTCTCTTGGTCATGGTTGAAATGTAATCGAGTGATTACACATCGTCAAGCGCAAATACAGCGCAAGTACAAGCTTTGTATGGCACGCTTGCCCCCATGCGTGCAGTGCTGAGTTCGGGACATCGTCGGCGCTCGCCAAGAATCGATAACAGGTGCCTACGGTAGCCAGCCTGTGCGCGTGGGCAAGACCTCCGGCGACCCCGTCCCCTCCAATCACACGCCATTCAGTTTTCGGTTATCGTGCCTTCACAAATTTTCGTGGAGCACTACTTTGTCTGATTTGTTTGAAAACCCCATGGGGTTGATGGGTTTCGAGTTTGTTGAATTTGCCTCACCC
>QYPX01000129.1 GCA_007280205.1 Comamonadaceae bacterium
GTGCAGTCTGTTCCGAGTTTTACAGCCACTTCGAAGAACGCAAATGCAGGAATACCGTTTATCAAGGAAGATAACCAAAACCACGAAAACCAAAAACCGTTGCTTGACTTTGTGGGAAGTCCCTGTAAAAGGAGGAGTCCGCAGGACGGGGGACAGCCGCGGAGCTGAGTGCCTCAGCAGCCTGATCCACCCGACATGCCAAACAGGAATGGACATGCCATCATTGCGGGAAAGATCAACCGATCCGCGCGATTGCCTGTGACTGGACAGCCTGCAGTTGCGCGGCAGCGACGCACTGAGGTGCAATCTCGAACAGCGGCAGCAGCACAAAAGCTCTCTCCAACATACGCGGATGCGGCACTACCAGCGCGGTGCTGTCGATGCTGGCGTTGCCATAGATCAGCAGGTCCAGGTCCAGTGTCCGCGGAGCGTTTGGGTAGGGACGCTCACGCCCGGCTTGTTGTTCGATCTGCTGCAGAGCTGACAGCAAAGCCGGTGCGCTCAGGCGGGTTGAAACTTCGACAACGGCATTGATGTAATCCGGCCCGCTGGATGCGAGTGGCGCGCTGCGGTACAGCGACGAGCGTTTCAGCGGCGTAATTCCATCGATCGCTGCAATGTCATCCATCGCCTTGAGCACACTGACCACAGGATCGCCGAGATTGGCGCCCAGCGCGATATGGGCTGTTACGCTTTCACGCACGAATTAGCTCAAATGCCAGCGTCGGGCGCCGGCTCGCCGCCTTCACGCGGACCACTGCTGCGGCGACGGCGCCGGCGCTTTCGAGGTGCGTCGAGCGACTCAGCTGGTACCTCCGGCGCCACTTCCGGTGCGCCGCCCTGCACCGCTGCGGGTGCCTTGTGCACGCGCGGCGCGCGCGCTGGCCGGGGCCTTTGCTGCATTTCCTCGCGAACCTGATCAACCATGTCCTGGCGCAGGTTGTCGTCAGCCATGCTGAACTCCTGCCACCAGTCAGCCAGCACCTCGTCAATCTCACCCGCGTCCGCGCGCAAGCGCATGAAGTCGAAAGCAGCGCGAAAACGCGGCTGCTCCACCAGCCCGAAGGGCGTGCTGCCAATGCGCTTGTCGAAGCGCGGCTGCAGCATCCAGATCTCCCGCATGTCAGCGGCAAGTTTGCCTCGGCCCGAGACATCACCAATGCGGGCGTTGAAAACCTCGTCGATCGCGTCCTGCAAGGCGGGGTGCGAGTGCTGGTGCTCGGTCAGGCGTCGCGCCCAGCCATCGCGCACATCGGCCCACAAGGCGCAGGCCAGCAGGAAGCTCGGCGCCACCGGTTTGCCCTCGCCGACGCGTCTATCCGTGTCAAGCAGCGCCGCCTTGACGAACACCTGATCAGCGCGCTCCACCACCACGTCGAGCAGCGGATAAATGCCGCGCGCCATGCCGAGTGCCCTGAGTTGGGCTATCGATGCCATGGCGTGACCGGTTTGCAGCAGCTTGAGCATTTCGTCAAATAAACGGCTTTGCGGCACATCGGCCAGCAGTTCCTGCGACCGGATCAACGGCGCCGCCGTCTTGGCTTCGAGCGCAAAACCGAGGGCGCTGAGCTTGGCGGCAAAACGCACGGCGCGGATGATACGCACCGGGTCTTCGCGGTAGCGCGTGGCCGGGTCGCCAATCATGCGGATGACACGCTTCTTGGCGTCCTTGATGCCATTGTGATAATCGACCACGATCTGCGTCTCGGGGTCGTAGTACATGGCGTTGATGGTGAAGTCGCGCCGCACCGCGTCTTCTTCCTGCGGGCCCCAGACGTTGTCGCGCAGCACGCGCCCGGTGGAATCCACCGCGTGCTTCATGCCAGCGAGTTCATTCCTGCTGGTCTTCTCGTTGCCGGCGACCTGCTCGGCCGCCGCGTTGTCCATGTAGGCGCGAAAGGTCGAGACCTCGATCACCTCGTTCTCACGGCCCCGGCCAAACACCACGTGCACGATGCGAAAGCGCCGGCCGATGATGAAAGCACGCCGGAACAGGCTTTTGACCTGCTCTGGTGTGGCGTTGGTGGCGACGTCAAAATCCTTGGGCCGCAAGCCAACCATCAGGTCGCGCACGGCGCCGCCCACGATATAGGCTTCAAAGCCGGCACTTTTGAGGGTGCGCACGACATTTTGGGCTCGTTCATCGACCAGGTTCGGGTCAATGCCGTGGGCGGCGACGCCCACTTCCTCGCGCTTGCCAAATTGCAGTTTTTTGCTTTTTGCAGCTGAAGGCGATTTGCCCAGCAGCTTTTCAATGAATTTCTTAATCAAATCAATCTTCTTTCCGGAACGGAATGTCATTGCGGCCCCGGATCAAGTCCGGGGTTTCAGCACCGCCAATCCATGCCACAGGAACGCATGGATGCCGGATCGAGTCCGGCATGACAAAGTAACCAGTATCGAGTTTAGAACAGCTCAAGTATGCGCCATCCGCGCGCCAGCGCGATGGCACGCAGGGCGGCGTCGGGGTTGGTGGCGACCGGATGCGTCACTTTTTCCATCAGGGTCAAATCGTTGATGGAGTCGGTGTAGAAGGTGCTTTCGACGTCGGCCCAGGCCAGGCCGCGCTCGCTCAACCACTGCTCAACCCTTGTCACCTTGCCTTCGCGCGCCGAGGGCAGGCCACGTATCTCACCGGTGATCCAGCCCGTGCCACCAACGCTCTGGTCGCGCTCCAAATCGACGGCGATCAGTTCCGTCACGCCAAATGCCTGGGCGATCGGACGGGTCACAAACTCGTTGGTCGCGGTAACGATAACGACCTGGTCGCCAGCTTCCTGGTGGTGACGCACCAGCGCCAGCGCCGGTGCCGTAATGGCAGGCTGCACAACGCTGCGCATGAACTCCGCGTGGGCCACGGCAGCCTTGGCAGCGCCCTGCTGGCGCAGCGCCTCGGTGGCAAAACGCACATAGTCGTGAATATCGAGCGTGCCGGCCTTGTAGTGGGCGAAGAACTCGTCGTTGCGTCGATTGAAGTCAATCGGGTCGGTCCAGCCTATCGTGGTGGTGAAAACACCCCAGGAATAATCCGAATCAATGGTCAGCAGTGTGTGATCCAGGTCGAACAGGGTGAGCTTCATGGTCTCAGGATTCTTCCATCATCGACTTGATCAGCGGAATGGTGATGGCTCGCTTGGTCTGCAAGGCGTACTCGTCAATCAGGTCCAGCAGTTCCAGCAGGCTGCCCAGATCGCGGCTAAAGCGCGTCAGCATGAAGTCCATCACCTCGTCGCCCAGGAAGACACCACGCGCATCGGCCGACTGGCGCAGCACCGCGCGGCGCTCGGACTCACCCAGCAACTGCAATTGATAGACATGACCCCAGCCCAGGCGCGTGCGCAGATCGTCGCGCAACTGGAGCTCCACTGGCGGCATGGCGCCCGCTGCCAGCACAGCGCGCTGGTGCGTCTGCGCGTTGACGAACCAGTTGAAGGCGACCTGCTGCTGTGAGGCGCTGTACAACTGCACATCGTCGAATATCACCGCCGCCCAGTCCTCGTCATATTCCGGCGGATCGAGCATGCCGGCATCGAGCCAGCCGACCCGGGCGCCCTGCTCGCGCAATGCTGCCTGCGCCGCCTTGAGCAGATGCGACTTGCCACTGCCCTGCGCGCCCCACAAATAGCTTGGCACCGGTGAGTGCACGGGGTCGACCGACCGGGCCACCCCAGCCCATTGTTCGAGGTGTCGCCATGCCGCTTCATTGGGCCCCGGGAAATAACTCGCCAGCGTGGGTCCGGTGGCCAGGCCGATGTCAAGAGCGATCTGCTTCATGCCCGGTGCGAGTTAGGCATCCCTAGCCCAGATAGAGCTTGCTGGCGTGGTAATGGGCTTGCGCGCGTCGCAGCGCCACCAGCAGGACGGCACTGGAAGGCAGAGCAATCAGGACGCCAACAAAGCCCAGCAGCTGGCCAAAGGCCAGCAAGGCAAAGATCACCGCCAGCGGGTGCAGGCCGATACGCTCACCGACCAGCCGGGGCGTCAGAAAAAAGCCCTCGATCAGTTGGCCCAGGCCGTACACCACGCCGACCATCAGCAACGCCTTGGCGGCACCTGCTGTCGCGGCAAACTCCAGCAAGCCGGCCAGCGTCGCCAGAATCAGGCCGAGGCCAAATCCAACGTAGGGCACAAACACCGCCAGGCCGGTAAAGATGCCAATCGGTAGCGCCAGATCAAGACCAAAGAGTGCCAGGCCAGCGCTGTAATAGACCGCCAGCACCAGCATCACCAGCAGTTGACCGCGCAGGTATTGGCCCAGCACGGAATCTGCTTCATTGGTAAAACTGTCGTAGGCCTGGCGTACCCGTGGCGGAACCCATTCAAGCGTGCGCTCCACCAAGCGGTGCCAGTCCATCAGCAGGTAGAACAGGGCAACCGGCACCAGCACGGCGTTGCTGAAGATGGCAAAGGCGACACTGCCGCCCAGGCGCAGCGAACTCAGCACCGACGCCAGCGTGTCCTCGGCATTGGCGCTCAGGTATTTGAGTACAAAGCCCTTGATGCTGGGCAGATCCAGAGAAATCTTGATGCCGAACTGGGCCAGAAAGGGCTTGAGCCAGCCGTTGAAACCGTCGAGCAGCACGGGTATCTGCTCGCGCAGCTGCGGCAGTTCCTTGGCCAGAATGGGCACCATCAAAAGCAAAATCCCGAGTAAAACAATGATGAAGGCAAGCTCCACCAACAGCACCGCCAACACGCGTGGCAGACGAAGCCTGCCGGCGGAGCAAAGGCTATCGACCAGCGGCGTCAGGGCGTAAGCCAGCACTGCCGCCACGACAAAAGGCGTCAGAACCGGGGTTAGCAGCCACAGCACGAAGCCAATCAGCAGCGCGATCGTTGCCCAGGCGGCGGTTCTTTTTTGGGTGGTCGAAAATTGCATTCAGATGGCCTAGGGCAAGCCCTAGTCGAAGCCTCGTAAAATGAGGGTAATTCTATAGGGACAGGGCAGCTGCCCTGGCCCACCTCAACCGACCACGAACTTTACATGACAAGCGCTACCCCCCCCACTGCCCTTTCCTACAAAGACGCGGGGGTCGATATGGACGCCGGTGACGCGCTGGTCGAACGCATCAAGCCGCTGGCCAAGAGAACCATGCGCGAGGGCGTGCTGGCCGGCATTGGCGGCTTTGGCGCGATGTTTGAGGTGCCCAAACGTTACCGCGAGCCGGTGCTGGTGAGTGGCACCGACGGCGTGGGCACCAAGCTCAAACTGGCCTTTGAATGGCAGATACACGACACCGTCGGCATTGACCTGGTCGCGATGAGCGTCAACGATGTGCTGGTGCAAGGCGCCGAGCCTCTGTTTTTTCTGGACTACTTTGCCTGCGGCAAGCTCGATGTTGACACTGCCGCCGCCGTGGTAGGCGGCATTGCACGCGGTTGCGAGCTCTCGGGCTGCGCCCTGATCGGTGGCGAAACCGCCGAGATGCCGGGCATGTACCCGGCGGGCGAGTACGATCTGGCGGGCTTTTGCGTCGGTGCCGTGGAGAAGTCAAAAATCCTGAGCGGAGCCGATGTCAAAGCGGGCGATGTGGTGCTGGGCCTGGCCTCCAGCGGCGCCCACTCCAACGGTTTCAGCCTGGTGCGCAAATGCCTGGAGCGAGCTACCGGCAAGCTGCCGGCCACGCTGGACGGCAAGCCGTTCAAAGAGGCCATCATGGAGCCGACCCGGCTCTACGTGAAAAACGTGCTGGCGGCGCTGGCACTGCATCCGATCAGGGCGCTGGCGCATATCACCGGCGGCGGTCTGCTGGAGAACATTCCGCGTGTGCTCCCCGTTGGCACGGCAGCGCATCTGGTCAAGGGCAGCTGGCCGCAGACCGAGCTCTTTGCCTGGCTGCAAGCCACCGCCGGCATCGACGACTTCGAGATGAACCGCACCTTTAACAACGGCATCGGCATGGTCGTTGTGATAGACGCGGCCCACAGCGCCGCTTGCAGCGCCACCTTGAGCGCGGCTGGCGAGCAGGTTTACGAGATCGGCGTGATTGCAGAACGCGGCCAGGGAGCCAGCGTCGTCGTAAGTTGACATCTTGTCATCCCGGACCCCGGATCAAGCCCGGGGCAAGCTCTGATCCGGGATCCAGTGCCACGCATCCACTGGATTGCGGGTCAAGCCCGCAATGACAATGTGGGGTGCGCTGATATTCCGCGCAGCAGTTAACATTTGCCAATGCAAGGCCTGAAACACATTCCAGCTGGTGTCTGGGCGCTCGGTTTCGTCAGCCTGCTGATGGACGTGTCGAGCGAAATGATCCACAGCCTGCTGCCGGTGTTTCTGGTCACCACGCTAGGCACCAGTGTTTTTGTGGTCGGCTTGATGGAAGGCGCGGCAGAGGCCACGGCGCTGATCGTCAAGGTGTTTTCTGGCGTTTTGAGCGACTACTGGGGCAAACGCAAGCCCTTGGCCATTCTGGGCTACGGCCTGGGAGCGTTTTCCAAACCGTTGTTTGCACTGGCCAGTAGCGCCGGTCTGGTGCTGAGCGCACGATTGCTCGACCGCGTTGGCAAAGGCATCCGCGGCGCTCCGCGCGACGCCCTGGTGGCTGACATCACGCCACCCGAGTTGCGCGGTGCCGCGTTCGGTTTGCGCCAATCGCTCGATACGGTCGGTGCCTTTCTCGGCCCCCTGCTGGCGATGGGCCTGATGCTGCTTTGGGCCAACGATTTCCGTGCGGTGTTCTGGGTCGCCACCGTGCCGGCCTTTCTTTGTGTTGCCTTGTTGATTGTTGGGGTGCGTGAGCCCGAACGCCCGGCTGGTGTGGCGCGCAGCAACCCGATCAGTCGCGTCAATCTGGCGCGCCTGGGTGCTCCCTACTGGTGGGTGGTGGGGATTGGAGCGGTCTTCACGCTGGCGCGTTTCAGCGAAGCTTTCCTGCTGTTGCGGGTGCAACAAGGTGGTTTGGGCCTGGCCTGGACACCCATGGTCCTGATCGCGATGAACCTGATCTACGCGGCGTGCGCCTATCCCTTTGGCAGGCTGGCCGACCGTATGCAGCACGGCACGCTGCTGACCTGGGGGCTGCTGCTGCTGATCGCCGCCGACGCGCTGCTGGCTTACAGTAATTCAGGCGTCTGGGTCTGGACCGGCATTGCACTGTGGGGCCTGCATATGGCCATGACGCAGGGCCTGCTGGCGACCATGGTGGCCGATAGCGCCCCGGCGGATCTGCGTGGTACGGCCTATGGCTTCTTCAACCTGATGAGTGGTCTGGCCATGCTGCTTGCCAGTGGTCTGGCCGGGCTGCTCTGGGAACAACTGGGCGCCGCCTTCACCTTCCTTGCCGGCATCGTTTTTTGCCTCGCCGCGCTGGGGTTGATCTTGTTGCAGCCGGCAAAGATCAGGGAATAAAGTCTTCCAACTGACGGCCGACGCGCAGGCCATCAATATTTTGAAAATGGGCGTCCAGGGTCAACAAGGCGGATCCGTGTTCCAGGCAAGTGGCGGCAATCCAAAGGTCGTTACTGGGAATGGGCTGACCTTTGCGACGCAATGCCGCATAGACCAGTGCGTACAAATCGGCCGTGGTGGACGTGCTGACGGCCAGTCGGACGCGGCTTGAATCAAGGAAGCGGGTCAACTCGCTGCGATTGACGCTTTCCCGATTGCCTGCCGCAAAGCCCGCCAGCAATTCGCCCAGCACGGTCACGCTCAGCAAAATGGTTGGCGCGTGCTGCAGCACGGCAATTACTTTTTCGTCTCCTCGTTTGAATGCAACGTAAGCATTGGTGTCCACGCAAACGGCTCGCATCACTCAACTCCAGAGCGCCGCATCAACTTCAGAAAAAGCTGCAGTGTTGCGTGCAAACTGGGTCGCCTCCGCTGCATCCCAGGTACCGGCCAGAGCATCGAGATCATCAAATGTTTTCATGCCCTTCAAGGACGCTGATGTTGCGGTGCCCTGCAGCAGGCGGAGCACCAGACTGTTGAGACTGCTTCCTTCCTGCTCCGCCTGGGTCTTGAGCTGCGCCAGCACCTGATCTTGGAGCCCCCGAATACTCATGCTTGCCATGCTATCACCTTCGCATTCATTGTGAATGCATCGATGATATCTTTAATGGCGCCAGAAATCAACGTCGAATAAGTTGACGCAATTTCAGGCCGAACGCCCACAGTGCCAGGAAATAGAGGCCAGCGGCCGCGCACAGCGTCGCGCCGGTGAGCCAGATTCGCTTGAAACTCTCGGCACGCAATTCGGTCCACGCAAAAGCGCTATTGGCCCATAGTAGGAAAGCCAGCAGCAAAAGGCTTGCCCCCGTGACACGCCAGGCAAATCCGCGCCAGCCCGGCTCAGGCTGGTAGCTGCCTCTTTTCAGGAGACCCAGCAAGAGCCATAACGCATTGATCATGGCACCAATCCCAATCGAGAGCGTCAACGCCGCGTGCCGGAACACCGGCACCAAAGCGATATTGAGCAACTGGGTGATCAGCAGTACCGCGATAGCAACGCGCACCGGCGTTTTGGTGTCCTGACTGGCGTAGTAGCCGGGCGCCAGCACCTTGATCGCAACAATACCGATCAGACCGACACCCCAGCCCATCAGGGCGTAAGTGATTTGCTGTACGTCGTCCGCCGTCATGGCACCGTAGTGGTAAAGCACCGCCACCAGCGGCTTGGCAAAAGCGAGCAGCGCCACAGCAC
>QYPX01000071.1 GCA_007280205.1 Comamonadaceae bacterium
GGCGTACCCTGGGTCACGCCATCGCACATGGCCGGCACGCCGCCCGCCACCTGCGCCGTCGCACCGAGCTTGCGCGCCTCGGCCTTGATGATCTCCGGGTAATGCTGCAGCGGCGCGTGCGCCGACAGCATGTCGTTGTAGGCTGTCACGATGGCGATGTTGGGTGCACGCTGGCTGACGACGCGCAACTTGTCGTTCGCCGGCAGCGCAGCGAAGGCGTGCGCCACGTTGGCACATCCAAGCCGCTCGGCGCCAGGCGAGCGCGTCGCGGCCTGGGCCAGACGCTCGAGGTAAGCGCTGCGGGTCGGCTGGCTGCGCTGACGGATACGCCCGGTAACGGCTGCAATGACGGAGTGGAGTTTCATGACACCCAAGAATAGTGGTAACAAAATTACACGGCCGATGGTACCCGCAATCATCGAATCGAGTGGCGCCGAAGTTACCAAGGGGTTACCAACTTTGGGCCTGCCGGGCTGATCTGCCTATACTTCCGGCATGACCTCTCTTGCCGATCTGCGTAAAAGCTACGAACGCGCCGAACTCGGCGAAGACGCATCGCATGCCGATCCCCTGCGCCAGTTTGAGCACTGGCTACAGGAAGCGATCTCCTGCGAGGTACCCGAACCCAACGCCATGACGCTGGCGACCGTTGCCAGCAATCTGCGACCGTCGACACGCGTCGTGCTGATCAAGGGTTATGACGAACGCGGCATCAGCTGGTACACCAACTACGACAGCCGAAAGGGCCAGGAACTCGCCGGCAACCCCTATGCTGCTCTGCAGTTTCACTGGGTTGAAATGGAACGCCTGGTGCGCATCGAGGGTCGGGTCGAAAAACTCAGCGACATGGAAAGCGACGAGTACTTTCACAGTCGGCCGCTGGACTCACGCATCGGTGCCTGGGCCTCACCGCAAAGTCAGGTCATCAGTGGCCGAACGGTGCTGGTGGCCAACGCTGCGCGCTACGGTGCCAAGTTTCTGCTGCAACCACCACGACCGCCGCACTGGGGTGGCTACCGACTGCAGCCAGACAGCTGGCAGTTCTGGCAAGGCCGCAAGAGCCGTCTGCATGACCGCTTGCGTTACACGCTGACGCCAGAAAAATCCTGGCTGCGCGAGCGCCTGGCGCCTTGAATGCTGCCCTAACTGGCACCCAGCAAAGCCATCACCAACGAGACCGTCAACAACGCCAGCACGGTTGACACAGCCACACTGGCCGTCACCAGTTCCTGCGCCACCTCGTAGCGCTGCGAGAACAGGAACACGTTGGCGCCGATCGGCATGGAAGCAGCTACTATCATCACGGACAGCGCCAGACCACTCAGACCGAACGACCAACTCAGCAGCGCCACCAACCCCGGGAACGCCAGATTCTTGATCAGCGCCAGTCCGAGTGCGGCTCGTAGATGCTCACCGACCCGCACCTGAGTCAAGGTAACTCCGACCAGTAACAGCGCGATCGGACCAAACGCATTGCTCAACAACAGCAAGGGCTTGTCCAGCAAGGCCGGGATCACGAGACCGGTTTGCGCGAAAACCAGACCCACGATGATGGGCAGGGGCACCGGATGAATGATGCCGTTGCGCATCGCCGCCAGCACCGTCAGCGCCATGTGGCGCGGCGCGCCAGAATCCTTAGCGGCCTGCTCACGGGCTACAGCCAGTTCCAGCACCACGGTGGCAAGGGTCAGTAGCACCAGGGCGTGCACCGATATCAGTGTGAAAAGCATCACCAGACCGGCTTCGCCGTAGGCAAGCGAAACCAGGGGCACGCCTATCATCACCGTGTTGCTGAAAGTGGCCGCCAGCGCCAGCACGGCGGCGCGGCGTGTCGCGCCCTGCCAGAGCAGCATCGCCGCAAACAGCAGGGCCGCTGCCACAAAATACATGGCAACCGGCTTGAAGTTGAGCTGCTCTACATGCACCGTGCTCATGGTGCGAAACAAAAGGGCTGGCGTCAGAACCATAAAGACCAGATTCGACAGGTCCTTGCTGGCCTCGGAGCGGATCCAGCCAGTTCGTCCGCTGAGGTACCCAAGGGCAATCAGAAGCACCACGGGCAAGAGGGAAGTGATGACGGGGTTGGTCATTTCGGGGTCAGCGCGTGGCCGGGCCTATCTGACGCTGACCGCATGGGTCATGCGATAGTACATGCCACTGGAATCGTCCTCCAGCACCGCGAACTTACCCTCCACCGTGAGCGGCTCCGTAGTGTATTTGACCGCCGTCCTGGCAAACACTTCCACCATGCTCTCCGGTCCGCCCGGGATGCAAAATGAACAAGTCAACGGTACTGCGCTGAGCAAAAAGTGAGTTTGCTTCTCACCCGGCTCCAAAGGCATCATGAAGCCCTGAACGCGCTGCATACGAAAGTGCAATGCCAACTGTTGGGCATTGAAGACCGGACGCGGACCCTTGCGACCATCGCGCATCCGGACCGCCGTCAGCAGCGCCCACGGCACGACGTCGGCGCGCTCAGGCAAAGGCGCAATCGGACTGTTCGGACTGTGTAGGCCCGGCCCGCTGCCCCATGCCGCGCTGGCGGTCCGCGCCGGCGCTGACTGTGCCAGGCTACTCAAGGGCAGCATGCCCGTCAGGCCCAGCAGCACACCGACCAGAAAACAACTTGACAAGCACTTCATGGACGCAAAGAGTGGCAGTCGACTGGCAACTCAGTTGCTGCGCACCAGCTTTGCAAAAGTGCGACGGAATTTCGCGACTTTCGGCGCGGCAACGGCCATGCAATAGCCTTGCTGCGGATTCTTCGCAAAGTAGTCCTGGTGGTAATCCTCGGCAGGCCAGTAATTCGCCAACGGCAGCACTTCCGTAACGATGGGGCTGCGATAGACAGCGCTGCCCGTCATCTCGTCAATGACCTCTCTGGCCAGATGCTCCTGCGCTGGCGTCGAAAAATAGATGCCGCTGCGGTACTGCGTGCCGCTGTCGTGGCCCTGGCAGTTGAGCGTTGTCGGATCATGGATCACGAAGAAGATCTCCAGAATTTCACGAGCGCTGATCTGCTTCGGGTCAAACACCAGTTTGACCACCTCGTTATGACCGGTAGCGCCAGCGCAGACCTGGTTGTAGCTCGGTTGCAGGACATGGCCATTGCAATAGCCGCTTTCAACGTCCACAACGCCCTTGACGCAGACAAAAACCGCCTCAGTGCACCAGAAGCAGCCACCGCCCAAAGTGATGGTTTGTTGGACCTCTGTCATTGAATACCCCCAAGTTTGCACAACACCCAGCAGCGATCTTACGCGCGGCTCCTTGACGGCTTGCCGCAGGCTCTGCACTTTGCTCAAATTTACCTCGCGCTACGGGGAACTGCATTGACAGCCTGACTGGCAGAAGTTACATTACTAACCAGTTAGTCATTAGCAGCATGTCTCCAGCCAAACTCCCGCCTACCGCAAAAACACAGCCACCGATCAGGCACGAGCGGCGCAAGGACGCACGTCCGGGCGAGTTGCTGGCCGCCGCGCTCGACCTGTTTGTGGAGAAGGGCTTTGCCGCGACGCGCGCAGAAGAAGTGGCACGCCGCGCCGGTGTTTCAAAAGGAACCCTGTTCCTCTATTTCGCCAGCAAGGAAGAGTTGTTCAAGGCCGTCGTGCGGGAAAACATTTCCGGCGGCTTTTCGCAATGGAACGCCCAGTTCGATGCCTTTGACGGCAGCACCCCCGACATGCTGCGTCACTGCATGGCACTCTGGTGGCAACGTCAGGGCAACGCCAAGGTTTCCGGTATCACCAAGCTGATGCTGGGCGAAGGCAAGAATTTCCCGGAACTCGCACTGTTCTACCAGCAGGAGGTGATCCAGCCGGCCCACCTGCTGATCCGTCGCATCCTGCAGCGTGGCGTTGACCGCGGCGAATTTGCGCCACTCGACATGAAATACGCAGTTTTCACCGTCCTTGCGCCGATGATCTTCCTGCAGCTTCTGGTGCACTCCAACAACGCCTGCTATGACCCGGCAGAGGCAACCGAACTGGTGCCTGAAGAGTACCTGGCAAGCCAGCTTCAAATTCTTCTTGCCGGCTTGTGCCTGCGCCCGGCTACCCCCGTGACCAACAAAGGAAATCACTGTCTATGAAACGCTGGATGAAATGGGCACTGCTCGCCTTGCTGTTGGGCCTGCTGGCAAGCGGCGTCTGGCGCGCTCTGTCGAGTCGTCAGGCGCAACAGGAAGGCGTCGCCAGAATGGCCGCTGATCGCAGCCAGACCATCGTCGAATTGGGCGCTCATGATGTGATCGAAGTGAAGAGCCGTGACATGGCGATGGGTCTGGCCATTTCGGGCGCGCTCAAAGCAGTCAATTCAGCCATCGTGAAAGCCCGCGTCGCCGGTGAACTGCAGGACCTGACCGTGCGTGAAGGCGATACGATCAAAGCGGGCCAGATCGTCGCGCGTGTCGATCCCACCGAATACCGGGCGCGAGTCCGCCAGGCACAGCAACTGGCCGAGTCGGCCAAGGCCCAGGTTGACATTGCCCGGCGCGCCTTTGACAACAACCGCTCACTGGTCGATCAGGGCTTCATCTCCAGGACGGCACTCGACACCTCGATGGCCAGCCTGGCCGCCGCCGAGGCCAGCCATAGGGCCGCGCAGGCCGGCATGGAGGTCGCAGCCAAGGCGCTGGACGACACCGTTCTGCGCGCGCCGCTGGCCGGTCTGGTTTCGCAGCGCCTGGCGCAGCCAGGTGAACGTGTGGCACCGGAAGCGCGGATTGTCGAGATCGTCGATCTGAGTCGGCTGGAACTCGAAGCCAGCCTGAGCGCCACCGAGTCCATGGACCTGCGCCTGGGTCAAAACGCGGTGCTGCAAATCGAGGGCTCTGCCAAGCCCGTCAACGCCCGCGTGGTGCGGATCAACCCGAGCGCTGTGGCCGGCAGTCGCGCCGTCATCGCCTATCTGGCGGTGGAACCGGCCATCGGTCTGCGTCAGGGTCTGTTTGCCCAGGGCGTGCTCGGCACGGGACGCCTGCAGACGCTGGCGGTACCGCTGGGCGCAGTGCGCACCGACAAGCCGCAACCCTATGTCCAGTGGGTCGACCAGCAGCAAGTGCGGCACCAGACGGTGGAGCTTGGCGCGCGCGGCGAGGTCGACGCGCAGGTCATGGTGGCCATCAAAGGCGTCAGCGAAGGCGCCAAAGTGGTATCGGGCAGCGTTGGCACCCTGCGTGATGGCACACCCGTCAAACTCATTTCTGTGCCGCCGAGCAGCAAGTAAGCCATGTGGTTCACCCGCATCAGCCTGAAAAACCCGGTCTTTGCCACCATGGTCATGCTGGCCATCGTGGTGCTGGGGATGTTCTCCTACCAGCGTCTGCAGGTGGACCAGTTCCCCAATGTTGACTTTCCGGTGGTGGTGGTGACGGCCGAATACCCCGGCGCCTCACCCGAAATTGTGGAAAGCGAAATCACCAAGAAGATAGAGGAAGGCGTCAATTCGATCGCCGGCATCAACGCGCTGACCTCCCGCAGCTACGAAGGCATGTCGGTCGTGATCATTGAATTCCAGTTGCACATCAATGGACGCAAAGCGGCAGACGACGTGCGGGAAAAGGTGGCCATCGTGCGCCCCACCCTGCGCACCGAGGTGAAAGAGCCGCGTGTGCTGCGCTTTGACCCCGCCAGCAAAGCGGTATGGTCACTAGCGGTGATGGCAGACGTCGCCCCCACGCTTGCCATTTCATGTGCTGCGCTGCCCCCCGAGGGGGCGCGTGCTTGCTTGGAGCGGTCCGGCGCGGCGCACAACAGCCCAGCGGATGCAAAGCGTATGTCCGAGGTTGAACTGACGAACTGGGCCGACCAGACCCTCAGAAAGCGTCTGGAAAATGTGCGCGGCGTGGGCTCCGTCACGGTGGTCGGTGGCACCAAGCGCGAAATCAATATTTACCTCAAGCCGCAGGCCATGGAAGCCTTTGGCGTCACGCCCGAACAGGTGGTGGCTGCCGTCAACTATGAAAATCAGGACCTGCCCATGGGCGCGATCCGTTCCTTGGAACAGGAGCGCGTGGTCAAGATCGAAGCGCGCATGCAGCGTCCGGAAGATTTCGCCCGGATCATTGTCGCCCGCAAGGCCGGCGCGCCAGTACGCATCGGCCAGATCGCCAGCGTCGTTGATGGCGCGCAGGAAACCGACAGCCTGGCGCTCTACAACGGACAGCGCACCTTGCTCTTGAGCGTACAGAAGGCGCAGGACGAAAACACGATTGCCGTGATTGAGGGACTGCAGAAAACGGTGGCCGCCATGAAGGCCGAACTGCCGCCCGGTGTGCGCCTGGAGCCGGTCTACGACGGCTCGCGCCAGATCAAGGTCGCGGTGGAAAACGTGCGCGAGACCCTGTTCGAAGGCGCCCTGCTCACCATTCTTATCGTGTTCCTGTTTCTCAATTCCTGGCGCTCGACCGTCATCACGGGTCTGACGCTGCCGATCGCGCTGATTGGCACCTTCCTGTTCATGAACCTGTTCGGCTTCACCATCAACATGATCACGCTGATGGCGCTGAGCCTGTGCGTCGGTCTGCTGATTGACGATGCGATCGTGGTGCGTGAGAACATCGTGCGCCATGTGCAGATGGGCAAGAAGCCGTACCAGGCCTCGCTTGACGGCACCCAGGAAATTGGCCTGGCGGTGCTGGCCACCACGCTGTCCATCGTTGCCGTGTTCATGCCGATTGGTTTCATGGGCGGCATCATCGGAAAGTTCTTCCATGAGTTCGGCCTCACCATCGTGGCAGCCGTACTGATCTCGATGTTTGTCAGCTTCACGCTGGACCCCATGCTTTCATCGATCTGGCATGACCCGAGCATCGATGCCCACGGCCGCCACGGCCCACCGGTCACGCTCTATGACAAGACCATTGGCCGCGTTACCGGCTGGTTTGACCACGCTACGGATTTGCTGATCGTCCTTTACCAGAGCATCCTGCGCTGGTCACTGGTACACAAGATCAAGACCCTTGTCGCTGCGCTGCTGATTTTTGTCACCAGCATTTTCATGGTGCCGCTGCTGGGCACCGAATTTGTGCCGTCGGCTGATTTTTCCGAAACCTGGCTCAACCTCTACACGCCAATGGGTTCTTCGATCGAAGTGACCGAAGGCAAGGTCAAGCAGGTCGAAGGTATTTTGCGCAGCTACCCCGAAGTGAATTACTCGCTGGCGACCATCAATACCGGCAGCGCCGCTGGCAAGAGTTACGCCAGCTTCTATATCCGGCTGGTGGACCGAAAGGAGCGCCAGCGCAGCGTCGATGAACTCTCTTCCGCGGTGCGTCAGCGGCTCAAGCAGGTCAGCGGCATCACGGTCACCCACGTGGGCCTGATGGACCCAGTGGGCGGGCAAAAGCAGATCGAGTTTTCACTGCAGGGCCAGGATCTGGCCGAACTCGAGCGCCTGACAAAACTGGTGCTGGACAAAATCCGTCCGATTGCGGGCCTGGTCGACCTCGACTCGAGCGTCAAACCCAACAAGCCGACGCTGGCCGTGGCCGTGCGGCGCGACGCCGCCTCCGATCTGGGCCTGGGCATCGGCCAGATTGCCAGCGCCCTGCGCACCCTCATTGCCGGCCAGACGGTGGGCAACTGGCGCGCGCCGGATGACCAGACTTACGATGTCAACGTGCGCCTGGCGCCTGAGGCCCGCAACAGCCCGGATGATCTGCAACGCCTGCCCTTCACGCTGGGCGCCAACGCCGACGGCAGCGCGCGCATCGTGCACCTGAACCAGATTGCCAAGGTGCTCGAATCGACCGGGGCGAATCAGATCAACCGGCGTGACATGACGCGCGAGGTCGCCATCAGCACCAATGTCTATCAGCGCTCGGTCGGCGAAGTATCCGATGACATCAAGGCAGCGCTTGTGAGCATTCGTTTTCCGCCCGGTTACCGCTACCAGATGGGCGGCTCGACCAAGAATATGGCGGAATCCTTTGATTACGCGATCTCCGCGCTGATGCTGGCCATCGTCTTCATCTACATGATTCTGGCCAGTCAGTTCAAGAGTTTCTTCCAGCCCTTGGCACTGATGACAGCGCTGCCACTGACCCTGATTGGTGTCGTGCTGGCGCTCTTGATGTTTGGCTCGACACTGTCGATGTTCTCCATCATCGGCATCGTGATGCTGATGGGTCTGGTGACCAAGAACGCCATTTTGCTGGTGGACTTCGCGATTCGCGCCCGCGAGGACGGCATGGAGCGCAGCGCTGCCTTGCTGATGGCGGCCAAAGTACGGCTGCGCCCGATTCTGATGACCACGTTAGCGATGATTTTTGGCATGCTGCCACTGGCTTTTGCACTGACCGAGGGCTCGGAACAACGTGCTCCCATGGGCCAGGCGGTCATTGGCGGCGTCATCACTTCCTCACTGCTGACTTTGGTGGTGGTACCGGTGGTCTACTGCTATCTGGATGATCTGGCGCAATGGCTGCGTCGCCGCTGGAGCGCCGCAGACGGCGCCAGCGGGTAAAATTTTGCCAAACCAGTTAACCGACCCCACGGAGTAAAGAAATGAACCTCGAACAAGCGCGCTTCAACATGATCGAACAGCAAATTCGTCCATGGAACGTTTTGGATGATCAGGTGCTGCACCTGCTGTCCGTGGTCAAGCGCGAAGACTTTGTCCCCTTGGCGCACAAGGCTCTGGCCTTTGTCGACATGGAAATCCCGATCGGCCACGGCCAGCGCATGCTCGCGCCGCGTCTGGAGGCGCGGCTGCTGCAGGACGCCGCCGTGCAAAAGCACGAGAAGGTGCTGGAAATTGGCGCCGGCTCGGGCTACCTGACCGCGCTGCTGGCGCACCAGGCGCAACGTGTCATTGCCCTGGAAATCCAGCCAGAACTCGCGGCCATGGCGCGCACCAACCTGCAAAAGGCCGGCATCCACAACGCCGAAGTGCGCCAGTTTGATGGCGCCGTAGGCGCAGCGGCAGAAGGCCCTTTTGATGTCATCGTGCTCGGCGGCTGCGTCGCCGAAGTACCGCAAAATCTGCTGGCTCAACTCAAGGTCGGCGGTCGTCTGCTGGCCATCGTCGGGCAGGAACCCGTGATGCGCGCTACCATCGTCAGCCGCACTGGCGAAGCCGAGTTTTCGACCCGCCAGCCCTGGGACAGCGCTGCACCGACCTTGTTGAACTTTCCGGTGCCCTCGCCGTTCCGCTTCTGATTTCCAAGCTAAGGTCCTCATGAAAACGTTTCGTCTGCTCCCCTTGTTTGTCGCCATCGGAGCCGCGCTGGCCCTGCCGGCGCAGGCGCAAAGTCTGATCGA
>QYPX01000207.1 GCA_007280205.1 Comamonadaceae bacterium
CTCCCCTCCTCCCTGCGCCCGCCCGCAACGGAAAACCGTGCACCTCTGAATGCGAAAACTTATGCTTAGCGTAAGTTGGGTGCTTTTATGGATGGGGCCATGCAGTTTGGCTTGAGGAGGAGTGAGGGAGCTTGTCTGACTTTACCGTCGGCCCGCATCACATCAAGGTTGTGATCACAGAGCCAGCCATCTGTGATCAATTCATTTGACCCCATAGAGGGCGTAAACGTACTCACCGAATTTCCGATCCTGCGTGCCAAACTTCCACTCGTAGTAAGTGTCGGCGGAACGTTCGCCGAACTTCTGTCCTACCCAAGTTCCGCCAATACTGCCCATGTATGCCAACCACAGGGGATTCTTAAATGGAGACCACACTCCCAAATTCCCGCCGATCCACATGCCGCTAGCGCCGCCCGCTGCAGCGGATGTCGTGACCCACTGGGATGTCCAAAATTCACGAGAAGAAACATCGCCGGTCGCATACCTTGAAATCAAGAAAGCTTCGCCCAATCCAAGGGACGCAAGAGATGCAATTCCACCGCTTCTTCCCATCCGGTACAGGTCACCCTGCATGCCTTGGGTAGCGAATTTGCTTGCCGATACTGCGCCGCCGGACAACACCATGCCGCCGCCACCTAATGCATTGGACACGTGTTCCCCCATTCGAAGCAAAGTGGGAAGTGACGGAGTGTCCGAATTCGCGAACGACTCAAAGTCGTTCCACACCTTGGGTGCCGCCGTAATAAGCATCCAAGCGCCGAATGCTGCCTGTCCTCTGGCGAGGATTGTTCTAGTGTTGTCCTTTCGGACCATTTCCCTTTCGATCCTATTCTTGGCTTCAGCCATCGGAAGCCCTTTTGTCGAGTACCCGGTCTTGACGTTGTCAAGTACCCGCACATCTCTCGCAGCTGCATATTGTTTGATCTCTGGCAGAACGTCCCTGCGGTTGATCCAGAATTGAACCTGTCCAGTATGCCGCGCTTCCTTGCCCATCTTGTCGATCTGTTTCTTCAGTTCTTCAAGCTTTCCTTGCTGGGAACTAATCGAATAATCCTTGACCTCGATGCGGCCATACAAACCGGTCGATTTGTGGCGAAAGACAATGTCTGCATCTGTATTTCCCCACGTTCTCCTTAAATCTGAGTTCATGGCGGTGAGGTCAAAGCGCCTATCGCTATGCATCGCGCTAGCGTAAAGCAGTTCACGCCTGTATCCCTTGACCTGCGATGCGCTTGAGGACCGTTGCATCAGGACAGACTTCCAAACACCCGGCGTTGAGGGATCAAGAGCGTAGATACCGTCGAAGTTCTTGAATATATTGCGTAGCCCACGCTCACCGACCTGACTGGTTCTGACTATCGCCCGCATGGCGTCAATTTGATCTGCCTTTGATGGCGTGCCAGCAATAAACCTTTCTTGCCATTGCTTGACCTCTTGATAGCTCATGCCCGGGTGCAATCCGGAAGCATCAAATGCGAAGGTGGGCCAACTTCCCAAGACTAATAGAAGTGACAGGACATGCCTGAATTGCCGCATGGCGCTACTCCAGAGGTAGCTTGTTGGCGGTCGCAAATCTTGTAACTAATTCGAGTTGCCGCGCCTCGTCCAGTTCTTCGAATCGTTTTGAGTAGGTTTTGCGAAACCATTGCGATACCGCCTCATCCAAGAGGCCTTGATTGATTGGCGCCATCAGCCTCACCAAGTCAGCCACCAGGGTGTCTTGAGATCGCGCCTTGGCGGCCTTAGATGCCGCCGACATAGGGTTGTTTCGGTCGAATACGCTGGCGACCTTCGCGATTTCGACATCCTCAATATCCTTGAGCGGTCGGACTCCCTTAATTCTGGTCAGCGCCATTACTTGGTACTTCTTCACTCTGTCGGCGTCACGAGCCTGAGTAGCCTTTCGAGCATCTTTGATGGCAGGATCCATCTTCTCATCCAACCTATTGAGTTTCGATTTGATGTCATTGTCATTTGCCAAGCCCGCAGAATGCAGTCGCAATCGGAGAGACATGATTCCCTGGGCGAACTGCGTCAATGCAAATTCTTTCAACATCGGGTCCGGCATTTTTGCGTAACCATCAAATTCTTTCTGCAGCGCATCCAAGCTCTCGTTGATCGAGCTTCGGAGAATAGTTCGGCCGAGATCTTCGACCAAATCCTCGACTTCCTTGTCTTTCTGCCCCATGTATTTGGAAAGGTGTTCAGCCACCTTTTCCATGCCCTTCACGTTCTTACCGTTGATCGCTTTCTTAGCTTCCGCTATTGCCGCTGTGCGCTCGATCTTGAGCATCTCGTCGCGTCGCACTCTTAGCTGCTCTGAAATTTCCTTCGAGGACCTTTCGGGCTTTCCCTCCAAATGCGACGTGGCGGACCCCACAAAATCGGAAGGCCCGTCTACATCACTCGCCACAACATCTTTAATTAGCCAGAGGGCGTCAATATCCCAGCGCCTTGGCAGCAAGTCTGGCCATTTTTCAAGCACGGCTTGTGGTGGCAACTGATCGACGGCACTTGCAAATCTATCGCTTAGGATTCGAAGGGCATCAATGTCCTTTGGCCATCGATCGGGACTCTTCAATTGAGCTTCAATATCCTTGATCTCCGCGTCGATAGCGGGTGACAAGCGTTGCTGCGTATTGTTGCCCTTGACAACTGCTGCGTCTGTCTTCTGGCCAAGCAGACTAAAGGAGAGATCGTGTTGACCGAACGCAGTCCATAGGAAAATAGCCATCACGATGACAATGCCTAGTGTGGCGAGTTGGATGATCTTCTCCGCTTTGTTCATTCTTTTCATTCCTTGGAGTCAAATCGCAATACTTGATTTTCGGATTGACCAAATTGCCGCAAGAATCAGGGATTCCAATAAGCAATCTCATTCGGAACCAGGGGAAGCCGCATGACGGTCAAGTAGTTTGTAAGCCACAGCAATAGTGGCCGACTTCGCGTTCGACGGCGAAAAGTCCATCCTGGATAGTCCAAACAACAGTCCTCCCGCCACCGCTAAACCAGCGACCTGTAGCACGGGAATTCCGGCAACCCAAGTCGTAATCCATGCAATGACACCAACCCCAGTGCTTGTGGCAATTAGTGCCGCCTGTATCACCAGTGCCGCGCCTGCCATCCCAAGTCCTGTCTTCTGGAGCATGCGAAACACTTCAGCAAAGGTTTTTCTGTGACCATCCAGCAAGCTCTCAATGGTTTGGAACGTCTGTCTGGAATCGTCGTCTTCACCAATCAGTTCCACATACCTGATCTGCCATTGACGCAACAGCCCTAAGAAGTAGTTGTCCACATCTGATTTCTTGTTCCCATAGACTCGAATGACGCGATCAAGGTTCAGATTTAATTCCTCACGCAGAAGGCCTGCGGGTGCTCTTTGCTTACCGCTATTCTTCTGAAGACGAACATACTCCTGCTGGCCAGCCTCATAAGTCCATCCATTGGACCCGGGCTCAATCGCGGCTGTTAACGCTTTGTCAAAATCGACATTGCCAAAGGTCTTTTGAAACGCCTCCAATGCTGAGGAGCCACTGTTGATCATGGCGGTCGCTTTTTCGACCTTGCTTAGGCCTGGCTTGGTCGAAGTGAGTCGCGTTACAACATTTTTTGCGAGCGGGAGGCCAATCTCCTTACCCAGCACGGCAATCAGAAAAGGTAATGCCATCGCGACTCCAGTACAACAAACAGATTCTTGATTATCTGTTGTCCTTGAAACGTCGGCGCAGCAGTGCCATGCCCATGAGGGCAATGACCAGCAAAGCCACCATCAACGCAACTTTTAGCAACGCAAACCAGACTGAATACTGACCCAGCGTTACCGCAAACATCATCAAACTGACCAACCCCGTAAATATCCAGAACATGATCCATTTCCTTTCATGGCATGAGCGCCATTACCGGAAAATATCGCTATCGGGTGACAGGTCGTGTCGTTTTCTGACGTCATCGCGCACTGAAGTAAAAAAACACGTTACGGCTTATCGGGGGCTTGACGCAAGTACCCAGTCAAGCCTCGTTCTAACTGCTTTTGGAATGCCAAAGGTTCTAGGATTCTGACGTGTGGAATCCAATAGCGAACGATCGGCAGTACTTCATCGGCATGTGCCACAGTGGTTGATACCAGTAGGTCGCCACCATCGAGTTCTTTTTCAATCAGCTGGTTGGGAATCAGTTGGCGGCGCTTGAAATATTCGGCCACTTTTGCACCGACCCGTAGCAGGACGCGCTCTCGTTTCTCACCTAACCAGACGCTGTCGTTCGTGGCTAATTCCTTTTCAATTTGCGATCTTGGTGGGAAGGTCGTTTCCATTGGCCACAAAGCTTCCATCTTGGTGACAGAGAAAGATTTCAACCGACCTTCGTCCCATGCTGCGAGATACCAAATACCTTTGTTATTGATTAGTTTGTAAGGCTCGACCTGGCTGTGAAGTTTGCCCTGTCCGGCCGTTTTTGTGTACGTGAATTCAACATATCGATGATCAACGATTGCCCGTTCCAATTCGGCAAACAGCCTCGTCTGCCCACGCAAATCCTCGTAGTGATGGCCTTTGACCAACCACGCACTGGCTCGACTCGAATCAAAGACATCTCGCAAGAACTGATCTGTCAATTTTGGGAATAGACCGCTTACCCCCGACAGGGCTGCAAATTTTTCGATGTCCTTGATCGTCAATTTCCCAAGATGGGCTTCTTCCATTCGGTATCGTCCACCGGATTTGACTAATGGTAATGAGGCAAAGCGCACGTTCAAGTCGCGCTGCATCGTTCGCAGATTCACGCCAAATTCAGTCGCCAGGGATTGTGGGTCAAGCGATTCGCCTTGATTAAGTTTGGTGAGCACCTGCGACAGGCGATACACCAGAGTGTTGTGAGTTTTGGTGGAATGATTCATTGGCGTTCACAAGCAATCGGCCCTCATGGGATCCGGACCCTTGACATGTTAGGCGAAGATCAGTTTATTGAAATCAATTGTTCCCAACGACCTCCACCGACCGCATGAATTGATCGCCTTTCACCCTGCTGTTGCTGTGGGCGGCATAAGCCAAGGAACACACTAGCCTACAAGTACACCAGTCTTTGCAACAAGTACCCCCAGTGGGCTCAGGACAAGGGTGTTTGAGGGGCTACAGCCCCTGAGTCGAGGCGGGACTCTCGCAATGCGCAAAGCAGCACAATACAGTGCACAGCAATGCAAATGAAAATGTGGGTAAAAAAAGGGGTTGCAAGCCGTGACTGGCTTGCAACCCGCATGTTTCTTAGTATCACTGGCGGAGCAGGGGGGATTCGAACCCCCGGAGGGTTTTACCCCTCGCACGCTTTCCAGGCGTGTGACTTAAACCGCTCATCCACCGCTCCAGCGTGCTGAATTTTAACTGAGGGATGGCGCCAATTCGCTGGCGGCCTCCCGCAAGGCAAGAAAAAAGCCACCCGAAGGTGGCCTTTTCTCACAAGCAGAACGCAGGGATTACAGTGCGGTCTTCTTGCCAGCCTTGTAGACGGACAGGGTCATTGACGGGTTCTTCAACTCGCCATTGGGCTCAAACGCGATGGTGCCGGTAACGCCCTTGTAGCTGGCTTCGAGCAGCTTGGCGGTGTACACCTTCGGGTCGGTCGAATTGGCGCGCTTCATAGCGTCAACCAGAACGAACGTTGCGTCATAGGTGTAGGGGCTGTAAACCTGGAACTGGCCCGGGAACTTCTTGTCGTACTTGGCCTTCCATGCGGTACCGCCAGGCATTTTTTCCAGCGATGCGCCGCCTTCGGCGCAGATCACGTTCTCCAGCGTCTTGGCGCCAGCAGCCAGCTTGGCAACTTCTGCGGTGCAGATGCCATCGCCACCGTAGTACTTGGTGGTCGTCAGGCCGAGTTGTTCCATTTGACGCAGCATCGGGCCGGCTTGGGGATCCATACCGCCGAAGAAAATCGCATCAGGCTTCTTGGCTTTGATCGAAGTCAGGATCGACATGAAGTCGGTTGCCTTGTCGTTGGTGAACTGCTCGTCAACCACCTTCATGCCATTGGCCATAGCAGTCTTCTTGAACACTTCGGCAACGCCTTGGCCGTAAGCCGTACGGTCATCGATGATGGCGACGGTCTTGAGCTTCAAGGTCGAGTAAGCGTGCGCTGCCAAACCAGCGCCCAGGGCGTTGTCATTGGCAATAATGCGGTACGTGGTCTTGTAGCCGGGCTTGGTCAGGTTGGGGTTGGTTGCCGCGCCGGTGACGTGGGGAATACCGCAATCGTTATAGACCTTGGAAGCCGGAATGGTGGTACCCGAATTCAGGTGACCGACAACGCCTGCAACCTTGCTGTCGCACAGTTTTTGCGCTACAGCGGTGCCTTGCTTCGGATCCGCTGCGTCGTCTTCAGACTGCAGTTCGAACTTGATCTTCTTGCCGCCAATAACGATGTTCTGTGTGTTGAGTTCTTCAACTGCCATCAGAGCGCCGTTGTTATTGTCCTTGCCGTAATGGGCTTGACCACCAGACATCGGAGCAACGTGGCCAATCTTGACCACCTGCACGTCCTGGGCCATCGCCACGCCAGCGGCAACTGCCAATGCGGCGGCAGCGGTAATTTTCAATTTCATTTGCATAGACAACTCCAAAGTTTAAAAAAATGTGAATTAGTGACTAATTCCACGCCCTACACGATAACCCAATTTCTGGTGACTTTAACTAGGGAAGACACCAATTCCGCCGGCAAAGTGCGGATTATTTGTCGGCGGACTCGCCTTTTGGCTGCTCCAAAGCCGCCCGCAGGCTATCCAG
>QYPX01000145.1 GCA_007280205.1 Comamonadaceae bacterium
ACCAAACCGGCCTGCTTGAGTGTTACCAGATCGATTTCGGCTGCGCCGAGCAGTTCCAGCGAAGCCAGGGTGACTTCAGCATTGAACTTGAGCAGATGGGATTTGAAACCGCGCTTGGGCAAGCGCCGTTGCATAGGCATTTGACCGCCTTCAAAACCCACTTTATGGTAGCCGCCAGCACGCGACTTCTGGCCTTTGTGACCGCGACCTGCGGTCTTGCCGATGCCGGAGCCGATACCGCGACCGACACGACGCTTGTAGTGCTTTGCACCATCAGCGGGCTTGATGCCATTGAGTTCCATCATCAACCTCTTAGAGCACTTTGACCAGATAACTGATCTTGTTAATCATGCCGCGGACCTCGGGCGTATCCTCCAACTCGCGCACACTGCGAATTTTGCGAAGGCCGAGACCACGAACGGTGGCGCGGTGCGATTCCTGGCAACCGATGGGGCTGCGAATCAACTGC
Organism: Comamonadaceae bacterium; assembly: GCA_007280205.1. Classification (GTDB taxonomy): domain Bacteria; phylum Pseudomonadota; class Gammaproteobacteria; order Burkholderiales; family Burkholderiaceae_C; genus Rhodoferax. Next base: position 470 of record QYPX01000145.1, read on the forward strand.
ACTTTGACTGTTTGTTTTGTCGTCATTTCTGGACTCCCGGTCAGACGAAGAGTTCTTCAACCGTCTTGCCGCGCTTGGCAGCAACATGCGACGGCGTCGTGGCATGCGAGAGGGCGTCGAGCGTGGCACGAACCATGTTGTAAGGGTTGGTCGAACCGTGGCTCTTGGCCACGATGTCGGTGATACCAACGACCTCGAAGACGGCGCGCATCGGGCCGCCGGCGATGATGCCGGTTCCCTTGGGAGCGGGCGCCATCATGACAGCCGCCGCACCATGCTGACCCATCACCTTGTGGTGGATCGAACCATTCTTGAGCGAAACCTTGGTCAGGTTGCGGCGCGCTTCTTCCATCGCCTTTTGCACGGCTGCAGGCACTTCTTTTGACTTGCCCTTGCCCATGCCAACCCGGCCATCGCCGTCACCGACCACGGTCAGCGCCGCGAAACCAAGAATACGGCCGCCTTTGACCACCTTGGTAACGCGATTGATCGCGATCATCTTTTCACGCAGACCGTCTTCAGGCCCTTCAGCCTTGCCCTGCATTTTCGCTTGAACTTTAGCCATTCTTTTTTCCGATCTGCTTAGAACTGCAAGCCTGCTTCACGTGCCGCATCTGCCAAAGCCTTGACGCGGCCATGGTATGCAAACCCGGCACGATCAAAGGCAACTTTTTCAACACCGGCAGCCCTGGCCTTTTCAGCCACGCGCTTGCCAACCACCTGGGCTGCGGCAACATTGCCGCCCTTGCCAGAGGCGCCCAGGGCGGTTCGAACTTCGGCTTCTGCAGTCGATGCACTTGCCAAAATCTTGTCGCCATCGCCAGAAATGACGCTGGCATAAATATGCAGATTGGTACGTGTTACCGTCAAACGGGCGACACGCTGGGTGGCGATCCGGATACGGGTTTGACGGGCTCTGCGCAGACGCTGTTCTTTTTTGCTCAACATGGTGCTGCCCCTTACTTCTTCTTGGTTTCTTTGATCGTGATCTTTTCATCCGAATAACGGATGCCCTTGCCCTTGTAAGGCTCGGGAGGACGGATGGCGCGAATCTCTGCAGCCACCTGACCAACGCGCTGACGATCCGCGCCCTTGATCACGATTTCAGTCGGTGTTGGCGTTGCGACGCTGATACCGGCTGGCATGTCCTTGTTGACCGGATGCGAATAGCCGACCGTGAGGTTCAGCTTGCTGCCTTGCGCCTGGGCCTTGTAGCCCACGCCAACCAGGCTGAGTTTCTTCTCGAAACCCTTGGTCACGCCATGCACCATGTTGTTGACCAACTGGCGCATGGTGCCGCTCATGGCATCGGCTTCACGCGAGTCGTTGGCTGGAGCAAAGCTCAGCTTGCCGGCATCGAGTGTGACCTTGACCAGGACGTGCTGGGCGAACGACAGGACACCGCCAGCGCCTTTGACGCTGATCTGGTCTTCTTTGAGTGATACATCCACGCCAGCCGGAACGGCGACGGGCATTTTTCCTATACGGGACATTTTCTGGTACTCCTGAATGTCACGCTTTAAGCGACGTAACAGAGCACTTCACCACCGACACCGGTAGCGCGCGCTTTGCGATCAGTCATGACGCCCTTGGGGGTGGTGACGATCGCCACACCCAGGCCATTCTGGACTTGAGGAATGGCATCACTGCCACGGTAAACACGCAAACCAGGGCGACTGACGCGCTCGATGCGCTCAATCACTGGCCGGCCAGCGTAGTACTTCAGGGCAATTTCAAGCTCTGCCTTGCCGTCTTCATTGTTGATCTTGAAGCCGTCAATATAGCCTTCGTCTTTCAACACCTGGGCAATGGCCACCTTCACTTTGGAAGAAGGTACGCAAACTGTCGTCTTGGCAACCATCTGCGCATTGCGAATGCGTGTCAACAGGTCGGCGATGGGATCACTCATGCTCATGTCTATGTCTCCTGCCGCTTACCAACTGGCCTTGACTATGCCGGGGATTTCTCCGGCAAAAGCCATTTAACGAATCTTTGCACGCGCCAGACCGAAATACTGGAAGGTGCCGCGAGGACGACCCGTGATCGCGCAGCGGTTGCGCTGGCGTGTCGGGTTGGCATTGCGCGGAAGTTTTTGCAAGCCCAGACGGGCTGCTGCGCGCTCTTCGTCGCTGCGCTTGAGGTCAGCGGAAATTGCCTTGAGTTCCGCGTGTTTTTTCGCGTACTTGGCAACCAGTTTGTCGCGCTTGAGTTCGCGCTGGATTAAAGCCATCTTAGCCACAGGTCACCTCAGTTCTTGAACGGGAAACGGAAACCTGCGAGCAGTGCCTTGCACTCTTCATCGGTCTTGGCCGTTGTGGTGATACTGATATTGAGGCCGCGCAAGGCGTCAACCTTGTCGTATTCAATTTCAGGGAAAATAATCTGTTCTTTGACGCCGATGTTGTAGTTGCCGCGGCCATCAAAAGCCCGACCGGAAATACCCCGGAAATCGCGAACACGCGGCAAGGCCACGGTGACAAAGCGGTCCAGAAACTCGAACATCTGGACGCCACGCAAGGTAACCATGCAGCCAATGGCCTGGTTCTCACGGATCTTGAAGCCCGCAATGGCCTTCTTGGACATGGTGACGACCGGCTTCTGACCGGCAATCTTGCTCAGGTCAGCGACCGCGTGGTCCATGATCTTCTTGTCGGCCACGGCCTCACTGACACCCATGTTCAGGGTGATTTTGGTGAAACGCGGAACCTGCATGGGAGAGGTATAGCCAAATTTGGCCATCAGCTCCGGCGCTACTTTTTCGCGATAGTGTTGTTGCAAACGAGCCATGTTCATGCCACCTTGATTTCTTCACCGCTGGACTTGTAGACGCGAACGCGTTTACCGTCAGCCAGCAGTTTGATGCCAACACGATCAGCCTTGCCCGTGGCAGCGTTGAAAATCGCCACGTTGGACTGGTGAATGGGCATCGCCTTTTCCACAATGCCGCCAACCGTCCCCTTCATGGGATTGGGTTTGGTATGTTTCTTGACAATGTTGACGCCCTCCACGATCACGTGGGAGTCGTCCTTGCGCGATGCAATGCTGCCGCGCTTGCCCTTGTCGCGCCCTGCGAGCACGATGATTTGGTCGCCTTTGCGAATCTTGTTCATGGCGTGTCCTTACAAAACTTCAGGAGCCAGTGACACGATCTTCATGAACTTCTCGGTACGCAGTTCGCGCGTGACCGGGCCGAAGATACGGGTGCCGATGGGCTCCAATTTGGCGTTCAGCAACACTGCCGCATTGCCATCGAATTTGACCAGCGAGCCATCACTGCGACGGATGCCCTTGGCCGTACGTACCACCACTGCACTGTAAATCTCGCCTTTTTTGACGCGACCACGCGGCGCAGCTTCCTTGATACTTACTTTGATAACGTCACCGACGCTGGCGTAGCGACGCTTGGACCCACCGAGCACCTTGATGCACAGGACGGACTTTGCGCCGGTATTGTCGGCAACTTCTAATCTGGATTCAGCTTGGATCATTTCAATTCTTCCCAACTTGCACCGGATAAATCCGGTCAGTCTTGGGCCCGTCGTTTGCGATGTAAACCACTCACATCACGCTCGCTGGGCAGACACTTCGTACTTTTTCAAGCGAAGCCGGCTATTGTGCACGACTTCTACCAGGCCGTCAAGGCATTTTTCAGGGCAGCTCGAAATACTGCCGCGCCAACCCCGAAAAAGCGGCAACTTCAGGGTCCAGGCCGGTTTCCTGCTGCAGTATTTCCCCGACCCGTGGCGCCAGCGTGGTCGCCAGTCTGGCGTCCAAAAACAACAACCGGGAGCGCCGGGCCAGCACGTCTTCCACCTTGATGGCGTATTCATAACGGGCGGCAAATCGAACCATGGCTTCGGTCAAACCGGGACAAAGCACCACATCGGCACCCGGCAGAGCCGCCAACAGGGCTTGCTCATCACCATAGGAATGCGCGCCAGGCGGCTGGCAGATCGAGACTGCCTGTGTGCCAGATGCGCCAGCACCCAGCAGTTTCAAGTGCACAGTGACCCCGCCGCGCTTCCTGGCCAGCAGGGACTGTTGCATGCAGGTGTCCAGCACGTCTTCGGCCATGGCGCGGTAAGTGGTCCATTTGCCGCCGGTCACGGTTACCAAACCGCTGCGGCTCACCAGAACCGTGTGCTCACGGCTCAAGCCCTTGGTGTTGTCGCCCTCATCGTCCTGCGGCTTGACCAGCGGGCGCAGACCGACCCAGATGCTCCTGACATCCGTGCGCAGCGGTGGACGCTTCAGGTAGCGCGCTGACTCATTCAAAATGAAATCAACTTCCTCCTTGAAGGCCAGCGGCTCGCGCGCCAGGTCATGGCGCGGCGTGTCCGTGGTACCTAATATGACTTTACCCAGCCAGGGCACTGCAAACAAAACCCGTCCGTCGCTGGTCTTGGGGACCATCAGGGCGCTGTCGCCACCAAGAAATTCACGATCCACCACGATGTGAACGCCTTGACTGGGCGCCACCATGGGTTTGACCGGACGTCTGCCGACACCGCTGTTGGCGGCCCCGTCTTTTTGCCGGAGTTCGTCGACCCAGACGCCGGCGGCATTGACGACACAGCGGGAATGGATGCGGTACTGCTGACCGCTCTGCGTGTCCTGGCAAATCAGACCAGCGATCTTGCCGTTTTCGTAAAACAAATCCTGTGCCTGGCAATAGTTCACCAGAAGGGCGCCGTAGGTTGCTGCCGTGCGGGCCAGTGCGAGCGCCAGCCGTGCATCGTTGAACTGACCATCCCAATACTTGATGCCGCCCAGCAGCTGATGCGACTTCGAGGCCGGCAACAAGGCCAGGGTTTCGGCAGCACTGAGTATTTCGGTACGCCCCAAGCCGGCTTTGCCGGCCAAGACGTCGTACAGCTTGAGCCCGCTACCGTAGAACGGCAGTTCCCACCAGCGGTACGCCGGCACGACGAATGCCAGCGGCTGCGCCAGATGCGGCGCGTTTGCCAGCAACGTTGTGCGCTCCTGCAGGGCTTCGCGCACCAAACCAATATTGCCCTGCGCCAGATAACGCACGCCGCCATGAACCAGTTTGGTAGCGCGGGACGATGTGCCCTTGGCAAAATCGTGCGACTCGACCAGCACCACCTTGAGACCGCGCGCCGCGGCGTCCAGTGCCACACCCAGGCCGGTGGCGCCGCCGCCAACGATGGCGATGTCATAGTTGCAGTCCGCCGCCAGACGCGCGGTCAATTCTTCGCGCCGGGTCGGCATGGCTTGCGCCGACTCCGGCCAGATTGCATCTCGATTAATAATGCCTCTCCATTCCCATTCCGGCAGTATCCCATGACCT
>QYPX01000132.1 GCA_007280205.1 Comamonadaceae bacterium
ATGCCATGCAAGCGCTCTCCCAGCTGAGCTATACCCCCTCGATCCCAGCAGAAGCCGGACTCAAAAACTTTCAGGCGTTTTCAACTTTCAAGCCTCAAATTATAGCTTGAAATCTCAGGCTCTCCGCAATCGCTCCAGTACTATTTCTCGCGCGCTCAGTTCCAGCACCGCGTCCAGCGATGGTGTTTGCGCGGTTCCCATCACCAGCACCCGAACCGGCATAGCCAGTTGCGGCATTTTGATGGCGCACGCCGCCAGTACTTCCTTGATGATCAACGAAATGGATGCCTTGTCCCAGGCACACGATGCCAGCTTTTCAGTCAGTAGTTGCAGCGCCGGCCGGATTGCCTGCGTGACGTGCTGCGCTACTTCCTCCGGCTTGGGTGAAACGTCGCCATAAAACCGCTCGGCCCAATCTGCCAGCGCCACCGTGGTGTCGCTGCGGTCCTTGAACAGCGCGCAGATCCGGCTCAAGCGTTCATCTGCCACGATGCCGCGGCGCTGCAATTGTTCCTGCACCAACAGGGCCAAAGCATCGTCGCTCATGGCCTTCAGATGCTGGGCGTTGACCCAGCGCAATTTGGCCTCGTCAAACTGGGCTGCGCTGCGACCCAGATGGTCGAGGTTGAACCACTGCAGGAACTGCTCGCGGCTGAAGATTTCTTCATCACCATGGCTCCAGCCCAGACGCGCCAGGTAATTGACCATGGCATCGGGCAAGAAGCCTTCCACCCGGTACTGGGTCACGGGCTTGGCGCCATTGCGCTTGCTCATCTTCTCGCCCTGCTCGTTCAGCACTGTGGGCAGATGGGCGTAGACCGGCGGCTCTTGCCCCAATGCACGGAAGATGTTGATCTGGCGTGGCGTGTTATTGACGTGGTCATCACCCCGAATGACGTGCGTGATGGCCATGTCGATGTCATCGACCACAACGCAGAAGTTGTAGGTCGGCGTGCCATCGGGCCGTGCAATCACCAGATCATCGAGTTCGTCATTGCTGATTTCAATGCGACCCTTGACTTTGTCTTCCCAGACGACCGAGCCGGTCTGCGGATTCTTGAAGCGCAGCACCGGTTGTACGCCATCCGGAACCGCTGGCAGTGTCTTTCCCGCTGCCGGGCGCCAGCTGCCGTCGTAGCGTGGCTTTTCCTTTGCAGCCATCTGGCGCTCGCGCAAAGCATCCAGTTCGGCAACGCTCATGTAACAGGGGTAAACGTGACCCGCAGCCTGTAGCTCTGCCAAAACCACCTTGTAGCGATCCATGCGCTGCATCTGGTAGAACGGACCTTCGTCAAAGTCCAGACCCAGCCAGGACATGCCCTCGATGATGACATCGACGGCGGCCTGCGTTGAACGCTCCAGGTCGGTATCCTCAATGCGCAAAATGAAGTCGCCACCGGTGGAGCGAGCAAAGGCCCAGGGATACAAGGCTGAGCGGATGTTGCCCAGGTGAATAAAGCCGGTCGGCGAAGGGGCAAAGCGGGTGCGTGTCTTTTGGCTCATTTCAGTGCGTCCAGGCCGCTGAGGCCCCGTGACAAGTCATTTTCAATATCGCCAAGATGCTCAAGTCCGACCGCGACGCGGATCAGGCCCTGACCAATGCCGGCGGACTGGCGCTGCGCCTCGGTCAATCGCCCGTGCGAGGTGCTGGCCGGATGCGCAGCCAGGGTTTTGGTGTCGCCCAGGTTGGTCGACAGCGAGAGCAGTTGCATGCTGTCAAGCACATGGAAGGCGCGCGCGCGCGCCTGCTCGGGGCTACCCGCCCTGACCTCGAAGGACAGAACGGCGCCGCCTAGGCCCGATTGCTGGGCCATTGCCAACAGATGCTGCGGGTGGCTCGGCAGACCTGGGTAAAAAACCCGCTGCACGGCCGGGTGCTGCTCCAGCCACTGCGCCAGTTGCAGCGTCTGCGCGGCCTGCGCCCGCATGCGGATGTCCAGCGTTTCCAGACCCTTGAGAACGATCCAGGCATTGAAAGGGGCCAACGTCATGCCCGCGGTCTTGAGTATCGGCAGGAACTTTTCGCTGACCAGTTCCGAACTCGCGCACAGGGCGCCGGCCATCACGCGACCCTGGCCGTCGAGGTACTTGGTGCCCGAGTGCATGACGATGTCAGCACCCAGCGCCAGCGGCCGCTGCAGCACGGGCGTGGCAAAGCAGTTGTCGACGGCCAGCAGCGCACCCGCCTGATGCGCCATTTCAGCCAACGCCGCAATATCGCAGACTTCGGTCAAGGGGTTGGTCGGCGTCTCGGCAAACAGCAGACGGGTGTTGGGGCGCAGCGCCGCCTTCCAGGCCGAGAGTTCCGTCTGCGAAACGAAGCTTGATTCAACACCGAACCGCGCCAGATCGGTACCGATCAGTTTGATGGTAGAACCGAACATCGACTGCGAACAGACGATGTGGTCACCGCTCTTCAGCAGTGCCATGCACATCATGAGGATGGCGGCCATCCCGGACGATGTCGAAATCGCCGCCTCGCTGCCCTCCATCGCCGCCAGCCGCCTCTCGAAGCTGGCCACCGTGGGGTTGCCATAGCGGCCGTAGGTAAAGCCCTCCTCGTCGCCATTAAAGCGCCGCGCCGCCACCTCAGCCGACGGCTGCACATAACCACTCGTGAGGTACAGGGCCTCGGAGTTTTCGCCGTACTGGCTACGCGCCACAGCGGCACGCACGGCCAGCGTGTCCGGATGCAGGGCCTCGGGTGATTCCTTTTCAGTCATGGTCATTCTTCGTGATTGGGTAGCGCCAAGCGGGAGTTGTCTTCGGAACCTTCATCGGCGTTGACACGATTGGCATTGAGCCGGGCGATGTCGGCCACGGTGATGTCGCCTGTCACATAGACGCCGTCGAAGCACGATGCGTCAAAACCTGTGATATTGGGGTTGAGCGAGCCGATCGCCTTCTTCATGCCGTCGACATCCTGGTAGATCAAGGCATCGCAGCCAATGAGCTGCCGAATCTCCTCGACGCTGCGGTTGTGCGCCACCAATTCATCGGGCGTCGGCATATCGATGCCGTAGACATTGGGATAGCGCACCGGCGGCGCGGCACTCGCCATGTAGACCTTGCGCGCACCGGCGTCACGCGCCATCTGCACAATCTCGCGGCTGGTGGTGCCGCGCACAATCGAATCGTCCACCAGCAGGACGTTGCGGCCCTTGAATTCGCTGGCAATGACATTGAGTTTTTGGCGCACGGATTTCTTGCGCACCGACTGCCCCGGCATGATGAAGGTGCGCCCAACGTAGCGGTTCTTGACAAACCCTTCGCGGTAAGGCAAACCCAACAACTGCGCCAATTGCGCAGCACTGGGCCGACTCGACTCGGGTATCGGAATCACCACGTCAATCTCGTTCGGTGGCACCGTCGAAATGACGCGCTGGGCCAGCGTCTCGCCCAGATTCAGACGCGCCTGGTAAACCGAAATTCCGTCCATTACCGAGTCCGGACGCGCCAGATAAACGTATTCGAAGATGCAGGGATTGAGCACCGGATTTTGGGCACACTGCTGGGCATGCAGTTTGCCCTGCAAGTCAATGAAGACGGCCTCGCCTGGCAGGACATTGCGTTCCAGCTTGTGCGAGGTACCTTCCAGCGCCACCGATTCACTGGCGATCAATACGGTACCTTCGCCACGGCCCAGACACAGGGGCCGAATACCGAAAGGATCCCGAAAAGCCAGCACGCCGTGGCCTGCAATCATGGCGATCACGGCATAAGAGCCTTTGACACGAAGATGCACGCGGCGCACCGCATCAAACACATCCTGCGGCTGCAGCGGGAAACCGCGCGTCGCTTTCTCGATCTCGTGGGCCAGCACATTGAGCAGGACTTCGGAGTCGCTTTCGGTGTTGATGTGGCGGTGGTCGGCACTGAACAGTTCGGTTTTGAGTGCCTGCGCGTTCGTCAGGTTGCCGTTATGCACCAGCACGATGCCAAACGGTGCGTTGACGTAAAAGGGTTGTGCCTCTTCTTCGCTGTAGGCGTTGCCGGCGGTCGGGTAGCGCACCTGACCCAGCCCGCAGTTGCCCGGCAGGGAACGCATGTTGCGGGTGCGAAAAACGTCGCGCACCATGCCCTTGGCCTTGTGCATGAAGAACTTACGTTCCTGCTGCGTGACAATGCCAGCAGCGTCCTGACCCCGGTGCTGCAACAGCAACAAGGCATCATAAATCAGCTGATTGACAGGTGCGCTGCTGACAACGCCTACGATTCCACACATTATGGTAAGTACTTTCCAACATCTTCGGGCAGAAGGGGCTTAAGATTCTGGAGCGCTGCCAAGGCGATACCAACGCCGGTGGATTCCTTCCACCATGCGCTGTTCTTGAACTGCGACATGCTGACCGCCGCTGTCAAGACCAGCAACAAAATCACACCACGCAAGACGCCAAACAGGGCTCCCAGGGCACGATCAGTCGACTGCAAACCAGCCTTGGCGGTGAGTTTCTGGATCATTCTGGCAAGCAAGCCACCAGCAAAGGCGGCGATCACAAAAATAACAACGAAGGCTGCCGCAAAACGAATCGGCTCACCGACTCCGCCCATCGGCAATATTTGGGCAAGATCCGTTGCCAGCAATTGCGACAACATGAACGCCGCTATCCAGCTAAGCAAGGACAAGACTTCATAGAACAGACCACGCCACGCACCGAGCGCCAGCGACACCACCAGTATCAGCGCGAAAATCGAGTCGATTGCGATCTCGGGCATCGTTGCAGGGCTCTGCTACAGACTCAGCGTCGCCGCTGGCAGATTGAGCTTCTTGATCTTTTCTGCCGCCTTGTCGGCTTCTGACTTGCCCGCAAAGGGACCCACACGCACGCGAATCCGGCGCCCATCCTTGGTTTCCAGCACCTGGGTGTAGGTCTTCAAACCAGCCTGCTCCAACTTCTGGCGCACCTCACGCGCCTTGGCCAGATCCGCAAAAGCACCCACCTGAACCACAAAACGCGCCTCGGCGGCATCGACCTTGGCCGGCGGGTCTCTGCCATCAAGCAGCGCCTGGGCTCTGCCTCCATTGTCTGCGTTGGCAGTCGCCGAAGCTGGCTTCTGTAGGGTCGCAGGCTCTGTCTTGACGACCGGCTTGATACTGTCAGACGCCACGGGCTGGGGCGGTGCGGCCGCGGCGGCCGGCGCCGTCGGAGCGGAGGCTGTTGAAGTAGCCGACGCCACCGGTGCTGGCTCGTCAGCCCTGGGTGCCACGGCAGGCGCCGGGATGCTGAGCGGTTTGACTTTGGCGCGATCCGGTATTTCGATCGGGATATCGACCGCAATTGGGCGCGGCTGCTTGTCAAACAACAAGGGAAAACCAAGCACTCCGACCAGCACCAGCAAAGCCGCACCCAGCAGGCGATGCTTGGCGCGCTTACGCATCACATCGATACTCTCGGGCGGCACGGGTAAAGCCGATGGCTCATCGGTGCGCTTTCGAAACTTGAAAAAGGCCATGTTGTGGAGGGTCAGCAGTTCAACTATTGGGCACGTGTAGGGCGTGCAAGCGCGGCGGAGCGTCCTTCAATACACCACCGACAGTGAAGAACGATCCAAACACGACAATTCTATCAGCGGGGTCTGCCCGCTTGATCGCTGCCCGCAGGGCCTGTGCCGGCTCCGGGTAGCTCTCGGCGCTGACATTTTTTCTGATGTTTTGAGCCTGCCACTGCGCCAGCAAACGCTGCGCGGACTGGGCGCGTGCAGTGGGCAGGTCAGTGAAATACCAGCAATCAATCAAGGGGCTGATCCTGCCCAGCATGGTCACCAGGTCCTTGTCCGCCATAGCACCAAAAACCGCATGAGTGCGAGGAAAATAGCCCATTGCATCAAGATTGGCCGCGAGCGCAGCAACGGCGTGCGGGTTGTGCGCCACGTCAAACACCAGGGTCGGCTGGCCGGCAATCACCTGAAAGCGTCCGGGAAGTTCCACCAGCGCCAGGCCGGCGCGCACTGCCTGCGCACTTACCGGCAGGCGTTCTCGCAGGGCCGCCAGCGCTGCCAACACACCGGCCGCGTTGAGCATCTGGTTGGCGCCGCGCAGTGCTGGATAAGCCAGACCGCTGTAGCGCCGGCCACGACCGGCCCAGGCCCATTGCTGCCGATCACCCGACACGTTGAAATCAACCCCCAGGCGCCATAGATCGGCGTCGATTTCAACCGCATGGTCAAGCAAGCTTTGTGGTGGCATCGGATCACTCACAATGACCGGTCGACCGGTGCGCATGATGCCGGCCTTCTCCAGACCAATCGATTCCCGGTCGGAACCCAGAAACTCCATGTGGTCCAAGTCTATGCTGGTAATCACGGCGCAGTCTGGTTCAATGATATTGACCGCATCGAGCCGACCTCCCAGGCCGACTTCGAGAATGACGACGTCGAGTTTGGCGCGAACCATCACATCGAAGATGGCGAGCGTGGAAAACTCGAAATAGGTCAGCGATAGTTCAGCACCCTGCTGGCAGCGGGCGCGCTCCACCGCGGCGAAGGCAGCCACCAGATCATCAGTGGCAACGGGTTCGCCACAGAGTCGCAATCGCTCCTCAAAATGAACCAGATGCGGCGAGCTGTAAACCCCGGTGCGGTAGCCTGCCTGGGCCAGGATGGACTCCAGCATGGCACAGGTCGAGCCCTTACCGTTGGTACCAGCCACGGTAATCACCGGGCACATGAAGCGCAGCCCCATGCGCTGCGCCACCACCTTGACGCGCTCCAGGCCCATATCTATATTCTTGGGGTGCAGCCGCTCGCAGTGGGCCAGCCATTGGTCTAAGGTTTGAGCCTGTGTGATCATCCTGGCCCCCATTGTCGCCGAGCGCCGCCGCTGGGCAGAATGTGGGTCGCCTAAAATCGCGGCTTAGCTCTAACTGCACAGCAAACAACATGGCCACCATTCTTCAGAACCTTCCCATCGGGCAAAAAGTCGGAATCGCTTTCTCGGGTGGCCTGGACACCAGTGCTGCGCTGCACTGGATGAAGCAAAAGGGGGCCATTCCCTACGCCTATACCGCCAACCTTGGCCAGCCCGATGAAACCGACTACGACGAGATCCCGCGTAAGGCAATGCAGTACGGCGCCCAGGCGGCGCGCTTGGTTGACTGTCGCAGCCAGTTGGCCTCCGAGGGTATTGCGGCCCTGCAAAGCGGTGCTTTCCACATCTCCACGGCAGGGGTGACCTATTTCAACACCACGCCACTGGGGCGCGCGGTGACCGGAACCATGCTGGTCGCCGCCATGAAGGATGACGACGTTCACATCTGGGGAGACGGCAGCACCTTCAAAGGCAACGACATCGAGCGCTTCTACCGCTACGGCCTGCTGACCAATCCCTCGCTCAAGATCTACAAGCCCTGGCTCGATCAGTTGTTCATTGACGAGTTGGGTGGCCGTGCCGAGATGTCGGCTTTCATGACCCAATCCGGCTTTGGCTACAAGATGTCGGCCGAGAAAGCCTACTCAACAGACTCCAACATGCTGGGTGCCACACATGAAGCCAAGGACCTGGAACAACTGAACAGCGGCATCAAAATCGTCAACCCGATCATGGGTGTAGCCTTCTGGAGGGACGAAGTTGCCGTGGCGCGCGAGGAAGTCACAGTGCGCTTTGAAGAAGGCCGGCCGGTGGCCTTGAACGGCGTCGAATACGATGATCTGGTGACGCTGATCATGGAAGCCAACCGTATTGGCGGACGCCATGGTCTGGGTATGAGCGACCAGATCGAAAACCGCATCATCGAGGCCAAGAGCCGCGGCATTTACGAAGCGCCTGGTCTGGCGCTGCTGTTCATCGCCTATGAGCGACTGGTCACGGGCATCCACAACGAGGACACGATCGAGCAATACCGCGACAACGGCCGCAAACTCGGCCGTCTGCTGTACCAGGGCCGCTGGTTTGACCCGCAGGCCATCATGTTGCGCGAGACCGCACAGCGCTGGGTAGCGAGCGCCGTCACTGGCGAAGTAAGCCTGGAACTGCGGCGCGGCAACGATTACTCGATTCTGAACACGACTTCGCCCAACCTGACGTATGCAGCCGAGCGCCTGAGCATGGAAAAAGTCGAAGACGCGCCTTTCTCGCCAGCCGACCGCATTGGCCAGCTCACCATGCGCAACCTCGACATCGTGGACACGCGTGCCAAACTGGGCATCTACGCCCAAAGCGGCTTGCTGTCGCTAGGCAAGGATGGAGACTTCCTGAAGCTTGGCGGCGGAAGTACCGACTAATGAGCTACTTGCCGCCCAAATAGGCTGACGCAATCGGCACCAGCGACGCCGCTTCGATGCCCAGGTAGGACAAGCCAGGCACATTACCGCTGGCGACGTTGTCAATCTTCATGGAATTGAGGTTGTCGCGGCTCATCAGAGGCTCGCCTGGCGCGAGTTCCATCAGCGTAGCCTGCAATCGAGCCAGCCAGCGTGGCAGCGCCAGCACCGGACGACCGCGCCCGCCTCTTATGCCACTCAGTCGCGCCGACAACTGCACCAGGTGGCGCAGCGTAAAGACATCGGGGCCGCACAATTCCAGAATCAGCGGAGCCTTGGGCGCGCCGGCGATCGCGGTGCGCTCCAGACTGCGCACGACGGCGCTGGCCACATCCTCCACCCAGACCGGCTGAAAGCGCGTCGTGGCGCCGGCCAGAGGCATCACTGGCAGTACCTTTTGCAATTGCGCAAAGACGTTGAGGAACTTGTCCCTGACGCCAAAAATCACACTGGGCCGCAGGATGGTCAGATCAAACCAGGAAGCTTGCTCCAACGCAGCCGCTTGCAGCAGGACCGCTTCGCCCTGCCCTTTGCTGCGCAGGTACATCGAGGGCGCTGATTGCGGCCGTATTGCATTAGCGCCGAGTGCACTCACGTGCACCATTTGCCTGACACCAGCGGCGCTGCAGGCGCGTACCAGCTTGCGCGGCAAGTCCACATGGACCTTTTCGAAGGCGTCAGCCGTCCCATGCAAGATGGCCACCAGGTTCACCACCGCCTGTTGACCTGTCAGCGCCTGAGTCAGGGCCATCTCATCATGGACGTCAAGCTCCAGCACATGAATCTCAGGCAAGTTCCTCTGCAACAGCTCGGCGCTGGCTCCCAGGCGGCTGCACACCGTCACCTGCCAGCCCTGCTGCAACAGCATTTCGCACACCGGGGTGCCGACGAAACCGGTACCACCCAACACCAAAACATTTTTCATACCCCGAATCTAACGCCTCGCATCATGTGCAGTGCCGGGCAAGGTCAAACCGCTATAGCGAACGGGTTGTGAAAAGCCGCTAACATGGCGCCCTGTCCTAGTTTCGGAACGTACCATGACCACATCCAGCATCGCCAACGTCAGCATCACGACGCAGGCCAATATCTACTTTGATGGTAAATGTGTGAGCCACGGCATCACCTTTGCTGATGGCAGCAAGAAAACCGTCGGTGTGGTGCTGCCAGCCACTCTGACATTCAACACGGGGGCGCCGGAAATCATGGAATGCGTGGCCGGCAGTTGCGAATACAAACTGGCGGGCAGCGCGGCTTGGGTGACGTCGGTTGCAGGTGATAAATTCAAGGTGCCTGGCAATTCTTCGTTCGAGATAAGAGTCACTGAGGGCTATCACTA
>QYPX01000066.1 GCA_007280205.1 Comamonadaceae bacterium
AACAGGAACTGCGGCTGCGTGAACACCCATCCACTCGCCGTGAAACTCTGGCCAGGAGTGGCGGCGATGTCTTGTCTTGTCCCGGAGAGATTATCGCCGCCACTGAACTGTCCATAAACCTTGAACACATTGGTGCCGTCGTGAACCGGCAGGCTGCTGATATTACCCAACAGGGTGTTTCCGATGGTGTTGCCGTAAGTCGTCCAGTTTGCCAGACCGCCAGACTCGAAACCGGAATTGAGAAGCGCGATGGTGCTGCACGCAGCAAGATTCGTCGGCGCATAAACGCGCACGTAATCCACGGTCATGCGCTGTGGAAAAATTGTTGTGCCGTCGGGATTGCCCGGCCAACTGCCGCCCACGGCAACGTTGAGCAACAGGAACTGCGGCTGCGTGAACACCCACGCAGTGCCACCGGGCAGGCTGGCGGGATTCACGGAGAAATATTGAAGGCCATCCACAAACCATTTGATCTGATTCGTCGTCCACTCCAAGGCGTAGATGTGAAAATCGTCCGCGAAATTTGTGTTGCCTGGCAGCGAATAAGAGTCACCGATGCCGCTCCCGCCAGAGTAACCCGGCCCGTGAATGGTCCCATGAACGAGCGTCGGTTCACGCCCGATATTTTCCATGATGTCAATCTCACCGCAGTTCGGCCAACTGACCGACGTGATGTTCGTTCCCAACATCCAGAACGCAGGCCAGATTCCCTGACTGCGCGGAATCTTGATCCTGGCTTCGATGCGTCCATACGCCCACGCCACCTTTCCCTGCGTCTTGAGCCGTGCCGAGGTGTAACTGCTGCCGAGATAACTTTCCTGCTTGGCTTCGATAACAAGTTGTCCGCCTTCGATGCGGGCGTTGTTCGTGCGGGAAGTGTAGTACTCCAGTTCACTGTTGCCCCAGCCTCCCGCTCCAATATCGAACGCCCATTTGGCAGCGTTCGGCGAACTGCCATCCGCTTGTGCGAACTCATCCGACCAGACCAACTGCCAAGCAGCATGACCCAGCACTGGAGACGCCAGCAGCAGCACCAGCAGCGCATGATGACAAGCTCTGGCAATGCTCCTGTTGCACTTCGGTTTCATATTCATTTGGTGTGGATCACACCAGAGCCATGGGCAAAACCCCCGGATTGCTCGGGCAAAGCCTGCCGGTGGTGCAGGACGGTTCTGCCACGCGGCAAAAGGGTAATCTGGAACAGAAATGACATCATGAGGTTGTTGGCCTTCCGAGCTTATTCAAATCGAATGTCATCCAAAAAAAAGACCACGGGCCCGCCCTGTCCCCGCAGCGTCCACACAAAGCCCGATTTTATGCGGGTCAGGTCTTTGCCATCCAAGTCAATGTGATACGCTTTCCATTCCTTCGTCAGCTTGATGTCGTTGATGGCCCCGGTCGCACTGTCGGAATACTTCTTGTCCAATCCCAAAATGCCGAATTTGAAACAGACGATCTCACCACCTTTGACGCCGCGCGCCCAGAACGTGAGTTTCTTGGCGCCGGTCAGATTCCAGCCGCCGGGTTGATCGCCCCAATCGTTGACCGGGTCCTGCCACACGACTCCGGCCCATTCCCCGGGCTCGCTGTATTCAAAACGCAAACAGGTTTTTCCGCTATGCGGACGTGTGTCACACCCATCGTCCATCTTTATGTCCTTGAAGTCGCCTATCCAGCCGGAGGGCGCGTAATGGTTGTTCGTGCTGCCTTTTTCCTCGAAGACGGTGAACGGAAGCTTGACGCCGCTCCCGGCGGACGCGCCTTCGGCGCGAATAATCTGAACCCCTGCGCAAAGACCGGCGAGCAAGCAACCGGCAACAAGACTGTGTATCAACTGATGTTTTTTTTGCATGGTTGTTGGGCGGTGTATACCCGGGTTTTTGGCTTCCCCGCTGCGTCAGACTTCATAACAGTTCTATCACGTAAGGTCACACAATCAACTCCCGAGCACAAAAACAATGTCAGCCTGCCATGGCTCGTCAAACTGACGCTGTTGCTGTGGGCGGGAGCGGATGCACTGCCGCCCGCAAAATCCTCACAACGACTTCAATACTCTCGCTCTTGTGCAAATATCCACTCGCACCACCCGCCCGGGCCTCGGCTTCGCGCTCAGGATCAACGAGGGTTGAGAACATGAACACCGCTGTTCCTGGTGAGAGCGACTTGATCGTCTTAACCGCCGCCGCTCCGTTCAGTCCCGGCATGCTCACATCCAACAGCATCGTTTCCGGACCGGACTGATGCCGCAATGCCTCGATGACTTCTTCCGCCGAGCCGAACTGCCTGGCGCATTGAAAGGCCTTGGTCTGTTCCAGCAGTTCAACGCACAAGCGGCGGAAGTGTTCGTCGTCATCCACCAACCAAAGTTCCAATGCCGGCAATGCCGCGTGATCCTGCGAATCCAGATTTTTCATGCCTGTTCTCTCGGTCTCTTTGGTTGGATTCCATTTCCGATCCCGGATTCCAGTCCGGCGCGTCCAGCGAATATTTGCCAATCCGCTACAGGTCCCGGCGGCATAGTTGCGACCATCAGACGCCCCGAAAAAAAAGTAAAAAGCGCGGACGGCCCCAACCGCCCGCACTGCCCGGTCAACCCAACCAAAGATTCACCAGGCCAAACCCAACCAATGGCTTTGTCGTTCGCATTGCCCAATGCGGGTAACAGCATCGCCGCAAGAATCGCGACGATGGCGATGATCACTAGCGACTCGATCAAGGTAACGCCAGTGATGAAACGTCGGTTCATAATTTTCATGACTAACAGCGTGGCACAACGCTTAATATTTTTTAATCAAAGGAGGCTGCACCGAATGGTGCAGCCTCCACTTGATCTATGAAGCGTAACTGTCCCGATTTACTGGACGGACACCCGGTAAAAACGCTTGGGCAACGTATGCGTATCCGTGAGCACGATAGCCGAGCCAGTTCCGTTGGTGGCAACCGCCAGGTTGGTCCAATTGGCGTCCGTTAGATTGTTTTTATACTGCGCCGTGTAGCTATAGCCGGTGATAGAGGGGAACGAGAGATTCAAGTTCGCTCCACTCACACTCGGAGTGATAACTACAGCCGGACCAGGCGCAATGACAACGTTCCCATACCCCGGAAGGGCCGTGTCGGCGGCCCAGACGCACGGGCCGACGGTTTGAAAGCCATATTGAACATGGCGGGCTGGGTCGTTGATCGTTGCCAAGCTGACGCTAAAGCGCATGCCATTGGTCACCGGAACCGTGGCGACGACGGACGATGAATAGTTGGGCGCAAAATCTTTGATAACGGCGATGCAAGTCCACCCATTGCCATCGGGATTCGTGTTCGCGAGGCTAGTCAGGGTATCGCTGATGCAAGTACCTGTGAACGTCACCGTCACGCCAGGCAACGAACCCGCCGGCTCCACATACATGTTTGCTTCGATGATTTTATTGCCCACGGACGGAGTATTGGTGGTGACATACCAAAACGCAGCAGGGTCACCTATCGTGTTAGGGGACAACGTCAATGTGGAACCCGACCAACTGGCGCGTAAATCCGGTATGGCCCAGCTACTGCCAAAAACGTATCCCGAACCGTTCAGAGGAGTCTCAGATACATTTATGAAGCCCAGCCAGGCCTTCGAGGGGTCAACATAAACCGTGGCGGTCGAGGAGACCGTGACAGTGACCACGGACGAAGTGACAGAGATGCTTGAACCCACACCGTTTGTGCCCTTCGCCACTACCTTCAGCGTATGGGATCCGTCCGATGCGCCGGTGACGGCGAAAGCATAAGGAGCGGTGTCGTCATTACCGAGCAGTGCGACGCCGTCGTAGAAATAAACATTAGTGATCGCGCCGGGTAATACCGAAGCGGCGGCGTTGATCGTGAAGTCGGCACCTACCGTGGCCAAGTTGGCCGGACTGGTAATTGATGCGGACAGCGGCGATGCCCCAAAATTCGTGGCCTGAAGATCATCGAAGTAGCCTGTGCCAGCGTTTTGATCGACCATCAGGGCATACAATTTCACCTGAGTCGTGCCGGCAGGGGCGATACCTTGCGCACGTGTGAACTGCCACACATTGGGTGTGCTGGAGGAGTTCAACAGTGGCGTGGACTCAATTCCTGGGTTGGCAAAGTTCGGAGTGCCTATATTGACCGTCCCTGGCGCGAGGTCATTGACCCCGTCACTCCATACAATTTTAAGAAGGCCAAAGGTGATAGTAGCAGGCAACGTGTTTGTAGCGAGCATGTATCCTTGGAAGTCCCAGAGCTGTCCCGGAACCGCCGGAAGGGTCTGGTATGCTCCCGGAACACTAAACCCGCCGCCGCCGGCGAGTTGGAGAGAGCCGATCCCGCTGCGGGTTGGATCAGAGGGGGACGAGGCAGTCTTCGCCCCGTTAAAAGTTGTCCAGTCGGTTGCGAAAGGCACGGGCGGGTCGTTCAAAAAGGCATCCGTCTCAAATCCAGCGTTGGAGAGTTCATTGGCCATGCTCGTAGTTGCCGCAGCCAAGAGTGCGATGCACGCTAAAGTGGTAATTTTACTGTTTCGATTCATTTTCATAGGGGTCGGTTTGGAGTTTGGTTTTATTTTTTGCGATGTTTTTGGGATTTGACTATTGCTTGCCGATTTGGCTTCCGGAGTCTGGTTGCCCCCGGAAGCGCACAGAATCATCTTCAGAATTACGAGTTCGCTTTGTTCCGGCGATAACCGACAAGGCACGCAATTCCGCCAATCAGAAGGGAAACAGAGGCCGGCTCGGGGACAGCGGTGATGTCAACCTGTCCAAAGGGGGCTACATCTGTGACCCAGACATTAACTCCAGTGGTCTCAAAACCGTATTGAACATGACGACCCGCATCAGCAATGGTGGCCAGATTGATACTGAAAACACCATTCACCAACGGGGTGCTGATGACGTTGAACGAAGAATAGTCAGAAGCGAAATCCTTGATGAACGCAACGGAGGTATGGGCAAGCGTCAATGTGTTTGCCAACACGTTGCCGGTGAACGTCACCGTTTGACCTCCCAACACGCCGCCATTGCTTTCAATGTACATGCTCGCAGCCATGATCTTGTTGCCGGCAGCACCTGGACCGCCGCCGCCGATGTACCAATAGGGATTGGGATCACCGATGGTATTCGGGGACAAGCTCAAGACGGGACCGGCAAAGGTGGCCCTGAGATCAGTGGTCCCCCAAGGACTTCCGAATTGGTAAGCACCACCATCTCCTGGCAGGTTGAAGACGTTCATAAAGCCGAGCCAAGAAGCGCCCGGGTCAACGCCGACAGTGGCACCGTTCGATTTTGCCACGGCACCAATTAAGAGCAGCGTGGCAAGACATGTTTTGAATAGCTGTGTTTGTATTCTCATACGTGGTTTTGTTTAGGTTGTTATCAGAGACAGCCTCACCTTAGCAGAGTTGTCTTGGTCGCCTAGCTCCCCAAGTAGGTAGGAATTCCAGCGCTTGGAAAGAATTGCCCGGCTGCAAATTGAGGATTGCAGTCCGTGTTGTGAAGGCTTGGGAAGGTGAAAATACCGGCAAACCGGACCCGTCTCTACCACCATGGTCACGGCGCGAGTACGCGGGGAGAATTCAG
>QYPX01000108.1 GCA_007280205.1 Comamonadaceae bacterium
GAATGAAGTTGACGGCACCGATGCCGTTGACCGAGCACCATGTGACAAATGGTTTTTCCAGTCGTCGTTCTGGGCCGCCTGGCTGTTGACCAATCGGTGCATGGCAAGGGTTTGGGTCGTTCTTTGATTCGAGATGCCGGCCTGCGCGTCATCCACGCAGCCGACGCTATTGGCATTCGAGGGATGACAGTTCACGCTCTGTCCAATGAGGCAGCAGCTTTCTATGAAAAAGTTGGTTTCGAGCCTTCGCCGCTCGATCCACACCTGCTGATGATTACCTTGGCTGACCTCGTGGCCGCTGGTGGGGAGTTGCCAGCGGCGTGAACTGGATGGGCGGATCGATCGAAAGCTGTGGACCTTGGTTCAAATCCGCATTCCACACTTGCCCCAACGAGGCATGCACGCTCTTCACAGTTCCGCTCTCGCTGGCTGCTGATTTGTACGTCCATTTCTGCTTCCTGTTACAGAAGCGGATGCAGTGTCTTTGCTTCAGCAATAGGAAGCAGTCCATATTTATTGATAACCCAAAAGGAAGCACACAAGTGACAACTGCTTCCCTTTAGCTTATACTTATTAAGTACTTTGATTACTTATAGGTTAGCACAATGTCCTCAGAATTCAGCCATCTACGGTTAGAGCAGCTCCAGTCATCGTTGAACACCTATGGAGTTTTACGGGCAAAAATGGCACCGCCACGCGGCTGGCTAAAAGAAATCCGCGAGGCTCTCGGCATGACCGAGCGCCAACAAGCAGCGCGCCTGGGCGTCACAGGGGCCGCATTGCACAAGTCAGAGCAATCAGAAGCGGATGAGCGCATCACGCTTGGTCAGTTGCGCAAGTTGGCCGACAGTCTGGGCTGTGACCTGGTTTACGCCCTCGTGCCCCGCAAGCCCCTGGCCGAAGTCGTGCATGGACGTGCCAAGCAGCTTGCGAACGACGATGTGCACGGAGTAGCGCATGCGATGAGTCTGGAAGACCAAAGGCCCACGGACGAGCGCCTCCAAAAGCAAGTGGACCGTCGAACTGAAGAACTGCTGCGCGGGAAGTGGTCCGACCTATGGCGCTAGACCTCGACGAGCAGGACGGTCAGACCCCGCTGGACCCGGATGAAAAGGCAGGGCTGATTCCGAGGCACATAGAAACGAAGGGCCAGTTGAATGACTGGGAACAGGAAAACATCCTTCAGGCCACCAAGTGGCTCCGACGTGCCAAGGTTCCGGAGGTGCTATCTGAAAGCTTTTGCCGAGAGTTGCACCGAAGGATGTTCAACAAGACCTGGAAGTGGGCGGGCACGTTTCGAATGTCGGACAAGAACATTGGTTGCGATTGGACCTTGGTCGCGGTAAAGCTGAACCAACTGCTCGGCAATGCTATCTATTGGGTCGAAAACGAAACGTTTCCCCCGGACGAACTATCCGCACGGTTTCATCATGCCTTGGTTTCGATACATCCGTTTCCCAATGGAAATGGCCGACATTCACGAATGATGGCCGACGCTTTGCTAAAGCAATTGGGCCAGAAAGCTTTCAGCTGGGGCGGTGGCCGAAACCTAGTCAGCGCCAACGAGGTGCGGGCTCGGTATTTCGCCGCATTACGTGCCGCGGACAAGAATGACTTCACCGAGTTATTGGCCTTCGTGCGCAGCTAAAGCGCTCAAAAAGAAATCTTCGACAGCAAACCTAAGTGAGCCACCAGTAACTTCAACTTCATGCCGTTCTTGAAGCTCGTCGAAGGGTTGACGTCGTGTAACTTAACGCCTGGCTACAGGGGCAATGGCCAGTTTCGATCAACCAATCTACGAAACCCGCTCCGAGTGATTCAGCCAACCTGTTGTCTCAGTTGGATCGAAACTGCTTTGCGGGTGAACAGGCGCGAATTTCATCGCGGTTATCGGCATGGCGATAGCGCAAGAACTTGGCGGCCACAGAGATCCGCCTGAACGAAATGCTACGCTTGCGCCATGCCTGCACCCGCCAGCGATTTTGCCCTGTACTGCTGTGAACTGCTGTCCACGGTCGGCCCCTGTGTGGCACGGCGCATGTTTGGCGCCTACGGGATCAGCACCGAAGGCCTGACGCTGGCGATACTGGCTGACCTGGGTTCCGGCGAGAAACTCTGGCTGAAGGCCAGCGAGACGTCGCGGCCCGCTTTCGAAGCCGCCGGCTGCGAACGCTTTGTCTATCTTGCCAAAGGCAAGCCCATGAGCATGAACTACTACTGCGTGCCCGACGAAGCGCTGGAGTCGCCCCAATCCATGGCGCCCTGGGCGCGTCTTGCGCTGGAGGCGGCGCTGGCGGCACGCCTGCCAAGAGCCGTGCGCAAGACCAAAAAGCCGGGGTCACGCAACCCAGTTCTCAACACTTAAACCCTTCACGCGGACGAATTCGCGCTCGTTGTTGGTGACCAGTCATTCAGAAACTCTCCCGCTCCTGGGGCGGCGTGTCATCGCGCCCGTCGGCCAAGAAGTCGGCTGGCAAGGCGCTGAGGGCGTCAAAGATGGTGGTGGCATTGGCGGGTTGCTCGCGCAACACGATGTCGCCACCTTGCCGGAAGATCTGCACGCGCTCGGCAGTGAGGCGAAATTCCTTGGGCAAGCGCACCGCCTGGATACAAGCTTTCATGGAGCCAAGCACTGGATCCCGGATCGAGTCCGGGATGACGACTGAGGGGTCCGGGATGACAGTTGCGGAGTTCGGGATGACAAACCACTGGTCCGGGATGACGATCCGTTAAAAATAGGTAACGATGGCGTCGCACACCTTGTAGTCTTCGTCCACCAGCGGCATCCAGCGCCATTTGTCGAAGGTGGTGCAGGGGTGCGAGATACCCAGGCAGATCAGATCACCCACTTGCAGCGCGGCATGCTGGGCGCCGCTGCCGCGCAGGTAGGCGTGCTGGTCGTTCAGTGCGCTGATCTTCCAGTCGGCTGGTGCTGCGCTCGGCTCGGTGCTGCCACGGCGGCAATGCAGCAGCGGGATCGGCATTTCCAGGTCGTAGGAAATATCGCGTTTGCCCACGGCCAGAATTGCCAGGCCCGGTTCCGGGCAGGACTGCACGCGCGCCCAGACCTCCATCGCCGCTTCCAGACCGGCGCCGCAGCCGGTGCGCGCTGCCACCGCACTCATCATGCGTTTGTAGTTGCCCTGATCGCTTGTCAGGTAGCAGCCCGAGCGCAACAAGCCCTGCACCGGTCGCCCGAGCGCCGTAGCCAGAGCACTGGTCACCAAATCAAAGATGGCCGATCCGCCGGCGCTGAGCAAAACTTCGCTGCTGTCAAACAGCTCTTGTTCGTCACACGCTTTGGCCACTGCCATCAGCAGATCCATCAGGCGGCGTGCATAGGCCTGGTCCTGCTCGGTGTTGCCGCTGGAGGCCAGGCCTTCATAACATTCGATGCCGACCAGTCGTACCGCCGCGCTGGCGTGGAGCCTGCTTGCCAGTTCCAGCGCCTGCGTCAGTTCGCGGCAGCCGGTGCGTCCACCCGGCACACCGATTTCAAGCAGCACCTCAAAAGCTTGGGCGTCGGGATGCGCTTGGCGCCAGGCTTCAATCAGTCCGAGTTGATCGATGGAGTCCACCAGAAAAACAACCCGTCGTTCGCTTTGACTTTGCAGCAAGTCCTCAATGCACTGCAGATCGATGGCGGCGAACACCTGGTTCGCGATCAGGCAGCGCTGCGCGCCGGCCGCTATCGCGACGCGCAACTGGGTCACGTTGGCAACGGTCATACCCCAGGCACCGGCATCCAACTGCTGGCGAAAGAGCTGCGGCGACATGCTGGTCTTGCCGTGCGGCGCCAGACCCAGGCCATGCGCTTTGGCAAAATCCTGCATCCAGCCCAGGTTGCGCCGCATCGGCTCGAGTCGGATGACGGCCAGCGGTAGCGGCAGGTCACCACGCAAGACGTTCCAGCCCTGCGAGCCGATCTGTGATCTACGCAAAGCGGGGCTGCTGTGCGGAAAGCCCTTGAACGAGGAATCGATCAGGGGATCGAGAAAGTCAGCCACACTCATCGTCAGACCGGCCAGACGACACCGTTGTCGTTCAGGATGGCGTCGAGCGGCATGTCGTGCGCCTCCGGCTCAAAATCGGGCAGAAAGCCCGGCGCAAAACCCAGACCCACGGTGAACGGACGCGGCTGCAGGGTGGCCAGCATGCGGTCATAAAAGCCACCGCCATAACCCAGGCGATAGCCGCCGGCGGCATAGCCGACACAGGCGACAAACAGCAGGCTGGGCTGAATCACTTCCGTGTCCTTGGGCTTGGGGATGCCGTAAGCGTCTGCCTCCATCGGGCAACCCGGGTACCAGGCATGGAAGGTCATGGTCTTGTGAACCTTGTCCACCACCGGCAGCCCAATGCGGCGCGGCTGCGGCTGGTCCAGAAGTTCACCGTCTTCCTTCCAGCGATGCAGTGCGGGCAACGGGTCAAACTCGCCCTTGATCGGCCAGTAGGCGCCAATCACGGCGTCAGGTCGCCCGACCAGCCAGATGCGCAGCACACGCTGCAGAAGGTCGGCGCGTTGTAGTCGATCTGGCAGGTTCAGACGTTGTTCAATCAGGCGCTTGCGCAGGGCCTTTTTTTCCAAAGCCTTTGATCCATCGGAGTTATCCATAATCCCCACATGCAGTTTCATCCCATTTTGACATCGATTGCGCTCACAGGATGCCTGGTCCTGATACCGCCCACCCCAGCCCGCGCCCAATCGGGTGCCGCCACCAAGGCGTCAGCCGACGAGTTGATCGTGGAGATGAGCCAGGCCTTCAAGAAGAGCAATAGCAAGCGCCTGAGCAGCCTGCTGCCGCAGGTCGCTGGCCATCCGCTGGAGCCCTGGGCCGCCTACTGGGAACTGCGTGCCCGCCTCGAAACAGCGGCACCGGATGAGGTGCAGCAGTTTTTCAGGCGTTTCGCCGGCACCTACCAGGAAGACCGCCTGCGCAACGATTGGCTGCTGCTGCTGGGCCAGCGCCGCTACTGGACCGATTTTGCCGCTGAGCAGGCGCTGTTTCGCATGGGTGACGACCGGGAAGTTCGATGCTACACGCTGGCTCTGGAGCCGCTGCAAGACAGCGCGGAACGGGTCAATGAATTCAAACGCCAGTGGTACGGGCAGAAGGAAATGGACGATGGCTGCGCCTATGGCGCGGCCCAACTTTACGCCGCCAAACTGCTGAGCGACACCGACGTCTGGCACAAGGCGCGTCTGGCCATGGAGGCGAATCGGCCCAAAGCTGCCAAGGCCGCCGCCGCCATGATCTCCAGCGCCGCCGCAGCGCCGATCGATGAAATAAGCAGCAACGCCACGCGCTATCTGGCCAAGCGCGTGCTCGCCATCCGACGGGTCGCCCGTGAAGCCGTGGTGCTGGCGCTGATCCGCATGGCAGCCAGCGACCCCGACGCTGCGGCCAGCGTGCTGGAAAACCACTGGAGCGTGCACCTGAGCGCTGAGCAACGTTCCTGGGCCTGGGGCGTGATAGGTAAGCAAGCGGCGCAGCGTTTGTCAGCCCACGCCAGCGAATACTTTGCCAAGGCTGTTGACGCCGACCTTGACGATGAGCACCTGGGCTGGAAAGTGCGC
>QYPX01000252.1 GCA_007280205.1 Comamonadaceae bacterium
ATTGCCCTGAGCGATGTCTACGGCATGAGCGCCTTCCTGCGCGACTTCGATCTGTATTTCTGCAAGCTCTTTGATGGCGCGCGGCACGACAGTGGGGACCCTTTCCAGTGGGCTGAGCGCATGCTCGAGCACTACCACCAGCGCCGGGTTGATCCGCGCACCAAAACCTTGATCTTCAGTGATGGCTTGACGGTCCCGCGCACGATCGATCTGTACCAGCAGTTCAAGGGGCGCTGCCAGCTGGCGTTTGGTATCGGCACCAATCTGACCAATGACCTTGGCTACGAGCCGCTGCAAAACGTCATCAAGATGGTCCGTTGCAACGGGCAGCCGGTGGCCAAGTTGTCTGACGCCCCCTCCAAGGACATGTGCGAAGACGAGAAATACCTGGCCTATCTGCGCCAGGTATTTGATATTTCACAAGCCCGATAATTCACCCGTCATTGCCACCCATCACAAGCAAGGTAAACCCTCATGCTGACTGCCATCTCCATCATCTTTGTCCTGGCCTATCTGGCCATCGCTCTGGAGCATCCTCTGAAGATCAGCAAGTCGGCCTCGGCGCTGATGGGAGCCGGCTGGCTGTGGACCGTTTACGCGCTGGCCAGCGGTGATGTGAATCAGGTCAATGCGGACCTGAACCGTTCGCTGATGGGTACGGCGCAGATTGTCTTTTTCCTGATGGGTGCCATGACGATCGTCGAAGTGGTCGATGCGCATGAAGGCTTTCTGGCCATTACTTCGCGCATCAAGACGACCAGGCTCTCGTCGTTGATGTGGATAGTGGGCTTCGTCGCCTTCTTTCTCAGTGCGATCCTGGACAACCTGACCACCACCATCGTCATGGTTTCGCTCATGAAGAAGCTGCTCGACAAGCGTGAAGACCGATTGTTCTTCGCTGGCATTATTGTCATTGCCGCCAACGCGGGTGGTGCCTGGACGCCGATCGGTGACGTCACCACCACCATGCTCTGGATTGGGGGCCAGATCACCACTGTGGCGATCATGAAGAGCCTGTTCCTTGCGTCCATGGTCAATCTGCTGATACCGCTGGTGATCACCAGCTTCATGCTGGGCGACAAGCCTGTCGTGGCGCCCCAGCGCAAGCAGGCCGCCGATGCCCTGCACTCCTCTGCCTTCGAGCGCAACCTGATGTTGTTTCTGGGACTGGCCATTCTGGTTGGTGTGCCGGTCTTCAAGACCGTGACCCATCTGCCGCCTTTCATGGGCATTCTGTTTGGCTTGGGCATGTTGTGGATGGTGGGGGATCTGCTGCACCTGAAGAAGGAAGATCACAGGAAGCAACACCTGACACTGGTGCACGCGCTGACACGCATCGACATGAGTTCGATCATCTTCTTCATTGGCATTCTGATGGCAGTGGCCGTGCTGGAGCACACCCATGTGCTGAGTTCGCTGGCACAGTGGCTTGACAAGGTAGTTGGCCGGCAGGACATCATCGTCTTGATCATCGGCCTGGCCAGCGCCGTGGTGGACAACGTGCCGCTGGTGGCGGCCTCGATGGGCATGTATACCCTGGCGCAATACCCGACCGACAGTTTTCTGTGGGAGTTCATCGCCTACTGTGCCGGCACCGGCGGCTCGATTCTGATCATCGGTTCGGCCGCAGGGGTGGCAGCCATGGGCCTGGAGAAAATTAATTTCTTCTGGTACGCCAAGAAGATTGGCGGTCTGGCGCTCGCGGGCTATCTGGCCGGGGCGCTGGTCTATGTTGTGCAATACCGTTTGTTTCATTAACAAGTAGTCATCGTCATCCCGGACCAGGAAGTTTGCATCCCGGACCCCGGATCGGAGTCCGGGGCAGGCCCGATCCGGGATCCATGGATTGCGGATCAAGTCCGCAATGACAAACCAGATGTCTGCAATGACAACCAGAAATGACAACGACAGGCAACTCAACCCGGAGACAGTCCATGAAACCAAAAATCCTGATGGCCCGCGCCATCTTCCCCGAAGTGATCGCCAAGCTGGCGCAGCACTTTGAAGTGACGTCAAACCAGGAAGATGTGCTATGGACCCAGCCAGAGTTGATAGCGCAGCTGGCGGGCAAGCAGGGGGTCTTCACCACCGGCGGTGAACGCATCGATGCGACTCTGCTGGCTGCTTGTCCCGATTTGAAAATCTGCGCCAACATGACCGTCGGCTACAACAATTTTGACCTCGACGCCATGAGCGCCGCCGGCGTGCTTGCCACCAATGCCCCAGACGTGCTGACCGAGACCACGGCGGACCTGGGTTTTGCCCTGCTGATGGCGACCGCGCGGCGCATGGCCGAGGGCGAGCACTTTCTGCGCGCCGGATTGTGGACGCGCTGGCGCTATGACATGTTCATCGGCGCCGATGTTCATGGCGCGACGCTAGGTATTCTGGGCATGGGCCGCATTGGCCAGGCGATTGCACGCCGTGGTGCCCATGGCTTTGGCATGAAGGTGATTTATCACAACCGGACAAGACTCGATGCCGGAGCCGAAGCGGACTGCAAGGCCTGCTATGTCAGCAAAGAAGAACTGCTCCGGACGGCCGATCACCTGGTGCTGGTGCTGCCGTATTCGGCGTCCTCGCACCACGCCATCGGTGCGGCTGAATTGGCGCAGATGAAGCCGACCGCGACGCTGGTCAACATTGCGCGCGGCGGCATCGTGGATGACGCCGCGCTGGCACTGGCCTTGCGCAACAAGGTGATTTCGGCAGCCGGTCTGGATGTGTTTGAAGGCGAACCCAAGGTTCACCCCGATCTGCTGACGGTTCCCAACGTGGTGCTGACGCCGCACATCGGCAGCGCGACGCTGCCGACCCGCCTTGCCATGGCCCATCTGGCGGCCGACAACCTCATCGGTTACCTGATCCACGAGAAGCCATTGACGCCTTTGAACCCTGGGATAACCCTTAGAAGGCAGTCGGCAGAAGTTTGATTTAGAGCAATTTCCCTCAATATTGCCCGTCAATCGGCATTGGGTCGCGCCTGGCTGAAGTTAGCATAGCCCGAAGAGCATGTTGCTATGAGCCAAACAAGCACCGCCAGGCACACTGAATTCAAGCTGTTGCGCTACTTCACCAGCGCCAGTCTGGTGGCGTTCCTGGTGGCGGCGGCGCTGCTTGGCTACGTCTTCCGCGCGCTGTCCATTGACTCCATTGTCAAAGGATATGAACGTCAGCATGTCAATCTGGCCCAGGTTATTTCCAATGAGATGTGGGACGACGCCTTCGGTCCGCTTGCGATGGCCGTGGCGGGCAAGTCGGTCGCAGAGATCCAGGCGACCCCGCAAATTCCCAGGATCCATCGAAAAGTAGTGATGCTGCTCAGTGGCAGCAAGATTTTCAAGATCAAGGTCTATGACCTCAGAGGCATGACCATTTACTCTAGCGAGACCAAACAGATTGGCGAGGACAAGAGCGCCAATGCCGGGGTCATTGACGCGTTGCGCGGTCTGAACAGCTCGGAGTTGTCACACCGCAATCGCTTCAGCGCCTTTGAGGGTGAGGTGCTGGACCGTGACCTGATTGAAACCTATGTGCCGCGTCTGGACCCGGCGAGCGGCAAGGTGATCGGCATTCTGGAGATTTATGGCGATGCCACCGACGTACTGGCAGATATTGGCAAACGTCAGTGGATCATGGTGTTGTCTGTCATCGCGCTGCTAAGTTTGCTCTATCTGGCGCTGTATGCCATTGTGCAGAATGCCCAGAAACACATTGCCGAAGAAACGCAGCAGCGCGAAATGGCGCAGCAGGCACTGGCATCGAGCGAGGAGCGCTGGAAGTTTGCCCTTGACGGTTCCGACGCCGGCGTCTGGGACCGCAACCTGCAAACAGGCGAGGTCGTCTATTCCAGGCGTTACCGCGAAATCTATGGCTATGGCGAGGATCAGCTGATTGATCATTGGGAGACCTGGGAAGACCGTGTGCACCCTGACGATCTGCCACTTGTGACAGCTGACCGTGAAGCGTACTTGACAGGCAAGACGGAAACCTACTCCAACGAGCGACGCATGCGCTGCCAGGATGGCAGTTGGAAATGGATACTTTCCCGCGGCATGGTGGTGTCACGTGATGCGCAGGGAAGACCCGTGCGCATGATAGGGACCCACACCGACATCTCAGAGCGCAAGGCGGCGCAGCAGCGCTTGCAGATGCTGGCGCATTTTGACCTGCTGACCGGACTGCCCAATAGAGGCCTTTTTTCCGACCGTCTGCGCCACGGCTTGGCCAAGGCGCGGCGCGACAAGACAGGGCTGGCACTGATGATGATTGACCTGGATGAGTTCAAGCCGGTCAATGACCTGTACGGTCACCAGATCGGAGACTTGCTGTTGAAGGAAGTCGCGACTCGGATGCTGGCCTGCGTGCGCCGTGAAACCGACACGGTGGCACGCCTGGGCGGCGATGAATTTGTCGTCATATTGTCGGAAGTCGAACAAGCACGGGATGCCACCACCGTTGCTGAAACCATCAGGGATGCCCTGCATCAGACTTTTGACATAGGCGGGCGCCTGATCAATATCTCGTCTTGTATCGGTGTGGCTATTTTCCCTGAGCATGGGCCAGACGAGGCGCTCCTGATCAAGAGCGCCGATGTTGCCATGTACCGGGCCAAGGAAAATGGTCGCAACCGTGTTGAACTGGCCTAAAACCCACAGCACTATTTCTTGGCTTTGTCCATCGAATCCTGCATCGCCTTCATCGGGTCGTCGTCGCTTTGCTGGTCGTTGGCAGGCGGTGCGAGTTCACCCATGACCGGGTCTGAGGCGGGTTTGGCCGGGGCTTCGGCCTGAGCCTCCAGCACCACATTGTCCAGATTGACCTTCTCGGTCTTGTCCAGGCCGCTGGAGACGATGCCGGGGAAGGCGATGATCGCGGCCACCATGACGATCTGGATCAGCACAAAAGGCACGGCGCCCCAGTAGATCTGCATCGTCGTGACGGGCTGAATCAACTTCTTGGTCAGCTTGTCGGTGTATTCGCTGTGCGGCGCCACACTGCGCAGGTAGAACAGGGCAAAGCCAAAGGGCGGGTGCATGAAGGAGGTCTGCATGTTCACACCCAGCAGGACGCCGAACCAGATCAGGTCGATGCCCATCTTCTCGGCCACCGGTGCCAGCAAAGGCACCACGATGAACGACAGTTCAAAGAAATCGAGGAAGAAGGCCAGGAAGAAAATCAACAGATTGACGACGATCAGGAAACCGATCTGGCCGCCAGGCACCGAGGTCAACAGGTGCTCAACCCAGCGCGAGCCATCGACACCCTGAAACACCAGGCTGAAAACCGTGGAGCCGACCAGAATGAAGACCACAAAGCTCGACAGCTTGGTGGTTGACATCAAGGCCTGCTTGAGCAGCTTCATGTTCAGGCGACCCCGGCTCATGGCCATGATCAAGGCGCCCACCGCGCCCATGGCGCCGCCTTCGGTTGGTGTGGCAACGCCCAGAAAGATCGTGCCCAGCACCAGAAAGATCAGCAGCAGCGGCGGAATCAGCACAAAGGTCACGCGCTCGGCCATGCGCGAGAGCAGTCCCAGGCCCGTCGCCTTGTTGACCAGCGCAATGACAAAGGCCAGTATCACGCCGGCGCACAGCGACACCACAATGGTTTCATCGGTCGGCACGGTCAGCGCGGTGTTGCCCGTCATCCAGTTGTTGACGGCCGCATAGTTCATGCCGAGGTAGATCGCCAGACCACTGGAAACAAGGGTCAGCAGCAGCAGCGAGCGCAGGCCGCTCTGGCCATTGTCTTCGCGAATGGTGCGCGCTTCGATCGGCAGGGCCGGAACCCAGTTGGGACGGATGAAGGTCAGCAACACAACGTAGCCAAGGTAAAGGCCAGTCAGTGCAAAACCGGGGATGAAAGCACCCTTGTACATTTCACCCACGCTGCGACCAAGCTGGTCGGCCAGAATGATCAGCACCAGCGAGGGCGGGATGATCTGGGCCAATGTGCCGGAGGCGGCAATCACGCCCGAGGCAACCCGCCGGTCGTAGCCATAGCGCAGCATGATGGGCAGCGAGATCAGGCCCATCGAGATCACCGATGCTGCCACCACACCGGTGGTTGCGGCCAGCAGCGCGCCGACAAGGATCACTGCGATGGCCAGACCGCCGCGCAGGGGGCCAAACAACTGCCCGATGGTATCGAGTAAGTCCTCGGCCATGCCGCTGCGCTCCAGGATCAGGCCCATCAGTGTGAAGAAGGGAATCGCCAGCAGCGTGTCGTTCTTCATGATGCCGAAGATGCGCAGCGGCAATGCCTGCAGCAGGGCTTCAGGCAGGATGCCCAGTTCGACGCCGACAAAACCAAAGAACAGGCCGCAGGCGCCCAGACTGAATGCCACCGGAAAACCGAGCAGCAGAAAAACAATGAGACCCCCGAACATGATGGGGGCGATGTTGTTGATTAGAAATTGCATCTGCTTCTCACGATCAGGCAGCGTTGGCTTTGGCGGCTTTTTCTTCAGCCAGCTTTTGAATGGCTTCCGCCAATTCTTCTTCTGCCGTCTTCTCGACCTTTTTGAGCGTGGGATCCGGGATCAGTCCCTGCAGAAAAGCGAGTCGCTTGATCAGCTCGGAAATGCCCTGCAGCATGAGCAGAAAGAAGCCCAGGGGCATCATGGCGTAAACCGGCCACAGGATCAGGCCGCCAGCGCTTGGTGAAACTTCGTTGGAGCGGTAGCCCTGGAGAAAAAATGGAATACCGAACCAGAGCACGGCAGTGCAAAACGGCAACAGGAAGAAGATGAAACCCAGCACGTCGATCCAGATCTGGGTGCGCTTGGACCAGCGGCTGTAGATAACATCGATCTTGACGTGTTCGCCGTTCAGCAAGGTGTAGGCCGAAGCCAGCAGGAAGGCGGCCGCAAACAGGTACCACTGGACCTCCAGATAGGCGTTCGAGCTGACGTTGAAAGCCTTGCGCACAGTAGCGTTGACGGCACTGATGACGGTGGAGGCCAGAATCAGCCAGATCACGTTTTTGCCGATCTGGGTGTTGAGCCAGTCGACGGCCTTGGATACTTTTAGAAGCGCATGCATGGGACTCCAACCGTAGAAAACTGCAGGCGTCTATTTTAAGGTGCTTGAATGTCCAATTCTGTCAGCTCGGCTGCAGTAAATACCCTTGAGCGTGTATGAAAGGCCTTGCCCTCGGGGCCTTCAAGCGAGAAAGTGCCACCGTGGCCCTCGATCACGTCGATGATGAGTTGGGTGTGCTTCCAGTATTCGTACTGCGACTTGCCGATGTAAAAAGGGCAGCCGCCGATGTCTCCCAGATAGACATCCCCCGCACCCATGGTGATTTCGCCCGGCAGAAAACAGTTGGCGGCGCTGTTGTCGCAGCAACCGCCTGACTGATGGAACATCAAATGCTCGCCGTGCTTGCTTTTCAGGAAGGCCACGAGTTCGAGCGCCGCCGCTGTGGCAATGACTTTTTCAACCATGTATGTCTCCTCCAAATGGAAAAAGGGGCGCTTGCCCGCCCCGATGATCTATGGTGCATATTCTTTCGTCATCCCGGACCCCAAGGCTGTCATCCCGGACCCAAAGGCTGTCATCCCGGCCCCGGATCAGGTCCGGGGTTTCAACATCCGGGATCCAGTGCCACACGAGTCTGGATTGCGGGTCGTGGCCCGCAATGA
>QYPX01000033.1 GCA_007280205.1 Comamonadaceae bacterium
CCTCGCTGGTCGAAGCCATGCATGGCGCACCTTGTCTGAACCTGGTACTGCCCGACAGCGAGCGCGTCGCCCTGCTGCTGGAAGAATATGACTTCTTTGTGCGCGACGTCGAGAGTTTCTGTGAACGGTTGCAGGTGTTGGCCACGTTTCTGGGCAAGGCCCTGGTCGACGGCTGGCAGGCGTCGGTGCGCGGCGGCGACTTTGCGCCCGTAGTGCAGGACCTGCTCACTCGGCACTATGATCCGGGCTACCTGCAATCGATGCGGCGCAACTTCCAGCATTTTGAGAGTGCCAGAATCATTGAACCCACCGACCACTCACCTCACGCCATGGCCGTACTGGCGCAACAACTGATAGGGCAGACACCATGAAGACAGCAGCTTCCATCCTTGGCGCCGTACTACTGGCGCTGCTCGCCTACCTGAGCCTGTGGCCGGTACCGATCGAGCCGGTCAGTTGGAATGCCCCTGCAGCGCCGGGCTACAGCGGGCCGCACACACCGAACCGGCTGCTGGCCAACCTGAAGATGATTTCGCTCGGCAGTGAAGAAGGCCCGGAGCACATTGTGCTGGCCAGGGACGGCAAGCTCTACACCACCGTGGCCAGTGGCAACATCCTGCGCATGAATCCCGATGGCAGCGGCCAGGAAGTGTTTGCCAATACCGGAGGGCGGGTCTTGGGCTTTGATTTTGATGCCAGCGGCAACCTGATCGCAGCGGACTCGGTCAAGGGTCTGCTGGCCATCAGTCCAGACAAGAAAGTCAGCGTGCTCACCGACAAGGTCGACGGCGAAGCCATTCTCTATGCCGATGCCGTCATCGTTGCCAGCAACGGAAAAATGTACGTGAGCGACGCTTCGACCCGCTTTGCCCCAGCCAAATGGGGTGGCACTTTTGAAGCCAGCATCCTCGACATTCTGGAGCAGTCATCAACCGGCCGGATTCTGGAATACGATCCCGCCACCAAGGCAACGCGGGTCGTGGCGAAAGGCTTGAGTTTTGCCAACGGCGTGGCGCTGAGTCAGGACGAAAAGACACTGTTCGTCAATGAAACCGGCAAATACCGCGTCTGGAAGATTTCAACCCAGGCCAGCAAGCTCGATGTCGCGCAGCCTGGCAAGGACGCCAGCGTGCTGTTCGACAATTTGCCGGGCTATCCGGACAATTTGATGCGTGGCACCGACGGCAAGATCTGGCTTGGCTTTGCCAAGCCGCGTAATCCCACCATCGACAAATTGGCCACGCTGCCCTTCATGCGCAAGCTCACACTTCGTTTACCGCGGTCCATGTGGCCCATTCCCAAAGCCTATGGCCATGTGATGGCCTTCACCGAAGACGGCAAGGTGCTGGCGGACTTGCAGGACCCGAGCGGCGCCTACCCCGAGACGACCGCGGTGACGGAAACAAAAGACCGGCTCTACATCCAGAGCCTGCACGCCAAAGGTCTGGGCTGGATGCCGAAGTAAGGGTCAGAGTGCTGCCGGAGGCGTCTCGGACCCGCCAGCGTCGGGTGTGTCTGCACCGGCTTCATGACCTGAATCATCGGGCGCACCCTCGCCGACCTTGCGCTCAGCCTTGTGCTTGAGTTTTTCCTCTTTTTTCTTCTTCTTCGCCAGTTCTTTCTGACGCTTTTCGTATCCGTAGTTGGGTGTAGCCAAGATATGCTTTCAAGTTATTGGAGACACTTTACCATTTCACACTGCAGCGCCGGCGCCGACAAGGCATTTCCACCCTCATGCAAGCGCTGACTCCAGCGCTTGCTGCAGATCTGCCTGCAGATCAGCCACGGCTTCCAGACCCACTGAAAAGCGCACCAAAGTGCCTTGCTGCAAGTGAGCCGGCCAGCCGCTGCGCATGGAAGCCAGGTCGTAGGGTACGACCAGACTCATCGGGCCGCCCCAGCTGTAGCCCAGTTTGAACAGCTTGAGTGCATTGCAAAATGCATCGACCTGTGCCTGACTGCGCTGCGCCG
Source organism: Comamonadaceae bacterium (assembly GCA_007280205.1). Classification (GTDB taxonomy): domain Bacteria; phylum Pseudomonadota; class Gammaproteobacteria; order Burkholderiales; family Burkholderiaceae_C; genus Rhodoferax. The sequence continues at coordinate 1,972 of QYPX01000033.1, forward strand.
GAAAAATCACGCTGAAGAGCCCTGCCGCGCCACCGATTTCCTGCTTGCACAGCGCGCGCCAATGCGCGTGGCCGGGAGACTTGGGCAGCGCCGGGTGCAGTACCTGGGCAAATTCCGGACGGGTCTGGCACCATTGCACCAGTGTCCGCGTCGCCTCGTCGTGGGCGCGGTAACGCAAAGCCATGCTGGGCAAGGCGCGCAACACGGCTTCTGCATCATTGGCACCGACGCCCGAACCTAGCCGCATGTGCGTGAGCTTGAGTTTCATGTGCAGTGATGGGTCGCGCGTGATGACACTGCCCATCAGCACATCGCCACCGCCGCTGGGGTATTTGGTCAGCGCGTGCACCGAGATGTCAACGCCCAAGGTCTCGCTGGCACCTGGCAGCAGATCAAAGGGAGCGAAGGCCAGTCCGGCACCCCAGGTATTGTCCAGTGCGCACCAGACTCCGCGCTCCTTGCAGACACGCACCAATTGGCACAAATCAGGAAATTCCAGCGTCACCGAGCCGGCTGCTTCCAGCCAGACGAGGCGTGTTTGCGGACTGATCTTGGCTGCCAGATCCTGTGCGTCCATCGGGTCGTAATAGCGATGGCTGATGCCCCAGGCCACAAGTTCACCCTGCGCCAGAACCTTGTTCGGGCCGTAGGCGTTGTCCGGAATCAGCACCTCATCGCCGCTGCGCAGAAGCGACAGCGCCACGTTGGCAATGGCTGCGAGTCCGCTGGGCAGCAGCAGGCACTGCAGTCCGCCTTCCAGCGTGCAAAGGCGCTCTTCCAGCGTGTAGGTCGTGGGTGTGCCGTGCAGGCCGTAGGTGTAGGCGCTCTTGTCTTTCCAGTCAAAGTTGCGCATTGCGGCAACATTGGGAAAGATCACCGTCGATGCCTTGAAGACGCCCGGCTGCGGCGCGGCGAAACCTTCAGGCGGGCAATAGGGATGATGTATCAGTGCGGTGTTGAGCTCGGTCATGGTGCCTTGCGCGCTCAAACGCTCCACTTTTGCAGCAGTTGTTCAGGGCTCAGCGCATCGTAGCCTTCGAAAGGTTGATGAATCCAGGGATTGCTCGGCAGGAACTCGACCGAATAATCGGCCTGAAAACTCGACAGTGCCTTGGTCCAGAGCACAGCGCTGCGCAGTTCGGTAATCGGCTTGTAGTTGGTCTTGAGTTGATTGATGACAGCACGCAGGGTGTGACCGGAGTCTGCCAGGTCATCGACCAGCAGCACCCGACCGGCGATCTCGCCTTTCGGGGTTGTGATGAAGCGCGCGATGTCGAGCACGCCTTGCACGGTACCGGCGTCCGACCGATAGGAACTGGTTGACATGATGGCCAGAGGCTTGTCAAAAACGCGCGACAGGATGTCGCCCGGACGCATGCCGCCGCGCGCCAGACACAGAATGGTGTCGAACTGCCAACCCGACTGGTGAATTTTGATCGCCAGCTTTTCGATCAGGTTGTGATATTCGTCGTAGCTGACATACAAGTGTTTTCCGTCTTCCGTCAACATGGTTTCGCTCCTGAATCAATCAAGCAGATAGGGATGGCGCAGCAGAATGGTCTGCTCACGGTCGGGACCGGTGGAGACCATGTGGATCGGCACGCCGGTCACCTGCTCGATGCGCTGCAAATAAAGTCGCGCATTGGTCGGCAACTTCTCGAACCGGGTCACGCCCACGGTACTGTCGCTCCAGCCTGCGATGGTTTCATAGATGGGCTTGCAACGCTCGATGTCGTCGGCACCCATGGGCAGAATGTCCACCAGTTCGCCGTCGAGTTCATACCCGGTGCACAGCAACAGTTCAGACAAGCCGTCGAGCACATCGAGCTTGGTAATGCACAGACCCGACAGGCCATTGACCTGGGCGCTGCGCTTGAGCAGTGCCGCATCAAACCAGCCACAGCGCCTGCTGCGCCCGGTGGTCACACCTGTTTCGGCACCCACCGTGCTCATGTGGTAGCCCGGTGTGCCCGGCACTTGCCACTGCAGTTCGGTCGGAAACGGACCGCCGCCGACGCGCGTGCAATAGGCTTTGGTGATGCCCAGGATGTAATGCAACAGGCCCGGGCCGATGCCGGCCCCGGCAGCGGCGTTACCGGCCACACAGTTGCTTGATGTCACGTAGGGGTAGGTACCGTGGTCAACGTCCAGCAGCGTACCCTGGGCCCCTTCAAACAGCAGATTGGCGCCATTCAAATGCGCCTCGTTGAGCTCGCGCGAGACATCGGCCATCATGGGTTTGAGAAGTTCGGCTTGCCGCATCGCCTCATCAAACACCGGCTGAAACAGTACCTTGCCATCGGCCATATAGGGTGCCAGGGTCGGACCAAAATCAAATGCCGTCGAGCTGAGATAAGTAGTCAGCACATGGTTGTGCAAATCCAGCAGTTCGCGCAGCTTCGACGCAAAGCGTTCCGGAAACTTGAGGTCCTGCACGCGCAGGGCGCGCCGCGCGACCTTGTCTTCATAGGCCGGGCCGATGCCACGTCCGGTGGTGCCGATCTTGGCATTGCCACCCTTCTCGCGCGCCGCTTCGCGGGCCACGTCGATGGCGGCGTGAAACGGCAGGATCATCGGACACAACTCGCTGACGCGCAGGCGCGAGCGCACCTCGACACCGGCTTTCTCCAGTCCGGCCATCTCATCAAACAGTTTGGCCACCGACAACACGACACCGTTGCCGATGTAGCACTTCACGCCAGCGCGCATGATGCCGCTGGGAATCAGGTGCAAGGCGGTCTTGACGCCATTGATCACCAGCGTGTGTCCGGCATTGTGACCGCCCTGGAAGCGCACCACTCCCTGTGCACTCTCGGTCAGCCAGTCCACCAGTTTGCCTTTGCCCTCATCGCCCCATTGGGTGCCAACGACAACGACGTTACGTCCTTTTGTTGCAGTCATTTCATAGTTCTCATACAGCTTGCACGACCCATTGCCCCGCGACCTGAATCAGTTCGCGATCGCAATGGAACTCTTCAACTTGCGCCTCATGGCCCGGTAACACGCACACCACAGTCTGGCCCTGCTCGCGCAAGGCTGCAATGGCCGCACGCAGATCCGGCAGCTCACGCCAGGGCGCGCGTATGGCGGCACGCAAAGGCCGCGCAGCGAGTACCGCCACCAGACTCTTGATATCCAGACTGAATCCCGCCGCCGGGCGGTTGCGGCCGAACACCGCACCGACTTCGTCATATCGTCCGCCACGCACCAGCGCATCGTTAGCGCCCTGGGCGTAAATGGAAAACCGGGCACCGGTGTAATAGGAATAGCCGCGCAGATCGGCCAGATCAAAACTCAGCCGGACGCCATCGAGATGATCCGCCAACCACTTCAAATTCAGCAGAGCCTGTCGCACGGCAGGCAACGGTGCGAGCGCTTTTTGTGCTTCGATCAGAACTTCTTCATCACCGTAAAGCTCGATCAAGGCGAGCAAGCCCTGACGCGAAGATGCCGGGAAATCGCGCGTCAAATCCCGCAACTCACTGCCATCTTTGGCAGCCAGCGCGGCGTGCACGCGCGCCAGCGAGTCACCTTCCAGCGCCACGCCCTCGAGCAAAGCCTTGACGATGCGTGCATCGGCCATGTCAACGCTGGGCGCCTGCACTCTGGCTGCTCTCAGGCAGTCAAGCGCCAGTTGCAGCGCCTCCAGATCCGCCTCGAGTCCGCCGTGGCCGTAGATCTCGGCACCGAACTGCAGGGGTTCGCGTGTGGCGTGCGGGCCACCTGGGCGCGTGTGCAGCACAGGACCACAATAGCAAAGCCGTGTGACGCCCTGGCGGTTGAGCAAATGCGCGTCGATGCGCGCCACCTGCGGTGTGCTGTCGGCGCGCAGGCCCATCATGCGCCCCGAGAGTTGATCAACCAGTTTGAAAGTTTGCAGGTCGAGTGCTTCACCGGCCCCCGTCAGCAAGGACTCCAGGTGCTCCAGCAAGGGTGGTATCACCAACTCGTAGCCGTAGCCACGTGCGATATCGAGCAGGCCTCTTCGAAGTTCCTCGATGTGCCGGGCTTCAGAAGGCAGGACATCGGCAAAGTGATCCGGCAGGACCCAGGCGGACATGTGATTTAGGCGAGCTGTTAAAACCCCGATTTTACCGGGCTAAAACGCCGGAAACCTTTACAGGAGCAGCCAAATCAACAGCAATCCGGCCGATATGCTGCACATGCCGAAAAAACGCAGCTGACCGTCCTGCAAGCGCAACACCTGGGCAAACATGCGGCGCCAAGCGGCGGGTGACAGCATGGGAAAAAGGCCCTCGATGACCAGAACCAGGGCCAGAGCCAGCCAGAGAGTGTCGCTGTCCAAGGCTTATTTCTTGCCGGGAGTGGGGGTGGCCGTGGCATTGCCACGGAAAACCTTGAAAAACTCGGATGACGAGGGGTCAACCACCATCACGTCAGTCTTCTTGCCAAAACTGGCCTTGTAGGCATCCAGGCTGCGGTAAAACTGGGCAAACTGGGGATCACGGCCAAAAGCTTCGGCATAGATACGGGCTGCTTCAGCATCGCCCTCGCCCTTGATCTTTTGCGCATCGCGGTAAGCATTGGCAACCGCCACCTCGCGTTGCCGGTCGGCATCGGCCCGGATTTTTTCACCTTCGGCGGCACCGGTGGAACGCAACTCATTGGCGACCCGCTTGCGCTCGGCCTCCATGCGCCGGTAAACCGACTCGGTAATGGTATCGACATAATCGGCGCGCGTGATGCGCACATCGACCACGTCCACACCCCAGGGCTTGGCGCCCTTGACCTTGTCGAGCACCTCGGCCTTGACGTCGGCCGTAATGGCTTCACGTTTGGTCGACAGCAGTTCCTTCACCGTGCGCTTGTTGATCTCTTCCTGGAAGGCATTGCGCACCACGCGATTGAGCTGATTGGCACCCTCAGTCTCGGTCAGACCAACGTTGCGAATGTATTCAGAAGGTTCAGAAATGCGCCAGCGCACATACCAGTCAACCACGACACGCTGCTTCTCTGCCGTCAGCATGGGTTCGGTGTCACTGGTTTCCAGCGTCAACAGGCGCTTGTCAATATAGGACACGTTCTGAAAGGGCGGCGGCAGCTTGAAGTTCAAACCGGGTTCGGTAATGACTTCCTTGATTTGGCCGAGGGCATAAACCACGCCGAACTGGCGCTGATCGACGACAAACAGCGTGGAACTGGCAAGCGCGAAGAGCACCAGCAGCGAAGAAAAAATAAATCCGAGCCTGTTCATTCTGTGCTCCTAGCGTGTATCGCGTTCACGGGTACGTGCAGCGTCGCGGACCCGCGCATCTGGCGTCGGGACCGACGATGGCACTGCAGCCGGCAGCGCAGGCTGCGGACTCACGGCGACTGCCGAGACGTCGGCGCCCTGTGCGCTCAGCTGCATGATCTTGTCCAGTGGCAAATACAGCAGGTTGGAACCCTGCTTGGAATCCACCATCACCTTGGTGACATTGCTGTAAATCTGCTGCATGGCGTCGAGGTACATGCGCTCGCGCGTTACCTGGGGTGCCTTTTGATATTCACCCAGAACCGACTTGAAACGCTGCGCGTCGCCCTGCGCCTGAGCCACAATCCGGGCCTTGTAGGCATCGGACTCTGCTTTCAGGCGTGAGGCGGAACCGACGGCGCGCGGCACCACATCGTTGGCATAAGCTTGGGCTTCGTTCTTGGCCCGCTCGCGCTCCTGTCCGGCCTTGAGCACATCGTCGAACGCCGCCTGCACCTGCTCGGGTGGACGCACACCGCCCTGCTGCAGATTGATGCCGACGACCTCGATACCGACCTTGTAATGATCCAGAATTTTTTGCATCAAGGTACGCACCCGCGGTGCAATCTGATCGCGCTCCTCGGACAGCGCGCTGTCCATGCGCATCTTGCCGACCACCTCACGAACCGCGGTTTCGGCTGCCTGCACCACCGCTTCACCCGGATTCTTGCTCTCGAACAGGAAAGCACGCGCATCGCTGAGCCGGTACTGAACGGCAAACTTGATCTCGACAATGTTTTCGTCTTCCGTCAGCATGGCGGACTCGCGCAGACCGGTGGCCTTCATGACGGTGTCACGACCCACATCGACCGAGCGGATCTGGGTCACAAAAATCAGTTCATGACGCTGAATCGGATACGGCAGACGCCAGTTGAAACCGGCGCCGACCGACGAGCGGTACTTGCCGAACTGGGTAATCACCGCCTGCTGTCCTTCCTGGACGATAAAGAAGCCGGTACCCAACCAGATCAGCAGCACCACACCGACAATCAGCCCGATCCCGATGCCGGTACTTTTCATGTCCGGCTGAAAACCACCACCTGAACCACCGCCGGTACCACCACCCGCGCCACCGCGGCCGGCATTCTTCAATCCGCCAAAGAGGCCCCCGAGCTTGCGGTTGAAATCACGCCACAGTTCGTCCAGATCGGGCGGTCCCTGGTTGGCGCCGCGCCGCGGCCCGCGCTCGCCACCATTCTTGACCGGGGCAGCAGGCTCATCCGCCTTGGGTGCTTCTGGATCGGTTTTCTCGCCATCGGCCGCCTTATCCTCACTGCGGCCCCAGCGTGAATCATTGAGGTTGAACATACCCCTGAGCCGACCCAGCAGTTGCGCCCAGTCCGGGCTGTGTAAATGAAGTTTCATTTCATCTTCTCTTGTATATCATTACCGGATTGTGCCTAAGTTCGAAGCCGAGACCATGCGCGCCAACTGCCCGCGCAAAGCCGCCACCCCTTCGCCCTGTATGGCACTCAAGAATACTCTGGGCGTCTGAATTCCCGCCAGATCAAAACTATCCTCCAGTTGCAGGGGTCGGCGCCCTATTTCAAGGGCATCGAGTTTGTTAAATACCAGAACCTGGGGAATCTCTACCGCACCGATCTCGGTCAGTACACGCTGCACTTCGGCCATCTGCTCCAGGAAGTGCTCACTGGAAGCGTCCACCACGTGCAACAGCAAGTCGGCATCGACGGCCTCCTGTAGGGTCGCCTGGAACGCATCAATCAAGCCGTGTGGCAAATCGCGGATGAAGCCCACGGTATCCGACAGCGAGACGGAGCGCGCCGCCTCACCCAGATAAAGCTGGCGCGTCGTGGTATCGAGCGTCGCAAACAATTGGTCAGCGGCGTAGGCACGGGCCTTCACCAATGCATTGAACAGCGTGGTCTTGCCGGCATTGGTGTAGCCGACCAGGGAAATATTGAAGGCATCACGCCGCTCACGCTGACGGCGTTGCGTCTGGCGCTGGCGCTTGACCTTTTGCAGGCGCTCCTTGACCTTCTTGATGTTCTCGCCAATCATGCGCCTGTCAAGCTCGATCTGGGTTTCACCCGGTCCGCCACGCATGCCGATGCCGCCGCTCTGGCGCTCCAGATGGGACCAGCGCCGTACCAGGCGCGTGCTGAGGTACTGCATTCGGGCCAGTTCAACCTGCAGTTTCCCCTCGTGGCTGCGCGCCCGCTGCCCGAATATCTCCAGAATCAGGAGGGTGCGATCGTTCACCGGCAGTTCCAGATGACGTTCCAGATTGCGCTGTTGCGCCGGACTCAGGCTCTGATCGAACAAAACCTCAAGCACCCCATGCTGGGTTGCCAGCAGTTTGATCTCATCGGCCTTGCCACTGCCTACAAACAGCGCAGCGTCAGGCGCCTTGCGTTTGCAGGTCAGGCGCGCGACCGGATTCAAGCCGGCCGTCTGCGCCAGCAAGCCAAGTTCTTCGAGGTCGGCGTCGAAATTCGGCAATCCAAAATCGACCCCGACCAGCAGGGTGGGAGCGCTCTGACGATCAGGGGGCAGCTTCGTCACCCTCGCTACTTGCGAAATTCACCGCACGGCCCGGCACAATGGTCGAGATGGCGTGCTTGTAAACCATTTGGGTGACGGTGTTGCGAAGCAACACAACGTACTGATCAAAAGATTCAATCTGACCTTGCAGCTTGATCCCGTTGACCAAATAAATGGAGACCGGTACATGTTCCCGACGCAAGGCGTTGAGAAAAGGGTCCTGGAGTAACTGACCTTTGTTGTTCACGATATTCTCCGTGTTCAAGAATTGATAAGGGGCTGACGATACCACAGCGGCGGGACACGGCGGATGCCCGTCAAGCAGCCTTGTCAGCGTAGGGGTTGCTGGAAGTCTTGAATTCAATGCGCATCGGTGTGCCGACCAGATCAAATTCCTTGCGAAAACGCCCTTCCAGAAAGCGCTTGTAGGCGTCGGTCACGTGCTCCAGCGAATTGCCGTGAATCACGATCACCGGTGGATTCATGCCGCCCTGGTGCGCGTAACGCAACTTGGGCCGGTACATGCCCGAGCGCTTGGGGCTCTGAAACTGCACGGCTTCAAGCAGCAGACGGGTCAGCACCGGCGTTGACATCTTGCAGTTGGCTGCCTTGAAAGCCTGCGCAATGGAAGCCCAGAGCGGCCCCAGACCCTGCCGCTTGGTGGCAGAAATCAGATGCATGGCAGCAAACTTCAAGAAGGGCAATCGGGTTTCAATGGAACGTTTGACCAGTTCGCGCTGGTATTCATCGACCGCGTCCCATTTGTTCACCGCCAGCACCACGGCGCGACCATTCTCCAGAATGTAGCCGGCAATATGCGCGTCCTGGTCGGTCACACCCTGGGTTGCATCGATCAGCAGCAACACCACATTGGCCGATTCAATCGCCTGCAGCGTCTTGACGACGGAAAACTTCTCGATGGCCTCGAACACCTTGCCACGGCGGCGCAGGCCTGCGGTATCCACCAGCTCAAACTTTTGTCCATTGCGCTCGAATGGAACCGAAATCGCATCGCGCGTCGTTCCCGGCAAGTCGAAGGCCACCAGACGTTCTTCGCCCAGCCAGGTATTGATCAGCGTGGACTTGCCAACGTTCGGGCGTCCCGCCACCGCCAGTTTGATGACAGACGGATCGTGCTGTTCCAGGGCTTCATCCGGGTCCTGCAGTTGCAGCGGTGCCAGTGCCAGTTCCACCATGTCATGCATGCCCTGCCCGTGCGCAGCAGAGACCGCATGCACCTCGCCCAGACCCAACTCGAAGAATTCGACCAGTTGTGCACTCGCCAGCATGCCCTCAGCCTTGTTGGCCACCAGCACGCAGGGCTTGCCCAGACGACGCAGGTACTTGGCAATTTCGTGGTCCTGCGCGGAGATGCCTTCTCTGGCATCAACGACAAAAATCACAACGTCGGCCTCAGCCACGGCCTGGCGCGTCTGCTTTGCCATCTCCTTGAAAATGCCGCTGGCTGCGTCGGGCTCGAAACCGCCGGTATCGATCACAATGAATTCGTGCTTGCCCTGTCTGCCGTTGCCGTAATGGCGGTCCCTGGTCAGGCCGGCAAAATCGGCAACGATGGCATCGCGGGACTTGGTCAAGCGGTTGAAAATCGTCGATTTACCAACATTGGGACGGCCGACGAGGGCCAGAACAGGTTTCATCAGGAACGGTCCGCTCGCCTACTCGGGCTTGAAGCCAAAGATATTGCCATTGCGGGTGACAACAATCAGCGTTCCGCTAGCCAGCACCGGACCGGCTACCACGGCCGAGCCATCGGTAGCCATGCGCGTCAGGATGGACCCGTCGTCGCGCGACAACCAGTGCACCAGACCAGCCTCGTCGCCGACCACCACCGAGCGCCCGACCGCCAGTGGCGCCGTCAGGCTGCGATAAAGCAGGCGTTCCGAAACCCAGGCGCGATCCCCATCACCACGGCGCCAGGCAATCACCTTGCCGTCGCTCTCCACGCCAAAAACAAATTTGTCGTCGCCATGCACACCGATCGAACCGATCGCCGGCTTGCTCCAGAGCAGGCTACCGCGCGCCGCATCAACACAACCCACAGCCGCCTGGAAGGCGCGCGCGCAAACCACCGCCCCATCGCGAGCGACGCGTCCCACCAGGTCCACCAGGCGCTCGATATCATTGGTACCACGCGGCGTGGCGATGGCCGTCTCCCAGCGAATGGAACCATTGCCTGGATGGAGTCCTGCCAGGCGCCCTCCCATCCCTGCGACCAACGTATCCCCTACTGCCAGCAGGACACCCGCTTGCCGCAGCACGAGGGATTCACCCGGGCGTTGCTGACTCCAGAGCTTGCGCCCCGAACTGGCATCAAAGGCAGTGACCGAACGATCTGCCGCCAAGACAAATACACGGCCGCCAGCGACCAGCGGCGCAGTAAAACTCGGCGCCAGCAGTTTTTGTCGCCAGAGCTCGCGCCCGCCATCGAGCACCAGCAAGTCATTGGCACGCGTCACCGCCGCGGTGAATTTGCCGTCGCTACCGACACCGGCCGCAATGGGAGCGCCCACCGCAGCGCGCCACAGCTCGGCGCCGGTCGCTGAATCGAAGGCCGTCAGCACACCTTCCGAATTGGCAACCGTCACCATCGTCCCGCTGACTTTGGTATCCATTGCAAGATCGACGGCGCCAACCTTGGCCGTCCATGCCAGTCGCACGCCAAGCAGGCCGGGGTTAGCTGCCAGCTCCGCCGGCTTGGGCTTCTCCGGTCCGCTGGAACAAGCAGCCAGCAACCCAAGCACCACGAAAACAAGGGCCACCCTGGTGGCCACGGTCGAACCAAAATGGAGCTTCACTTTTTCCCTTCCGTCGCCGTGGCATCGCCCGTTTGTGGATCCACCCCCAGCGAATTCAACTTGACCTCCACCAGGCGCCGGTATTCGGTGCTTTCATCAAAGCCCTTGTAGGCTTTGCGGTACTCGACCAGTGCCTCCGGCTTCTTGCCCTGCAGCATCAGGACATCTCCCTTTCGATCGGCCACCAGGGCTTCGAAATTGACCGGGTAAGAGCCGGCCAGCTGTTTCAGGGCTTCGTCATAGGCCTTGGAATCTATCAGCACCGAGGCCAGGCGCAACTTTGCCAGGGCCTGATAGCCCGGATCCGAAGCATTCTCGGCGACCCAGGTCAGAGCACTCTTGGCGCCTTGCACATTGCCTGCGCCGTAGTACTGCCTGGCAACCAGCAGCCCGGCTTGCTGAGCGTAGGTAGTGGAGCCAAACTTGCTCTTGATGTCACCGAACACTCGATCAATTTTTGCCGGGTCAGAGCCCTTCACAACCCGCTCGACCTCGTCAAACATGGCAGCGGCCTGGGCTGCCTGACTGCGCTGCCAGTACTGGTAGAAGTTCCAGCTTGCGAAGGCGCCGAGTATCGCAATCAGGGCCCAAGTGATGGCGTTGCCGTATTGTTTCCAAAAATGCTTGAGCTGATCGAGTTGCTCTTGTTCTTCGAGATCGAGTTGGTTTGCCATAGAAATTCTTTAATCAGGTGGGAGATTGTAGGGTCGGCGCCCAGGTACCGATCTCAGCCAGCGATCGGATGGCCTGCGCCACCGTGGCGTCACGCAGCGCTTTGACGGTCACGGCATTTTGTGTCAGTTCATCGCCGCCAAAAATGAGGGCGTAACGGGCACCGCTGGCATCGGCTTTTTTGAACTGCGACTTCATGCTGTTGGAGCCATCGGGCAAACCGGCGTGCATCTGCACGGCAACGCCAGCAGCGCGCAAGGTCTGTATCGTCTGCATGGCAAGAGGCAAAGCGGCAGCATCGGGAATCACGGCATAAACATCGGGAGCAGCCGCGGCTGGCGTCTGGCCTTGTTCCTTCAGGAGTTCGAGCACACGCTCCAGTCCCATCCCCCAGCCGACCGCCGGCGTGGCTTTGCCCCCCAGCAGCTTGAACAGACCGTCGTAGCGCCCACCCCCGCACAGCGTGCCTTGGGCACCCAACTCGTCCGTGACGAATTCAAACACGGTATGACTGTAGTAATCCAGGCCGCGCACCAACCGGGGATTGACGCTCCACTGGACGCCGCACGCTGACAGCAAGGTCTTGACCGTGTCAAAGTGCTTGAGCGATTCATCACCAAGGTAATGCAGCAGCTGCGGCGCGTTTTGCACCAGCGTCTGCAAGGACGGATTCTTGGTATCCAGAATGCGCAGTGGATTGCTGTACAAACGGCGCTGCGCCTCGGCGTCAAGCTGCTCCAGATGCGCTTCAAAATAGGCCAGCAAGGCCAGACGATGCGCCTGCCGTTCGGAGGGAACCCCCAGACTGTTCAACTCGACGCGCACATTGCGCAGGCCCAGCGCCGCAAACAGCTCATGCACCAGCAGCATCAGTTCTGCATCCACCTCGGGGCCGGCAAATCCGAGCGCCTCGGCGCCCAACTGATAGAACTGCCGATACCGCCCACGCTGCGGCCGCTCATGCCGAAACATCGGCCCCATGTAGTACAGGCGCTTGCCGCCGTCATAGGTGAGGTTGTGCTCAATGGCGGCACGCACCACGCCCGGCGTATTCTCGGGCCGCAGCGTCAAAGCTTCGCCGTTGAGCTTGTCTTCAAAGGAGTACATCTCCTTCTCGACGATGTCGGTGGTCTCGCCGGTGCCGCGCACGAACAGGGCCGTCGGCTCGACGATCGGTGTGCGGATGTTGCGGTAGCCATAGAGCCCCATCAGCGTTCGCACCTTGTCTTCCAGATATTCCCAGCGCGCAGAGTCGGGCGGCAGAATATCGTTCATGCCTTTGACGGCGCTGAGTTTCTCCAGCTTCGGCGTTGCTTCTTTTTCACTCATGACTTGACTCAGGACGCAGCAAGCACAGGCGAGCCATAGCGCGTTGCAACATAGTTTTCGACAATTTTCTGAAACTCCTGGGCGATGGCGTCGCCACGCAAGGTCAGGCGCTTTTCACCATCGATAAAGACCGGAGCCGCCGGCGCTTCGCCGGTGCCGGGCAAACTGATACCGATGTCGGCATGTTTGCTCTCACCCGGGCCATTCACAATACAACCCATCACGGCCACTTTCAGCTTTTCAACGCCGGGATACTTCTCGCGCCACACCGGCATCTGCGAGCGCAGGAAATCCTCGATGCTCTTGGTCAACTCCTGAAACGTGGTGCTGGTCGTGCGACCGCAGCCGGGACACGCCGTCACGCTTGGAACAAAGGACCTGAGTTCCAGTGCCTGCAGCAGCTCACAGGCAACGGTGACTTCCTGGGTTCTTGCTTCGCCCGGCTGAGGCGTCAATGAAACACGAATCGTGTCGCCAATGCCTTCCTGCAACAAAATGGCCAGAGCGGCAGCCGAAGCCACGGTGCCCTTGCTGCCCATCCCTGCTTCGGTCAAACCCAGGTGCAAGGGGTAGTCGCAACGTCTGGCCAGTTCCCGGTAAACAGAAACCAGATCCTGGACGCCACTGACCTTGCAGGACAAAATGATCTGGTCCTGATTCATGCCGATTTCAACAGCCCGGCGCGCCGACTCCATGGCCGAACTTATCAGTGCCTCGTACATGATCGGCTTGAGTTGCCAGGGCGGCGTGCGACGGCTGTTCTCATCCATCAGCGCGGCCAGCAATTCCTGATCCAGACTGCCCCAGTTCACACCAATGCGCACCGGCTTGTCCCAGCGCAGTGCAGCTTCGATCATGAGGGCGAATTGCCGGTCATGCTTGTCACCCTTGCCGACGTTGCCGGGATTGATCCGGTATTTGGACAAGGCCTGCGCACAATCCGGAAAATCGGTCAGCAGACGATGTCCGTTGTAGTGAAAATCTCCAATCAGGGGAACATCGATTCCCATTCGGTCCAACTGTTCGCGAACACGGGGAACCGCCGCTGCGGCCTCCGGTGTATTGACAGTCAGCCGGACCAATTCGGAGCCAGCCAGCGCCAGTTCCTTGACCTGGATGGCCGTGCCTATGACATCGACCGTGTCGGTGTTGGTCATCGACTGGATCCGCACCGGCGCATCGCCACCGACTGTGACGCGTCGTCCAGCCCAGGTCACACTGGCCTGCCTGCTGCGACGTGCTTTGGGCGCCGCAGAGGCAATAGGCACAAGCCCTTCCACTACTTCACCTCAAAACGGGCAACATTGTCGCGCGCGACGGACAACAAATCAAAAGCCTGGCCGCGCACCAGAACCTGCGTGGTATCGGACCGCCCGACCACCACCATGAGCGGCAAGGCGCCGGAAACACCGACGGTCTCCCCCGCTGCCATATTGCGTCGCACCTGAACCACGCCCGCAGCGTCTACAACCTCGACCCAGGCCATCGCCTGCGCCTTGAAGACAACGATGCCGCTGGTTGCGCCAGACCCTGCCACCTGTGCCGGCTCTGGGGCCGCACTGATCACGGCGCTGGCAGCCTGCGTCAAAGTCTGCGAAGCAAGCAGCGTGCTGACTTCCACCGCGGGCGCCACGATCGGGGGCTGCGCACCACCCTCAAGCGCTGCCGATTTTGCATCAACAGCAACTTCGGCTTGCCGTGTCAATGGAAAGAACAGCAGCAGCAAAGCGCCGGTCAGCAGTACCATCACCGCCAACACCAGGGGCTTGGAAAGTTGCTCCCAAAACTGGCGCCATGAACCCCCACCGGCCGAACGAAATGGAACATTCATGCCGGCACCCGAATCCTTGAATTGCGGCGCCGTCGTATGCGGCAGTTTTTCCAGTATCGGGCCCGGCGCAATTTTCAGTACCCGGCAAATACTGGAGGCCAGGGCACGAACGAAAACGGTATCAGGTAACAGGTCAAAGCGGTCGGCTTCCAGCGCTTCGAGTTTTTTCACAGGAACCTTCAGAGAAACCGCCAGTGCACCGATGTGCAGGCCCAGTGCCTCACGCGCCTGCCGCAGCATCGCGCCGCTGGTCATCGGCGCGGCTGTGAGCGGACTCGGCGCTGTCGTTTCGGAGTCGATCAATAAAGGCTCACTCATCGAAAGCTCCCCCCCGATAGGATTCGGCCTCGCGCGATTTTGGAAAACGTTTGATCAACTGGGCAGCCAATTGCATCATGGCGTCACGATTTTCCATCCGCTGCTCAACCTTGACGCCAAGCCACAGAGACTCGGCATTGGCCAGTTCGCTGTTATTGAGTCGCCGCACATAAAACTGCGCTCGGGCAAAGTCACCGCGCTGAAAAAGCAATAGGGCCAGGTTGTAGGCAGTGACCGGATTGCCGGCATCAAACTCATAAGACTTGAAAAGACTTTGTTCGCCTTCAGCCAGTTGGCCGGCCCTGACCTGGCACAAGCCCTGCGCGCGCCAGGTCTTGGCCCGCTCGCCGTATTGAGGATTGGCCAGCGCCTGGGAAAACAGTTGCTGCGCCTGCGCGTACCGGGTCTGCTGACAATAGAGCCAGCCCAGGTTGTGCATGATGTTTGAATCTCGCGGGTTAAGGGTCAAGGCCCGCTTGAAGCTTTCTTCGGAGAGCCGGAAGTCGTTGAGCCGCATGTAAATGAGACCACGCATGCTGTAGGCTTCGGCGTAGTTGGAGTCGGCAGCAATCGACTGCTTGAGCTCATCCAGGGCAATGGCAGTTTGCCCGTTCTCAAAATAGCCCACTGCCAGTTCCAACCGGATCCGTGCGCGCTTGCGTGCGTCGGGCTCGTCCGACTCGGTCACCATTTCGGCTTCACCGCCGGTAGCCGTCAGGCCATCAAATCTTGCCGCGCAGCCAGAAACGCCGGCCAGCCCGAGCAGCATCAGACCGGCTGCCAGCAGCCAGTACCTGAGCGTCATGCCCTGTCCCGTGTTTCTATACATGCCTCAAGTCTCCTGAACTGTCCGTTTGTGCAATGCCACTGGTTTGAGCATGATCGTGCGCTGTCGCGCGATTCTCTCGCCGACACGGGTTCGATCCATCACATCGCCCGCCAGTTGCCCACAGGCGGCATCGATATCATCCCCTCGCGTCTTGCGTATTGTCGTCACAATACCAGCATCACTCAAAATCCGTGCAAAGACCAGGATTTGCTGCGTCGATGACCGGGTCAAACCTGACTGCGCAAACGGGTTGAATGGAATCAGGTTGAACTTGCACCAGGCGCGTGCACCGCCATAGCCGCGCACGAGTTCGACCAATTGACGCGCATGTTCTGGCTGGTCATTGACCCCATCGAGCATGCAATATTCGAAAGTGATGAAATCCCGCGGCGCAAACTCCAGATAACGCTCGCAGGCTGCCATCAACTCAATCAGTGGGTACTTCTTGTTCAGCGGCACCAGGTTGTCACGCAGAGCGTCGTTCGGCGCATGCAGCGAGACTGCCAGCGCCACCGGACAGTCCTGCGACAACAAATCCATCTTCGGCACGATGCCGGAGGTGGAAACAGTAACGCGGCGTCGCGACAAACCATAAGCATGGTCGTCCAGCATAGTTCGCAGTGCCGGCAGCAATTCCGCGTAGTTCTGCAGCGGCTCGCCCATGCCCATCATGACGACATTGGAAATCACACGCTCCTCGCGCTGCAGATGCCGGCGCAAGAATCGCTCCGCAAACCAGAGCTGGGCGATGATTTCTCCGCTCGTGAGGTTGCGGCTGAAACCCTGATGCCCGGTGGAGCAGAAGCGGCAACCCATGGCGCAGCCGGCCTGCGAGGAGATGCACAGTGTGCCTCTATCGTCTTCCGGAATGAAAACCGCCTCCACGGCGTCACCGCCGCCCACGTCAAACAGCCACTTGATGGTGCCGTCCGATGAGATTTGCTGCGACAGGACCGCCAACGCCTTCACCTGGGCCGAACCTTTGAGCTTTTCTCGCAAGGACTTCGCAAGATCGCTCATGGCGTCAAAATCAGACGCTCCCTTTTGATGAATCCAGCGAAACAGCTGAACCGCGCGGAAGCGCTTTTCACCGAGCCGCTCGCAAAACCCGGTCAGACCTTCGAGATCAAAATCGAGCAGGTTGGCCGTCATCGCAGCGGCAAGGCGCCGGGACGCCCCGTGTGCGCAATGGCCGGCCCGGATGGCAGCAAAACGCAGCGGAGCGTGGGAGCCATGTCTATTTGGAGTAGACGTTCATGCCAGGGAAGAAGAAACCGACTTCCACGGCGGCGGTTTCAGGCGCATCGGACCCATGCACTGCATTGGCATCAATGCTGTCGGCAAAACTGGCACGGATGGTGCCGGGTGCTGCCTTCTTGGGATCGGTGGCGCCCATCAGGTCGCGATTCTTGAGTACCGCGTTTTCACCTTCAAGCACCTGGATCATCACTGGACCGGAGATCATGAACTCAACCAGATCCTTGAAAAAAGGACGTTCCTTGTGAACCGCGTAAAAAGCCTCTGCTTCGCTGCGCGCCAGACGTACCATCCTGGCTGCAACAATTTTCAAACCAGCAGCCTCAAAGCGCGCGTAGATTTGACCAATCACGTTTTTGGCAACCGCATCGGGTTTGATAATGGACAGAGTGCGTTCGATAGTCATGAGTACTTCCTGAGCTGTTGATTATGGATATTCGCCCAACGGGCGAAGGGGAGGATTTTATCGTGAAAGTCAGCGACCACGGCCGCCGCGACGCTGTCCGCCAGCGGGCCCGCCGCCGCCACTGCGACGTTGCCCCTGATCCTGCCGCTGCCGCGTAAAACTGTCGGCGCCGATGTAGCCGAAGGCTGTCTTCATCGGGTCGGGCTGCGCCGCATTGCCGCTGCGATCACCCGACTCACTACGATTCTTGCGACCGGCACTGTTCGCATACCCCTGCCCGGGGTCCTGCGCGCCGCCGGCTGACGGTCGGCGCGGGCCATTGCCCGAACTGCGCGGACCGTTGCCACGGACACCCCGACGCGGACTGCGCGGACCTGACTCGGGAGCGCCCTCCTCGCGCCGTGGCTGAGCGCCGCCGGTGTTGTCACCGTGCTCGCGCGAGGAGCGCGATCCGGCTGCCTGCATCAGCAACTGAATGTCTGGCGCATCGAGTTCCATCCACGCGCCGCGCCGCAAGCCACGCGGCAAGACCATGGCGCCGTAGCGGATGCGAATCAGTCGGCTCACAGCGTGGCCCACCGCTTCGAGCATGCGCCGGACTTCGCGGTTTCGACCCTCGCTGATGGTGACGCGATACCAGCAGTTCGAGCCCTCACCACCGCCCTCTTCAATCGAACCGAATTGCGCCATGCCATCATCGAGCTTGACGCCTTCAAGCAGTCTGTGCTTTTCGTCTTTGCTCAGCGAGCCCAGCACCCGTACGGCATATTCCCGCTCCAGACCGAAACGGGGGTGCATCAGATTGTTGGCCAATTGCCCCGAACTTGTGAACAGCAGCAAACCTTCGGTATTGAGATCAAGACGCCCGACCGATTGCCACTTGCCCTGGAACAACTTCGGCAAGCGGCGAAACACGGTCGGTCGATTCTGTGGATCATCATGCGTCACCACCTCGCCAGCGGGCTTGTGGTAGGCAATAACCCGCGCCGGCGGCGCGTCGATGCGGAACCTGATCGGCTTGCCGTTGACCTTGACGTGGTCACCAAACTGGATGCGCTGCCCGATATGAGCCGGTTCATTATTGACCGTGATACGGCCTTCCATGATCAATTGTTCCATCTCCAGGCGCGAGCCCATCCCGGCCTGAGCCAGCACCTTGTGCAGCTTGGGTGTTTCCGCCTGCGGTGCCAACACCCGTTTTGCCGAAAGCGGCTCGGCGCTCTCCTGCTCGGCGTCGAATTGCCCCGACACCACCTCGTCAAAGCGACTCTCGTGTGCTGCTGGCTGCAACACCTCGGCTTGAGTCAACTCTGTGGCAACTGCCAGCGCTTGCGAAGGCTCCAGTTCCGGCACAACGCTTGGCGGCTCCGGTTGAATCGGCGTGTCGTCAATGATTGCGCTCATGGTGGAGTTCCCGTCAAGAAAATAGGTTTGCCGTCGGCATCAACAGTTGGCACCGGCGCCATGTCAAGCTCGGCTTGCAAATCGGACGCATGTCCAGCCAGCGCCTGCACCGCGCCAAGTTGCTCGCCCGGATTGTCCATCGGGGGTAGCTGATCCAGTGAGGCAAGTCCCAGATCGTCCAGAAAATGCCGGGTCGTGGCAAACAGGGCTGGGCGTCCAACGGTGCTGCGGTGGCCAATCACCTCGATCCAGCCCCGGTCTTCAAGCTGTTTAAGCAACAGCGAATTGACTGTCACACCCCGAATGTCCTCGATGTCACCGCGTGTTACCGGTTGCCGGTACGCAATGATGGCCAGAGTCTCCAGTGTGGCCCGGCTGTAGCGCGGTGGCTTTTCGGGATGCAGCAGGTCCAGATACTGGCGCATTTCTGGTCGGCTCTGGAAGCGCCAGCCACTTGCCAGTTCGACCAGTTCCACGCCACGCTCGGCCCAGTCGTGCTGCAGCTCCAGCAACAATTCCTTAAGCGTGTCTGGCGTCAGGCTGTCGTTGAACAACACAGTCAACTCTGCTGCCAGCAAGGGTTGCTGCGAGCAAATCAAGGCGGTCTCTAATACGCGCTTGGCATCCGCCGTATTCATGGTCTTGCAATGCTTCCGGGACGAGCACCATCGAGGTGCGAAATCAGTGTGATTCTTTGCGGCGCGGCAGGCAGATTGATGAATCTGCAGCGCCTTGCCCCCGGCCGCCGGCCGAGGTGCTGGCTTTCACGCCATTAGCCGTGAGTATAACTGAGGCTCCACTGGCTCAGTGCATCACTCAGATCGTTCGGCAATTCGGAGAAAAATACCAGCTTTTGCTGTGTCACCGGGTGCGTCAGGGAAAGTCTAAAGGCATGCAAGGCCTGCCTCTGCATGCCGGCAGCGGCGGCGCCACCGTAGATTTCATCGGCCACCAGGGGATGACCGATGGCTGCCATGTGCACCCGAATTTGGTGTGTGCGACCGGTGTGCAAGGTACATCGCACCAGACAGCCCCGATCTCCGCTGTGCAGAAGATCAATGTCGGTGCGTGCCAGTTTGCCTGCGTTCTTGCCAAGATCGACCACCGCCATGCGTAGACGGTTGCGTGGATCGCGACCGATGGGCTGATCGACCTGGCGGCTGGTGCTGCCGATCCACGGGCGGTGCGCCAGCGCCAGGTACTGCCGGCCGACCTCGCGCGCAGCGATGGCCCGAATCAGGGCATCCATCACGAGCCGGCTGCGTGCCACCACCATCAGGCCACTGGTGTCCTTGTCCAGTCGATGCACAATTCCGGCGCGTGGCAAATTCACGGCTTTGGAGTCGAAGGCCAGCAAACCGTTGAGCAAGGTACCGCTCCAGTTACCAGGTGCCGGATGGACCACCAGGCCAGCCGGCTTGTTGATGATCAGCAAGTGCTCATCCTGGTAAACCACTTCCAGTTTCATGAGTTCGGGTTTGAAGGCCTGGCTCTGCGGTGTTGGTCGCAGTTCGATGCTCCCCTGGTCCGCTGCCTTGACACGCGTCGACGCCTTGCAGGCGCCGGCTCGCTCCAGTGTGACGGCGCCGCACTGGATCAATTGCTGCAGATAGCTGCGTGAAAATTCCGGCACCAACTCGACCAGTGCCTGATCAAGACGCAAGCCGTGCTGGGCCGGCCCAAAAACCAGTGACCGCAATTCGAGCTCTGGCTCGGTGTCGACCCGATCCTCCAGATCCTCGCTATCATGACCGCTCGATATAATCAATCCGGAATTTTTCAAGAAAGTTGTCCTACATGCTTCGAGCCAAATTATCGGTTGTCTGCACCTGGTCGCTGGCAAGTGCCCTATTGCTGCTGACAGCTTGCTCGTCCGCCCCGCAGGACAAGGAAGCCAACTGGAGCCCCAGCAAGCTTTACGCAGAGGCCAAAGACGAGTTGGCCGCAGGTGGCTACGAAAAGGCGATCTCGCACCTGGAAAAGCTCGAAGGCCGCGCTGCCGGAACGCCGCTGGCGCAGCAGGCGCAGGTTGACAAGGCCTACGCCCAGTACAAATCGGGCGAAACAGCGCAAGCCGTGGCGACGCTGGACCGCTTCATGAAGCTGCACCCCGCGAGTCCCGCCATGGACTATGCACTTTATCTGAAGGGTCTGGTCAACTTCAATGACGATCTGGGCTTTCTCTCTTACATTGCACGCCAGGATCTGGCGGAGCGTGACCAGAAGGCCTCCAAGGAATCCTTTGAGTCCTTCAAGGAACTGATCACACGCTTTCCGGAATCGCGCTACGCCGCCGACGCCAGCCTGCGCATGACCTACATTGTCAATTCGCTGGCCAGTTACGAATTGCATGTGGCTCGCTATTACCTGAGCCGCGGCGCCTACGTGGCTGCCATCAACCGGGCCCAACTGGCGATCTCCGACTACCAGGATGCGCCGGCAACAGAAGAGGCTCTCTTCATCATTGTCAGGGCCTACGACGCGCTCGGCATGACACAGTTGCGTGACGATGCCAGACGCGTCCTGGACAAAAACTATCCCAACTCAGAGTACCTGACCCGCGGCTTCAAGACCAATCAGAGTCCGTGGTGGAAGTTCTGGTAAGAGCATTCAGGGCCTGCCCAAACTCCTGCTCCGAAACCAGTTTTTTCATCGCTGGCAGCGCCGCCAGCAGTCGCTTGCCGTAGCCCATTTGTGCCAGCCGGGTGTCACAGATGACCAGCACACCCTGATCGGTTTCGCGCCGAATCAGGCGCCCCGCACCTTGCTTGAGAGCCACCGCTGCTTCCGGAATGAAGTAGTCGTTGAAGACGCTGCGACCATCGGCCTCCAGTCGTTTGGATCGCGCCTCAACCAAAGGATCGTTCGGCGGCGGAAACGGCAGTTTGTCAATCACCAGCAGTTGCAAAGCATCGCCCGGCACATCAAAGCCTTCCCAGAAGGAGGCCGAAGCCACCAGCACACAACCGGCCCGCCCGCCCTCGACACCGAGACGAAAACGCTCCATCAATTGGCGCTTGGACTGCTGCCCCTGAACCAGAATTTCCAGGGAATCTGCAGTCGCGAATTTCCGCTGCAGCGCTTCGCTGACGGTGCGCAGGGCGCGCAGCGTGGTTGTAAGTACCAGTGTGCGTCCGCCAATCGTTGCAGCGGCTTTGGCTACCAATTCGGCTACCTGCAGGCTGTGTTCCGGAGCGCCCGGTCTGGCAAGTTGCATGGGCACATACACAGCGGCCTGCCGCTCATAGTCAAACGGACTTTGCACTTTCAGTATTTCGGCCTCAGTCAAACCGCAGGACTCGGTAAACCACCGCAGGCGCGCATCTTCTCCCAGGGTTGCCGAAGTAAAGATCCAGGAACGCTGCGAGAGCGGCTCACTGCTTGAACTCAACAGACGCGTGCGAACCGTCTGTGCGATGTCCAGCGGCGACTCGACCAGGATCAGTTGCGAGCCGACATCGAGCCAGCGCACCGACTCTTGTGCACACAGCGCGCCAAAGAAATCGATCCGCTCAACCAAGCCGTTGGCACGTTCCCACAAGCGCGCCAGATCGGGTTCTGCCTGGCCAACTGCGCTGAGTGCGTCAACGGCCTGGCTACAGGATGCTTTCACTGCAAGCAGGCCCTCCTGCCACTGTGCTTCATCCAGCAACTCCGGGGCAAGGCCAAGCCAGCGCAGTTTGCTGCCCGACAATGATGTTCCCACCAGCAGCCGCAAGTCGCGCGCGGCGCGCTCGACCGCGCTGGCGATCATCTGCCAGTCTGCCAGACCGCGCGCATGCTGCAAACCGCTGGCCAGCAGATCGCGCGCGAAGTCAAGCAACTGCCCGGTGCTCAACTGCTTGCCAAGAAACTGAACGCCGGTCTCATTGAGCTGATGCGCTTCGTCGAAGACCACCGTGCGCACCGTTGGCAACAATTCAGCCATGCCTGACTCGCGAACCGCGAGATCGGCAAAGAACAGGTGATGGTTGACAACCACAACATCGGCCGCCAATGCTTCACGCCGCGCCTGATTCACATGGCAAGCACGAAACTGCGGACACTGCGCGCCCAGGCAGTTCTCCCGCGTCGATGTCACCAGGGCAATCAGCGGTGAGCGTTCATCCAGCCCGGGCAGTTCGGCCAGGTCGCCGGTACCTGTCAGCAGCGCCCAACTTTCAATTTTGGCCAGAGTCCGCAAGGCGCCATAGGCGGCAATGTTGTGCTGTTGCCGCGCCACCTGCAGACGCTGCAGACAAAGGTAGCTGCCGCGCCCCTTGAGCAAGGCGCTGCGCAGCGGCAGGCCCAATGCCCTGAGCAAGAGGGGAAGGTCGCGACCGAACAGTTGATCCTGCAAGGTCTTGGTTGCCGTGGAGAGCAGGACTCTGGTGCCGCTGAGCAGCACCGGCACCAGGTAGGCAAAAGTCTTTCCAATACCCGTGCCCGCCTCGACCACCAGCACACCACCGGCATCGATAGTACGGGCAATCGACCCTGCCATCTCGGTTTGTCCATCTCTGGACTTGAACTCCTGGACCGTGCGCGACAACAAACCAGCCGGCGCGAAAACCTCGCGCACACGGTCTTCCAGACTCATTCGTCAGGCAGGCTCGTCAGGGTTCAACTGTCGCTCAATCCGAGCAATTTCATCGCGCAGGCTCAAACGTTTCTTCTTGAGTCGGCGCATCAGAAGTTCATCCAGCGGAACTTCGCCGCTGGCGCGGTCTATCATGGCATCAAGATCTCCATGCTCAATACGCAAGTCGATCAGCCGACGTTCGGGAGAGTGCAGGTTAGAGTCCACGGCTTCAGTAGTTAAAAATGATCGAAGTAATTGATCGGGATTTGTTCTTGTGTAGGTCGATAATACGACTAAATTGAAACGATAAATTCAGGCATCCCCTGCTTCAACACCGATCATGTCCAAAGGCTACCGACTCAGCGCCTCCACAGGCATCCACAAAGGCGACCGCGAGTACCAGCAGGATCAGGTGACCCTGCTGAGCCACAAGCGTGTCTCCGGCTGCTTGCTGGCCGTGGTTGCCGATGGCATGGGTGGACGCAGCGGTGGTCGCAAGGCGTCCGATCAAGTCATGCTGACTGCCAAGCAGTTGTTTGAGCGCTACTCGCCCACCATAGATGATGCACCGGCAACCCTGCTGCAGTTGGTAAGGGAGGCACACACCGTCATCAAGTTGACCGCCATTTCTTCGGAAGAAGAACCGCACAGCACGCTGGCAGCCTTTCTGATCAATCCGGGCGGTGACTGCTACTGGGCGTACTCGGGCGATTCACGCATCTTCCATTTCCATGCTGGCAAACTGGTCAAGCGCTCGACCGATCATTCCTATGTTCAGACCCTGGTCGACAAAGGTGAGTTGACCGAGGAACAGGCCAATGACCATCCGAAATCGAATATTCTGGTTGGCTGTCTGGGAACCGAAAAGGATCCGCCGGTGGGCGTCCATTTCATCCCCCAATTGCGCGCTGGCGATGTCCTGATGGCTTGCAGCGACGGCGTCTGGCACTACTTCAGCAATGCTGAAATCGGATCGGTTCTGGCCAGTCTGTCACCGCGCGAAGCGACTGAATTCCTGATTGAAAAAGCCCGGTCGCGCGGCCGCGGCGGCGGTGACAATCTGTCGCTGGTGATCGTCAAGCTCGAACCGCTGGATTCTTGAGCGTCAAAGCGGTATCGACGAGACGTCGCGGCAGTGCCAGGAATTCGCGCGACTGCATTTCATGCAGACGAGACACCGTGCGGACAAACTCATGCGCAAGCGGCCCCGCTGTGTACAACTCCTGCACCGGCACGGCGGCTGACATGATCAGTTTGACGTGACGGTCGTACAGCACATCGACCAGCAAGGTAAAGCGGCGCGCCTCGAAACCCATCTGGTCGGACATGCGGGGCACCTCGCTGAGCAGCAAAGTATCAAAGTGCGCAGCGATTTCGAGGTAGTCGTTCTGTGACCGCGCGCCCGCGCACAACGTCCGGAAATCAAACCACACGAGAGAGCCGGCCCGCCGCAGTGCCGCCAGCACGCGCCCCTCGATCAGCAACAGCGGATCTTCATCAGCAGTGTCTGCCAGCGAGTCGAAAGTGCGGGCCAGGGCCGAGTGCGTCTGAGCACTGTGTGGCCAGTGGTAATGCTGCATCTGGGTCAAGCTGTGATGACGATAATCGGTGCCATTGTCAACGTTGATGACTTCGAGATTTTCCTTCAGCAACGCAATCGCCGGCAGAATTCTCTCGCGGTGCAGACCATCCGGATAGAGCGCATCGGGCGCAAAGTTCGATGTCGTCACCAGGCCCACGCCGTTGTCAAACAGGGCGCGCAGCAGCCGATGCAGGATCAGGGCGTCAGTGATGTCCGAAACATGAAATTCATCGAAACAGATCAGTCGATATTTTCTGGCAATTCTCCGGGCCAGCACATCGAGCGGGTCAACCGTGCCTTGCAGTGCCACCAATTCGCGATGAACCTCACGCATGAACTCGTGAAAATGCAAACGGGTCTTGCGTTTCAGTGGAACCGCCGCAAAAAAGCAGTCCATCAGAAAACTCTTGCCGCGTCCAACCCCACCGTACATGTAAACCCCAGGCGGAAGGTTGGGTCGGTTGATCAGCTTCTTCAGGGCGCTGGAGCGCTTGCTCTTGTAGGAAGCCCATGCCAGAGCGCAGCGCTGTAGCGCCACGACGGCCTGCAGCTGGGCCGGGTCGGCCTGGTAGCCGCGCGCGGCCAGCTGCTCCTGATAGGCCTGCTTGACGCTCACGGCGAATCAGAAATTGAGCGTGCGCTTTTCCACTGCCAGTGCCGCTTCCCTGGTCGCCTCACTGAGCGACGGATGGGCGTGGCAGATGCGCGCGATGTCTTCGCTGCTGGCTCTGAATTCCATCGCCATCACGCATTCGGCAATCAGCTCGCTGGCCATGGGGCCAACGATATGCACGCCCAGAATTTCGTCGCTTGTCGCATCAGCCAGCATCTTCACCATGCCGGTGGTGTCGCCCAGCGCGCGCGCCCGACCATTGGCCAGAAAGGGGAAGGTTCCCGCCTTGTAGGCACGACCAGCTGCTTTGAGCTGCGCCTCGGTCTGCCCGACCCAGGCAATCTCCGGACTGGTGTAGATAACCCAGGGGATGGTGTTGAAGTTGACGTGTCCATGCTGGCCCGCGATGCGCTCGGCTACTGCAACACCCTCCTCCTCCGCCTTGTGTGCCAGCATGGGGCCGCGCACCACATCGCCAATCGCCCAGACGCCAGGCAAGCTGGTGCGGCACGCATCATCCACCGCAATCGCGCCACGTTCGTCCAGCTGCAGTCCAACGGCCTGCGCGTTCAGCCCCAGGGTGTTGGGAACGCGGCCGATCGACACAATCAGCTTGTCGGCTTCCAGCAGTTGGGCTTCGCCCTTGGCGTTGGTCCAGGCCACGCTCACGCCCTTCTTGCCAACCTTGATAGCACCGACGGTCACGCCGAGTTCGATCTTGAGTCCCTGTTTGACGAAGGCCTTGTGCGCCTCTTTGGCGATCTGCTGGTCAACGGCACCGAGAAACTCAGGCAGTGCTTCGAGGATCGTGACTTCAGAGCCCAGACGCCGCCAGACCGAGCCCATCTCCAGGCCAATGACGCCCGAGCCAATCAAGGCAAGCTTCTTTGGCACAGCGGCTATGCGCAAGGCGCCGTCGTTCGAGAGCACCGTCTGCTCGTCAAACGGCGTGCCGGGTAAGGCACGCGCCGTCGAGCCGGTCGCAAGCACGATCTGCTTGCCGACCAGGGTTTCCTCGGCCGTGCCGCTAAGCTTGATCTCGTAGCCACCGTCTGCAGCTTTGACGAAAGAGCCGCGGCCATGAAAAAAGCTTACCTTGTTCTTCTTGAACAGGTACAGAATACCGTCGTTGTTCTGCTTGACCACCGTGTCCTTGCGCGCCACCATCTGGCCCACGTCCAGACTCAGGCCTGTCACGCCAATGCCGTGTTCGGAAAAATGGCGTGCCGCCTGGTCAAAGTGCTCAGAGGATTGCAGCAAGGCCTTGCTCGGGATGCAACCAACATTGGTGCAAGTGCCGCCCAGCGCCGGCCCACCCTGCTTGTTCTTCCACTCGTCAACGCAGGCCACGCTCATGCCCAGCTGCGCTGCACGGATGGCAGCGATATACCCACCAGGGCCGCCACCGATGACGATGACATCAAATTGTTTGTTCATGATGGTTCAGAGTTCCGTAATGTGCGACACCGTTCGAGCCATAACTGCGTGGCGCCGAGTGCCTTTGTAATTCAGCGTCTCAAGTTTGAGTGGGCCAAGGGCGTGGCAGTGGATGATTCCGCGAATGTCCCCCGCCCTGCGGGCTCCTCCTTGATTTCGCTGCATCACCCAATGCCGCACCCTTGGCAACGAACGTCTGCGGTTCGCGCAATCTGCAAACCAACCCTGCGTGCAAGATCTGGCTGGCGTGGCACTCAGCGCAGGAGTTTTTGGGGTCAGAGTCCAAATTCGCCGAGCCGCAGGCTCGCCCATAGGGTGCGACGCATCGCGTCGCAGCGAAATTGGCGTCTGACCCCAATAACTCGGGGGACAGCCGCGGAGCTGAGCGCCACGGCGGCCAGATCCACCGGCAATGCTGAGCGAGATTTGACTTGTCATCACTTCGAGAAAGTCAACAAGCACTCAAATGTCGAACAGCAACCGCGCCGGATCTTCCAGCGCTTCTTTCATCGCCACCAGACCCAGTACCGCTTCGCGGCCGTCGATGATGCGGTGGTCGTAGCTCATGGCCAGATAGTTGATGGGGCGCACCACGACTTGGCCGTTTTCCACTACCGCACGGTCTTTGGTTGCGTGCACGCCCAGAATCGCCGACTGCGGTGGGTTGATGATGGGTGTGGACAGCATCGAGCCGAAGGTGCCGCCGTTGCTGATGGAGAAAGTGCCGCCCGTCATCTCCTCAATGCCGAGCTTGCCGTCGCGCGCCTTGGCACCGTACTCGGCGATCTTCTTTTCGATGTCGGCAAAACTCATCTGGTCCGCGTTGCGCAGAATCGGCACCACCAGACCTCGCGGCGATCCCACGGCAATGCCAATGTCGAAATAGCCGTGGTAGACGATGTCGTTGCCATCCACCGAGGCGTTGAGCATCGGAAATTTTTTCAGGGCATGCACCGCTGCCTTGACGAAGAAGCTCATGAAGCCGATCTTCACACCGTGCTCCTTCTCGAACTTGTCCTGGAAGCGTTTGCGCATTTCCATCACGGGCGCCATATTGACTTCGTTGAAAGTCGTCAGGATGGCATTGGTCGATTGCGATTGCAGCAGGCGCTCGGCGACGCGTGCCCGCAGACGACTCATGGGCACGCGCTGTTCCGGGCGCTCACCCAGGAAGGGTGTCGTCACCGCCACCTGTGGCAGGAAATTCGCGGCTGGCTTGGCAGGCAGCGTCGGCGCCGCCACGGCCTTGGGCGCGGCGGCAGACGCCACAGCGGCCAGCACATCCCCCTTGGTGACGCGACCATCCTTGCCGCTGCCAGCGACCGAGCCAGCGCCAAGTTGATGATCCGCCATCAGCTTGGCTGCAGCAGGCATCGCGACGCCGGCCATGGCAGCGCTCGCCGGCACAGCCACTGATGCTGTCGGTGCAGGGGGCGCTCCGACTGCCACTGAAGTCTGGGCAAGCGCACTGGCCTTACCTTCGGTGTCGATCCGCGCAATCAGTTGCTCGGCAGCGACCGTCGCCCCGTCCGCTGCCACCAGTTCCAGGATCACACCAGCCGCAGGGGCCGGCACCTCAAGCACCACCTTGTCAGTTTCGACTTCGATCAGGATCTCGTCGACGGAGACCGCATCACCAACCTTCTTCTTCCACTGCAGCAGGGTGGCTTCGGCCACCGATTCCGATAACTGCGGGACTTTCACTTCTACGATAGCCATATCAAATTCTCCGGATTTTGCGGGGCAGCTCTTCAGCTCTGCCCCCAACTGATTACTTGGACAGGACAGCACCCTTGAGCTTGCCGAAGGCACCTTCGACCAGCGCCTTTTGCTGTTCCTGGTGCAAATGCGAATAACCAACCGCCGGTGAGGCGGAGGCGGCGCGGCCGGAGTAGCCCAGCTTCTGCCCATCTGCCATGTTTTCCAGGATGTAGTGCTGCACAAAGAACCAGGCCCCCTGGTTCTGCGGTTCGTCCTGGCACCACAGCAGTTCCCCGGCGTTGGGGTACTTCTTGAGTTCTGCAGCGAAAGCCTTGTGCGGAAACGGATAGAGCTGCTCGACCCGCAGGATCGCCACGTCGTCAATGCCCTTCTCGTCGCGCTTCTTGACGAGGTCGTAGTAAACCTTGCCGGAGCAGGCGACCACGCGCTTGACCTTGTCAGCCTTCTTGATGATTTCTTCCTTGCTTTCCGGAATCACAGTCTGAAAGCAGCCCTTGGTGAATTCCGAAAGAGGTGAGGCAGCGTCCTTGGCCCGCAGCAAGGACTTTGGCGTCAGGATGATGAGCGGCTTGCGCAGATTGCGAACCATCTGGCGACGCAGGATATGGAAAATCTGGCTAGCGGTTGTGGGTTGCACCACCTGCATATTGGTGTCCGCGCTGAGTTGCATGAAGCGCTCCAGGCGCGCCGAACTGTGCTCCGGACCCTGCCCCTCGTAGCCGTGCGGCAGCATCAACGTGATACCGTTGACACGACCCCACTTGACTTCGCCGGAGGCAATGAACTGGTCAATCACGACCTGGGCACCGTTGGCAAAGTCGCCAAACTGTGCCTCCCAGATCACCAGCGTGCTCGGGTCGTTGGAGGAGTAACCGTACTCAAAGCCGAGCACTGCCTCTTCCGACAAAATGGAGTCGATCACGACAAAGGGCGCCTGGCCATCGGCCACGTTTTGCAGTGGCGTATAGGTACCCTCGTCAAACTTTTCACGGTTCTGGTCGTGAATCACAGCGTGCCTGTGGGTGAAGGTGCCGCGCCCGCAGTCCTCACCACTCAGGCGAACCGGGTAGCCACCCGCCACCAACGAAGCGAAAGCCATGTGTTCGCCCATGCCCCAATCGACCGGAATTTCACCGCGACCCATGGCGGCGCGATCCGCATAGACCTTCTTCACCAATTGATGCGGCGTGATGGAGGGCGGCAGGGTCGTTAGCCGCTGGGCGAGACGCTTCCACTCGGCCGGCGGCAGCGCTGTGTCACCGGCATCGGTCCACTTCTTGCCGATGTAGGGGGTCCAGTCGACAGCGTATTTGCTCTTGAAATTCGTCAGCACCGGGTTAAAGGTGTTCTGGCCCGCGTCCAGCGCAGCGCGCGTGGCCTTCACCATGTCCTCGCCCAGCGTGGCCCCCAGGCCCTGCGCTGCGAGCCGCTCGGCGTACAACCTGCGTGTGCCCGGATGCTGCGCGATCTTCTTGTACATCAGCGGCTGGGTTAACGCCGGCGTGTCCTGCTCGTTGTGCCCGAGTTTGCGAAAGCACACGATGTCCACCACCACGTCTTTCTGGAACTCCATGCGGTACTGCAGCGCAATCTGTGTTGCCAGCACGACGGCCTCAGGGTCGTCGCCGTTGACGTGCAGCACCGGTGCCTTGATCATTTTTACAATGTCGGAGCAATAGATGGACGAGCGGGTATCGCGCGGATCACTGGTGGTAAAGCCGATCTGGTTGTTGATCACGATATGCACCGTGCCGCCCGTGCAGTAGCCCCGTGTTTCGGCCAGCGCCAGCGTCTCCATCACCACGCCCTGACCCGCAAAAGCCGCATCTCCGTGCACCAGAATTGGCAACACCTGCAAGCCCCTGGGGTCGGAGCGACGGTCCATGCGGGCGCGCACGGACCCTTCCACGACCGGATTGACGATTTCAAGGTGCGAGGGGTTGAAAGCCAGGCTCAAATGCACCGGGCCACCCGGCGTGGCCACATCCGAGCTGAAGCCCTGGTGATATTTGACATCACCGCTGGACAAGTCTTCTGGCGCTGTGTGATCAAACTCGGCAAACAGATCGGCCGGCATCTTGCCCAAGGAGTTGACCAGCACATTCAGTCGTCCGCGGTGCGCCATACCGATCACGATTTCCTGCAGACCGATCGTGCCGCCACCCTGAATCAACTCGTCCATCGAAGCGATGAAACTCTCGCCACCCTCCAGCGAGAAACGTTTCTGCCCGACGTACTTGGTATGCAAAAAGCGCTCCAGTCCTTCGGCCGCCGTCAGACGATCAAGGATGTGCTTCTTCTTTTCCGGACTGAAATCCGGTTTGGAGCGAATGCTCTCGAGCTTTTGCTGCCACCAGCGTTTCTGATTCTGGTCGGTGATGTACATGTACTCGGCACCGATGGTGCCGCAGTAGGTCTGACGCAGCGCGTTCATCAACTCGCGCAGACTCATCGTATCTTTGCCGAAGAAGGTGTTGCTGGTGTTGAACACGGCTTCCTGATCGGCGTCGCTGAAACCGTAGAACGCAGGATCGAGCTCAGGAATCTTGTCGCGCTCGGTCCGTTTCAAGGGGTCCAGATCGGCCCAGCGCGAGCCCACCGTTCGGTAGGCCGCAATCAACTGCTGTGCCGCAGTTCTCTTGCGCCCCATTTCGGCGTCACTGCTGGCCAACACGACCCGGGTTCCGCCATGCTTGGCACGATCGGCAAAGGCGTTGATGACGGGAAGGTGGGGCACATCCTTGCTGCTGCTGCCGTCCAGCGCGGGGACATGCTGCAAGGCGTCAAAATAGTCGCGCCAACTGTCGGTCACACTGCCCGGGTCGGCCAGATAGTTTTCGTACATTTCCTCAACGTACGGTGCGTTGCCGCCAAACAGATGGGTATTGGCCTGGTAGGCCTGATAAACCGACGAAGTCGGCCCTGTCCCTTGGGACCTGGTCTCAATCATTTTCCGCTGACCTCCGTTTCCCTGCAGGAAACATTAGC
Source organism: Comamonadaceae bacterium (assembly GCA_007280205.1). Classification (GTDB taxonomy): domain Bacteria; phylum Pseudomonadota; class Gammaproteobacteria; order Burkholderiales; family Burkholderiaceae_C; genus Rhodoferax. The sequence goes on from QYPX01000033.1 coordinate 33,496, forward strand.
TGGTTAAAGCTGCGTGTTGAATAACCTTCCGTGTTCCGGCTGCACCGGTCAACGGACGCGAAGGCGGCCCCAGTTCGGACCCGTCTTGGGGGGCGATTCTGCCATCAAATGGAAAACCGCGCGCGCCGGCGGTACTTTCAAAGAGGGGCCACTGACACGAGCAACTATTTCGGCTCCGTGATTTCCTTCAGTTTGAAACGCTGCAACTTGCCGGTCTCGGTGCGCGGCAGCTGATCCACGAAGCTGATGACCCGTGGATACTTGTAGGGCGCCGCATTGTTCTTGACAAAGTCCTGTAGTTCCTTGATCAGGTGGGAATCCCCCGTCAGACCCGGCTTCAGGACCACAAACGCCTTCAGGACCTGGCCCCGATCCGCATCTGGAACGCCGATGACCCCACACTCGGCGACAGCCGGGTGCTCGAGCAGCACGGATTCAACCTCCGGGCCGGCAACGTTGTATCCCGAGGTAACGATGATGTCATCCACCCGCGCGTGGAAGTAGTAGTAGCCATCCGCATCGGTGTGATAGGTGTCGCCGGTGATGTTCCAGCCATTTCTCACATAGTCGGCTTGACGCTTGTCGGCCAGGTAGCGGCAGCCCGTTGGCCCCTTGAGAGCCAGCCAGCCTTCCTTGCCGGTTGGGACGGGGTTCATGTCCTTGTCAACCAGCATCGCCCGGTAGCCGGGCAGCGGCTTGCCAAGCGCGCCGACACGGTAATTGTCCGGGTCGGATGCAATGTAGATGTGGATGACCTCGGTACCACCGACACCATCATGGATCTGGATACCGGTAGCGGCGCGCCACTGCTCACGCGTCGGCACCGGAAGCGCTTCGCCAGCGGAAACGCACTTCTTGAGTGACCTCAGGTCATGCTGTTTGACCAGTCCGGTCATTTGCCGGTAACCGGTCGGCGAGGTGATGCAGATGGTGGCGTGGTACTTCTCCATGGCGGCGATCAACGCGTCCGGCGGTAACCTGGGCAGCAGCACAGTGCTGGCCCGAGCATGCATCGGGAAGCACAGGAGCCCACCCAGACCAAAGGTGAAGGCGAGCGGCGGCGTGCCGATGAAGATGTCATCGCGCTGGGGCTTCAGACAATGGCGCGGGAACACTTCGCACATGGCGAGGATGTCCCGATGAGCATGAATGCAGCCCTTGGGTACACCGGTGGTGCCGGAGGTGAAGGCAACCAGGGCTGGGTCTTCGGCAGCGGTATCGATGGCCTCGAACTCGTCAGACTTGCCAGCCAGACGCTGCCTGAACTCATCGGTGTCGTAGAGTTGCACATGTTTCAACTCGGGACAGTCCGATCGGGCCAGATCCAGTTCCACCGCCAGTGAGGCTTCGCAAAACGCGTGACTGACATCGGCCAGATGCACGATCTGCTTGAGTTCCTTGGCGCGCAGCAAAGGCATCGTGCCCACAGCGACGCCACCTGCCTTCCAGATCGCCAGCCAGCCCGCTGCGAGCCAGGGAGAATTCATGCCGCGCAGCAGCACGCGGTTGCCCGGTTGTACGCCGAGATCCTCTGTCAGCAGGCGTGCCAGTCGATTGACCTGCTGCTGCAACTCCCGGTAGGTCCAGCGGAGCTCGCCGCTGATGATGGCAACGCGCTCGCCGTCTCCCTCCGCCACCGCGCGATCCAGCAGCCATGCCGTGGCATTCATGCGCTGCGGGAACTGCAGCTCGGGCGTCTCAAAAATGAACTCCGGCCACTGCTCTGGCGGCGGCATGCTGTCAAGAATGAAGCGATCAATGTGGGCACTTGTGGTCATGGTGTTCCCTCTGAATTACGTTCAACCATAATATAGACCTAAATAGTTTACACCATGGTATACTTTTTTATCGACGATCCGGGCAACATGAACAACCGAGGAGCAAGGAATGAAAGTCAACAAGATCGATCACATTTGCATCGCTGTGCGCAACCTCGACGAAGCACGGAGAATCTGGGAGCCGATCCTGGGCAAGAGCGCACCCGACGACGCCTACGTCGATGAACCTGAAAAGATCCGGGTCGCGCGCTATTGGTTGGATGGGGTCGGTTTTGAACTGATGGAGTCGACAACACCGGAGGGGGATGTCGCCAAGTTCATCGAGAAGCGCGGCGAGGGCGTGATGCTGATCAGCTTCAATGTCAACAACACAGCGAAAGCGGTTGAAGAGATTCAGGCTTTGGGCTACCCGATGATCGGTGGCCTGCGCTCGTTTCGGGACTGTGAGTTCGCTTTCGTGCACCCGAAGAAGATGAACGGTGTGCTGCTCGAGGTAATCGACTACAAGTGGCGTGAGCTCGACGCCGCCAACGATTAGACGCTGCCATGGCTCCAGCGAAAAAGGTCAGGAAGCGCATCACCATCCATGCCAATAAGTGCATCGGCTGCAGGGCCTGCGAGCTCGCCTGTGCGGCGTTCCACGCCAAGCCGCGCTACAGCAGCATCAACCCGGCACGCTCGCGCATTCAGATCATCAAGGACCCGC